>DASQOM010000127.1:0-51900 GCA_035644495.1 Planctomycetota bacterium | reverse complement strand
CCCCGCGCCGAGTGGAAGTCAACGGATGATGGACGACAATCTCTCGCCGACGACGGGAATTTGGTTGGTGCCGGCGCGCAGCGGCGGTATAATGCGCTTGTCGCTCAGGTGAGGCCGCCACCGTGGTGCACATGGAACTCTCGCGAATCATCATCAGCGAGACCAACGACGAGCAGGTCATCGTCCTCAAGGAAGTCGGCGGCGGGCGCGCCTTCCCCATCGTGATCGGCATCTGGGAGGCCGTCGCGATCGACCGCAACATCAAGGGCAAGAAGACGCCGCGGCCGATGACCCACGACCTGATCGAAAACGTCATCGCCGGGCTCGACTGCTCGCTCGACCGCATCATCGTCACCGAACTCAAGGAGCGCACCTTCTACGCCCGCCTCGTGCTGCGGCAGAACGGCAAGACCGTCGAGATCGACTCGCGACCGAGCGACGCCATCGCGCTGGCGGTGCAGATGAAGGCCCCGATCTACGTCAACGAATCCGTGCTCGAAGAGGTCACGCCCAACGGAGGGATGGGCGGCCTCGGCGGGTATGGCGGAAGCATGGACGCTGGCCCTGAGGACGAGGGGGAACAGACCGACGACAAGGAGTAGCCGCGGCTTGGAGGGAGGCGGCGCTACTTCTTCTCGGAGAGGACCACGCCCACCGTGCCGTTGTAGTACAGGATGATGTCGTTGATGCCGTCGCCGTTCACATCCATCAGCTGCAGTCCCTTCGGATGGCGGTCGATCTTGATCGCATAGTGCGGCGTCTTGTCGAAATCGATCACCGGCCCCCGCCCGTAATCCTTCAGCCGCCCCGGATGGATCAGCAGCTCGCTGGTTTTCGGATCGACGACGATCAGGTCGGGCCGGCCGTCGCCGGTCAGGTCTCCGCGGACGAACACGAGGGGCACCGCGCCGGCGCCCGTCTTTTCCAGGTCGTTCTTCCGGACGAGGATCTGCTTCTCGAAGACCGGGTCCGGCATGAAGTTGTTCTTCTCCGGGTCGAACTGGAACACCTCATAGCTGATCCCCACGTCGCCGAGGATCAGGCTGTTCGCCGCCTGCTTGAGCAGGTCCGTGCGGAGCCGCGAGGTGATCACGTCCAGCTTGCCGTCCCCGTTCATGTCGATGAATTCGGGATCGATCGAGACGCCGTCGATCTTGATCCGCCGGTCCGCGTTGAAGTTGCCCTTGCCGGTTCCGAGATGCAGATAGATGCTCGTCTTGATGCTGTCGAAGAGCCCGAGCTGCCCCTCGACTTTCGTCACGACCAGGTCCGCGAGGCCGTCGCCGTTGATGTCGATGAACTTGATGATCGCGAAATTGACGCTGTCCTTCTTGACCTCGTCGCGCAGCGTGGGGATGTCATAGCTGACCATGTAGGGGCGCATGGAGGAGAAGACCCCTCGCTCCTTCTGGAGGAAGTAGGTCATCGTGCTGCGGCGGATCAGGACCAGGTCGGAGAGACCGTCGCCGTTGATGTCGACGACCTCGAGCCTCGGCAGCTCGGTGACGGAGCGGAACTGGGAAGGGGAGATTTCGGGCGAGTCGGCGTAGGCGGCCGCCGCGACCGCGCGCGTGCCGCCGGCGGCCAGGTCGGATTCCAGCACCGAAACCTTGCCGAAGATCCCCGGCGCCGTCTGGAAATAGACGCGGTATCCGTCCGGCAGCGGCACGACGATGTCGTCGAGCCCGTCGCCCGACAGGTCCATCTTCCACTGCCAGAGCGGGATCTGCGTCAGGCTGGGGGCGCGGAAGAAGGTGCGCACGTGGATCAGCTTGACCGGCTTCTCGGACGGCTTCTTCGCGGCAGCATCCCAGGGATAGACGTAGACCCCGTCCTCCGCCAGGTAGCCGATCTCGGTTCCGCCGCCCGGAAGGAAGTCTCCGAGGACGAGCGCGCAGGCCTGGTCGCTCAGGGGCCACATGGCGTCGGGCGCCTCCGAGTAGCCGCCGGCGCGCTGGTAGTGGATGCTGAGCCAGCGCTCGGGCGCGCCGTGGTCGGTGTTGATGGTGACGTTCAGGATGTCGAGCTTGCCGTCGCCGTCGAAGTCGTAGTTCAACGTCGACTCGCGACGTCCGTAGAGGGCGATGTACTTGAGATGGAATTCGATGACGGGTTCGCGCTCGTCCGCCCGGAGGAGCGCGGGAGCCGCCAGGAGCGACAGTAGGAACACGGCTCGCAGCGCCACGGGCGGCATCATAGGAGTATTACGATCCTGACTCAAGAAAGTCGATCTGTTATACTTTCCGCCGCCTCCTATGACGCCCGACAGAACTCTCCCCTTCGCCGGCACCGACGAGGAGCTTGAGCAGTACCTCCAGGAATTCGCCGGCCGGTCGGGCGCCTGGGCGCTGAAGGATCCCCGTCGTGGCGGCTGGCAGCTGCTGAGCGGCGCCTTCCTTTCCTTCAACCCCAATACCGTCCCCCTGAAGCTCCGGATTTCTCGCAGCAGCTCCGGCCTGCTTCTCAAGTCGCAGCGCCGGACGCTTCCGTGGACCCGGGCCAAGCTGGACCGCATCGCCGGGCACCGCCTGGGACAGCTGGCCGACTACCTGACCGCGCGGGTGCGGGGCTCCGGGCCGGAGAAGTTCAACGGCCTTCCCCTTCGGGAGCCGTACGCGCCCTTCGGCTCCGGCGTCGCGGCCCTCACCTCCTCTTTCACATGGACCGTCCTCACGACCCTCGCCGCGCTGGCCGCGGCCTTCGGAATCATGACCGTGGTCTCGATCCCGCTCATGAGCCTGTCGATCGGGAACATCCTCGAGCACTCGACGGCTCTCCTGAAGGCGGGAGCCATTCCCCTTCCGAATCCCGATGAGGTGAAATCGATGGGGCCCGTCGGGCCGGCTCTCGTGTTCGCGTTTCCGATCGCGTTCTTCGTCGGCCTCGTCCATTCGGCCGCGCTCGCCTTCGGCGATCTGGGACCGCGTGCGGCCCGGCTGCCCCAGGCCTCCGGCCTCTTCATCGCGATCCTGGTGACCGTCGCCTTCTTTCCCTACTTCTGGTTCCGGGCCCTTCTCTTCGGTCTCGTCGTCCCCGCGGGAATCCACCTGGGCTCGACCCTGATCTGGGCCCGGCGCCGGGAGCGGCTCCGCGAGGGCCCCCGTCCCGCCAAAGCCCTCGTCATCATCGCCGTCGCGCTGGCCGCCTCGCTCGGCGGCGCGGCCATGCCCCGCCCCGCGGAATGGAAGGAGTCTCTCCTGCGGATCGCCCTCTTCCGCGATGCCTTCCTGCTCGGAAACTCCCCCGGGAAGGCCGTCGCGAACGCCTACTACCGGAACACGCTCTATACCGCCGAGCCCTTGAAGGAGTTCTATTCCACCGACCCCGCGCGCGCGCGCAAGGCCCAGCCGATCGCCCTCGTCACGGACCGGACCCTGGAGCCTCTCCTCCGCGCGCTCCACTTCACGCTCGCCACAGAGCCTCCCGTCGACGTGGCCGTCGGCGGCCGCGTCTCGGCCGGCATCGCTTCCAGGGATCTCCCGGCTCATCCGGATCTCGGCACTCTCAAGACGGCCCTCGACGAAGTCAGCCGCTCCTCCTTCCGGGGCGAGCGGCTCCGCGAGCTCTGCGCGCTCGGCTGGCATGCGGTCTATTATGCCGGACCGGTCGCGATGCTGCTTCTGGCCATGGGAGCCCTGAGTCCGCTCGTCTCGATCGCCTTCCGCAAGCTGAAGCCGCAGATGGCGGTCTTCGCCCTGAGCGCCTGCGCCATCGTCACGTCCCTCTCGCTCGTCCTGCTGGCGGAGCGGAAGCCCGCGTTCGAGGATGCCGATCTCGCGGCGGCCCTGGTCGATCCGTCGGCCGGCATCCGGCACGAGGCCGCCTGGCGGGCGGCGCAGCTGGAATCGACCGCGCCCCTCGCCGACGCGCTCCTGAAGGCGTCCGACGACGCCGACGTCTGCGTCCGCCTCTGGGCCGTCGCGGCGCTGGGCCGCTCCGGCGACCCGCGCTCTTTTCACCGTCTGGCGAAGGCTCTGGAGGATCCCGAGCTCTACGTCCGCTATCGCGCGGCCGAAGGCCTCGGCTCCTTCAAGGACCCGCGAGCCGTTCCCCTGCTGGTCGGGATGATGCGCCGTCGCACCTGGTACGAAGGCGCCTATGCGCTCGACGCCCTGCGGCGCATCCAGCCGGGAGTCCATTGATGGATCCGCTCTCCCCCTGGCTCTACGGGCGTCGCAACGTGCGGAAGATCCTGCCGGCGGCGATCATCCTCACGTTCATCGTCATGCTCGTCATCGTCATCCTCTCCACGCTCGGCGGCCTGCGCGACTCGATGCTCGTCTATACCGGCGAGTTCGATGAGTGGACGCTCGTCTTCCCGAAGAAGGACACCCGGCTGCCCAAGGCGCTGCTCGCCGGGATCGGCGCCCATCCCGCCGTCGAGCGCATGATCGACTCGAGAAACTGCTTCGTGCGGGTCAAGTCGCTGATCGGCCCCATGCCCTTCAACCTCCGCGCCGGCAAGCTCGAGGAGAACGAGTACCTCCTCCGCCGGGTGCACGCGCGCATCGGGGAGGGGAGGATGCCCGCCCCCGGGACCAACGAGGTCGCTATCCACGAGAACATCATGAAGGCCAACGGATGGCCGCTGGGGCGGGAGTTCGGCGTCGACGTCGACGAGGAAGACTGGATGCTGGGCCGGTTCAAGATCGTCGGGATCCTGAAGGGTCCCGTCCCCGTCGGCATCTGCTCGTTCGAATACCTGAACAGCCCGCTGCAATATGCCTTCTCCGCCAAGCTGTGGGAGCGCGAGATCGTCGTCGCGAAGCCCGGCCGCACGGCGGAGCTCAACGCCTTCCTGCGCACCCTCAAGGAGATCAAGGTCTACGACAAGGCCCGCGCGGTGGACGACGTCACCCAGGGCTTCGACCGCATCATCCTCGTGTTCCGCTTCATCTCGATCACGCTGATCGTGGTCGTGGCCCTGGTGGTGGGCCTGATCAACAACATCTTCTACGCGCAGCGGATGGACGAATTCGCCGTGCTGCTGGCGATCGGCCACACGCAGCGGCGGCTGTTCCGGATGGTCTCGGGCGAGACGGCGAGCCTGATGGCGCTGTCGTGGGCGCTCGGGGTGGTGCTGGGCTTCGGCCTCTTCTGGGCGTTCCGGGAGGTCGTGATGATGCCGCGCGGCATCCCGCTCCCCTGGTGGCAGCCGGGTCCCCTCCTCGTCTCCCTGACGCTCCCGCTCGTGGCCCACGCGTTCGCCGCGACCACCGTCATCGGCCGCCTCCGCAAGCTCGATCCCGTCACGATCATCGAAAGGCGCGGATGATGCTGAGCGGACGGGACCTCCTCCTGGTGTACCGGGACGCCGCCAATGAAGTGCGCGCCGTGGACGGGGTCACGCTCGACGTTCGGGAGGGCGAGTTCATCGGCCTGCTCGGGCCGAGCGGGTCGGGCAAGAGCTCGCTGCTCTATATCCTCGCCGGGCTGAAGCCGGCGACGTCCGGCGACGCCTCGTTCGCGGGCACGTCCTACGCCTCGCTCACCCGGGACGCGCTCGCGGAGTTCCGCCGCGCCCGCTTCGGCTTCGTCTTCCAGAACCACTTCCTGATCAACCACCTGACCGCGATGGAAAACGTCCGCACCGCAGGGGCGCCGGACAACGGGACGCTGCTCGACGAGCTGAAGGTCGGCCACTGCCGCGACAAGTTCCCGTGGCAGATGTCCGCCGGCGAGAAGCAGCGTGTCGCCATCGCGCGCGCCGTCGTCCACCGCCCGAAGGTCGTCTTCGCGGACGAACCGACGGCGTCCCTGGACCGTCCCAATGCGGATCTGGTCGTGGACTGCCTGCGCCGGACCGCGCAAGGCGGGACGCTGTTCGTCGTGACCCACGACGAATCAATCCTGAAGGGCGCGACGCGGGTGCTCCGGATGAACGCCGGCCGGCTGGCCTGAGCCGTCTCTTTCGTCGTGCGATCTCCGGGTCCGTCGTATATCCTCAACACGGCGGATCGCAGGGACCGGGGCTCCATGGGACAAGAGATCGTCTATTGCTATCACTGTCAGAACCGCCTCTTGGGGTCCGACTTTGAAAAGGGCCTGGCCTTCCGTGTCGGAGCCCAGGTATCCTGCCCCGACTGCGTGCGCGGGCTGTTCGCCGATCTCCCGCCGGCGCAGGTGGACGCGGAGATCGCGCGGCTGAAAGCGACCGCCGTCGGAAAGCGGCCGGGGACGTCGTCGCGCTTCCCCTCCGTTCGACCGCCGACTCCCGACAGCACCGCGAAGCTCAAGGCGATCACGCTCGCGCAGGAGCCGCCTCCGCGTTCGAAGCTGCCGCTGGCACTCGGGGCCGCGGTCGTGGCCGTCGTCGTGGTGATCGTCGCGCTGGTCTCGAGCGGCTCCGGTCGTCCGCCGGCGCGCCCCGACGAGCCGGCGCCGTCGCCTTCCCCGTCCCTCGTTCCGGTTGCGAAAGCCGGGCTCCCGGTGGGCGCGTTTACGGAGGTCGATCGCCTCCTGGCGATGCGCATCGAGAGCGACGACTTCTCCCTCGCAGCGCGGGAGCTGGACACGGCCCGGTCCCGGCGGACGGAATCCGCGTGGTCGGCGGGGATCGATGAACGCCGCGCGCGGCTCGAGGCGAAGGCGCGCGACGCGATGCCGAGGTTCATCGAGCCCGCCCTGGCGGCGCTTCGTGAGGGGCGCCGCGACGAAGTCGAACGGCTGCGCGGGTTCATCGGGACTTTCCCGGCGCTGAACGCCGAATTCGAGCGCCGTCTCGCCACCGTTCCGCCGCCCTCCTCTCCGGCGCCGAAACCCAAGCCCGCGCCCGCGCCGAAACCGGCCCCGAAGCCCCCGCCCAAGCCCGCATTCGAAACCGCGACGTATCGGGCTTATTGGGACCAGGCCATGGCCTTGCGCGACCCGGTCGCTGCGAGGTCGGCGATCGAGGACGCGATCAAAGGGCTCAAGTCCCCCACGTGCAGAGAAGAGGCGGCGCAGGACCTGGAGATTCTCAAGCTGGCGGCGCCCGTGCGCCCCGAGGCCCTGGCTGCCCTGTCCCGCTTCCCGAAGGACCAGAAGGTGAGGCTCGATTTTCGGGACGACCTCTCCCTCGTCGGCTCCTTCGAAGGGACGATCGCCTCCGCCGACCCGGTGCGGATCCGGCTCGTCACGGAATCGGGGACGCTGGACCTGCCGGTATCGGAGCTGTCCGACGACACGATCGCGCGCCTTTATGTCGAGCGCCCCGGGCACGGCGCGACCGACGCCCGCGCGGCGGCGGCGTGGTGCGCGCTCCGCTGCGGAGGAGACGCCGCCGCCCCGTTGGATCCCGCGCTGCCGGCCAAGTACCTGGAGATCGCCGTCAAAGCTCCGACGGCCGATCCCGACGCGGCGGACCGGCGCGAGTTCTGGATCGGGTTCTCGGAAGCGGTCATGAACCGCTCGCGCGCCTCCGGCCTGGACAAGCTGTCCAGACTCCCGTCACCCCGCTTCAAGGCCTTCGTCGATCTCCTGATGGACGGCGCCCGGGACACGTTCTTCACGGGCGCGGACCTCGCAGCGTCGGGATCCTTCGCGTCCACGGAGCGGGAGAAAATCGGGACGGTCTGGCTGTCGACCGCGGACACCCCGGGGCATTCCTTTCTCGAGGCGGAGTACTATGCCCTTCCGGAGCAGACCTATCGCGCGTGGGCGCTGGTCGGCGGCTGCTGCCTGGAGGTGTTCTCGTTCTCGATGCAGGCGACCGGGCTCCACGGCATCGATCCGAAGACGAAGCTGGAAGCGTCCTATGAGCCGGGCGATGCCGCGGGGATGGCGGTGAAACTCCCGTACCTGCCGCTGAAGAAGATCCATTCGCAGCACCTCGGACCCAAGGAGCCGGACCGCTGGGAGTGGATCTCCCTGCCGCTCCCCAAGGCCGACGCCGCGGGACCGAGGAAGATCCGCGTGCTCACCGACCAGAAGGGGTTTTCGGTGCAGCACCTCGTGGTCAGCGCGACGCGGCGGGCGCCTCCTTCGACGGCGGAGCTGAAGGAGCTCCTGAAGGAGCGGCCGGCCGGCCCGCGCTTCAAGGTCGCGCCCGGTCCCGTCGCCGGCAAGCCGACCCGTACCGCCTATCTCGGCGGCCCCGGCGGCGGCGACTTCGAGGATAATGCGCCGGCAGGCGCCGTCCTCGTCGGCCTCCGATACAGCCCGAAGGGATCCCGCGGGAATCTGAAGTTCGTTCAGGCGATCTTCCGGCTGGACGAGAAGACGACGTCCGGCGGCGGACATGGAGGGGGCGATCCGTCGATGCCGGAGCTCGTCGCCCGTCCGGGCTACGCGATCGGACAGATCGTGGTTCACGCCACGGATCGGATCGACGGCTTCAAGATCGTCTTCATGCGGCACGCCGGCGGCCGGCTCCTGACGGGAGACCTCTACGAAAGTCCGTGGGTGGGCGTCCCTCCGAAGGGCGAGACGAAAACGCTGGGGGACGGGTCGCCGGTCGGCGGCATCTTCGGGCACGCGGGCTCCGAGATCGACGGGATAGGGCTGATCCTGCTGAAGTGACGCTCAGGGCGTCCGACGGACCAGGACGACGTCGCGGTCGCTGTCGCCGTACTTCCACGTCCCCAGGATTTCGACGATTCCGGGCAGCTCGGCCATCTTCAGGCGCTGGATGAACACATACTCGGCGGCCAGGGCTTCCTTGGAATCCCGCGGCAGCGAATGGGGCCAGTAGAAGTCGAGGGAATACCCGGTGATCGGGGGATGGATCGCCTGCCGGGTCCCGGCCGGAATGCGCGGCGCCATCGTGGCGACGAAGGGCCGGGTGCGGTTGAACTCGGCTTCGAAGCGGTCGCCCAGGCCGCAGCGCACGGCGACGACCAGCAGACCCACGGCGGCGGCCGATGCCAGCAGCTCCGCCGGACCCCGGCGGGTCGACCACACCATGGCCGCCCCGACAATCGCGATCAGGGAGCCGAACCCGACGACCCAGGCGCGCTGACGGCCGATTGCCGCGACGATCTCTGCGCCGCGCGCGCCGCCGATCGAGGGGGGAAAGAACGCGCCGACCTCGCAGGCGAGGCCGGCAAGGGCCAGGGCGCCACCGATCACGACGAAGATCGCCCGCGATCCCTGGTTGCGCTCCGCCCATCGATCGGCCGCCAGCGCGATCATGGCGGCGAAGGCCGGCTGGATCGTGACCAGGTAATAGAAGCGCTTGTTCGAGGCGATCTCGAAGAGCAGGAACCCGAAGAGGGACCAGCTCCCCAGCAGGCGGCGGGCGGAACCCGAAGCGGGATCGCGGAACCACCCGGGGAGCGTGGCCAGCAGGGGGAGCAGCGGGACGACGGCCACGAGCTGCCGCAGGGGATAGTAGGACCAGGGCTTATAGTGCGCGACGCCGATGCCCTTCGCCTTGCCCATGGGCATCCGGAAGTTCTCGCTCAGGATCGAGGTCTCCAGGAACTCGCCCTTCCCCTCGAGCAGGCCGGGAACATACCAGAGCGCGGAAACCGCGGCGGCCAGGAGGACCACTCCGATGGCCGGCGCCCAGGCCTTGCTAATGCTCCAGAAGCGGCCCCGGGTCTGGAGCAGAAGGTCGCCGCCGCAGACGGCAATCGGGAGCGCCAGCCCCAGAGGGCCCTTCGTGAGCGCGGCCAGTCCGAAGGCCAGTCCGCAGAGCCCGGTCGCCCGCTCCGGCGAAAGCTTCCCCACTCGTTTTGCGTAGTAGGCCGCGAAGCCGACGGTCAGAAAGAACGTGAGCATCATATCCACCATCGCGTCGCGGGCGGCCGCGAGGAAGATGATGTTCGACGCCAGCGCCGCCACGGACAGCCAGGCCGCCCGCGATGAGCCGAAAAGACGGACGAACCAGGCGGTCACCCCCAGCGTGCCCAGGGACGCCAGGATCGAGACCCCGCGCAGCGTCCACTCGTTCACCCCGAAGATCGAGCCGAGGAGCGCACAGGAGGCGTAGAAGGTCGGCGGCTTCTCGACCAGGTAGCCGTCCGGCGTCCGCGGCAGCAGCCAGTTCCCGCTCAGCATGTCCCGGACGATCATGCCGGTCCGGGTCTCGTCGGTCACGCTGAGCTCGACGCGGCCGAGGTTCCAGAGATACAGCAGGCCGACGAGGCCGATCAGCCAGAGGACGGGACGCGATCGGATCGCGGCGGCGAAGGCGAGTGCCATCGATGGTGACCTTACGGCCCATGATATGAAACCGGGATGAAAGGTCGATGAGGAATCGCTCAGAGCCTGAAGGCGAAGGCTCCCGGCGGCAACCCCAGTCGGCCGGGCGATCAGGCCGGGAAAGGATCAGTGCTGGACCGGATAGGGATCCAGCCAGCCCGCGTACTTCGGGTTGCGCCCCTGGACCACCTCGAAGAACTTCTCCTGGAGCTTCTTCGTCAGGGGGCCCGGCTCGCCCTTGCCGATGCTGCGGCCGTCCACCTCGCGGATCGGCGTCACTTCCGCCGCCGTCCCGGTGAAGAAGGCCTCGTCGGCGATATAGAGCTCATCGCGGCTGAAGCGCTGCTCCTCGATCGGGATGTTGTGCTCGCGCGCGAGCGTCATGATCGTATCGCGCGTGATGCCGGGCAGCACGCAGGTCAGCGGCGCCGTCTTGATCTTGCCGTCGCGGATGAGGAAAAGATTCTCGCCGGAGCCTTCCGCGCAGTAGCCCTCGGTGTCGAGCATGATCGCCTCGTCGAAGCCCAGGGACTTCGCCTCGCGCTTGGCCAGGATGCCCGTCGCGTAATGGCCGGTCAGCTTGCCCCGGGTCATCACGGTGTTGGGCTGCCAGCGCGTGTAGGACGAGATCTTCGCGCGGATGCCTTTCTTGAGCGCGTCCTCGCCGAGGTACGCACCCCACTTCCACGTCGCGATGAAGACGCGCACGGGGTTGTCGGCGGGATGCACGCCCATCACGCCTTGGCCGATGTAGGCCACCGGCCGGATATAGCCCGCCTTGAGGCCGTTGGCGCCGAGGGTTTCCTTGGCGCCCTTGCAGAGGTCGTCGATCGAGTAGGGACACTGCATCATGCCGATGTGGCACGAATCCAGGAGCCGCCGCATGTGATCCTTCAGGCGGAACACCGCCGAGCGGCCGTCGGAGAGCTCATACGCGCGGATGCCTTCGAACGCGCCCAGGCCGTAGTGGAGGGTGTGGGTCAGGACGTGGACCTGGGCGGCGTCCCAATCCACCAGCTTCCCGTCCATCCAGATCGACTTCAGCTTGTCCACCACGGCGGTATCTCCAAAGACAAAAAAAGGGCCCCCCCTGAATCATCGACCGATGAGCTTCAGGAAGGCCCCTTCGTCCACGATCTTTATACCAAGTTTGGTTGCCTTGTCAAGTTTGGACCCCGCGCCGGGGCCCGCGACGACGAGCGTCACGGTCTTCGAGACCGAATCCGCCGTCTTCCCGCCGTGCGCGAGCGTCAGCGCCTTGGCCTCGTCACGCGTCATCTGGTCGAGGCCGCCGGTGAAGACGATGACCTGGCCCGCCAGCTGGTCGCCCTTCTTCTTGGGCGCCTTGAACTCGATTCCCGCCGCGAGCAGCTGGTCGATGAGCTTCAGGTTCCGGGCGTCCTGGAAGAACTTGAAGATCGAAGCGGCGACGGCCGGACCGATGTCGCGGACCTCCTCGAGCTGCTCGAGGGTGGCCTTCCGGATCGGCTCGATCCCGCCGAAATGCTCCGCGAGCACGGCGGCGGTCGATTCCCCGACGTGCTTGATGCCGAGGGCGTTCAGGAAACGCGGGAGCGTGGCCCTCTTCGAGCCCGCGACCGCGTCGAGCAGATTCTGCGCGAGCTTCTCGCCCATGCGTTCCAGCGTGAGGAGCTTCTTCGTCTCGAGCGAGTAGAGGTCGGCGACCGTCTTGAGCATCCCCTTGTCCACGAGCTGCTCGATCCACTCCGGCCCGAAGCCCTCGATGTTCATCGCCTGGCGCGAGCAGAAGTGGTCCACCGCCTTCTTGAACTGCGCGGGACAGGCGAAACTGTTGTTGCAGAGGACGTCGGTCTCGGTGCGCTCGACCGCCGCGCTGCAGACCGGGCACTTCTCCGGGATGGGCGGCTTCTTCGCCCCCGCGGGCCGCTTCGAGTCGATGACCTTGACCACGTACGGGATGACGTCGCCGGCCCGGGTCACGAGCACGGTGTCGCCGATGCGGACGTCGAGCCGGTCCAGCTGCGCGGCGTTGTGCAGCGACGCGTTCGACACCGTGACGCCGCTGATGAACACGGGCTTCAGCTTGGCGACGGGCGTGATCTTCCCGCTGCGGCCGACGTTCCACTCGATGTTCTGGACCTCGGTGGTCTCCTCGCGCGCCGGGAACTTGTAGGCGATCGCCCAGCGCGGGCTCTTGGTGCGCGAACCCAGCTGGCCGCGCAGGGAAAGGTCGTTGACTTTGATGACGATGCCGTCGATCTCGTGATCGAGGGAGTCGCGGGCGGCGGCGGTCCTGTCCCAGACGGCCTGGATCTCGTCGACCGATTTGCACACCTTGTACTCCGGGATCTCGAACTTCAGCGATTGGAGCCAGGCCAGGACTTCGTCGTGCGTCGCGAACTTCCTGCCCTGGATCGTGCCCAGGGCGTAGGCGACGAAGCGCAGCGGCCGGGTCTTCGTGATCGACGCGTCCTTCTGCTTGAGCGAGCCGGCCACCAGGTTGCGCGCGTTCACGAAGGGCTCCTCGCCCTTCTCCTCGAGCCTGCGGTTGACCTCCTTGAAGTCGTCGAGGTTGAGATAGGACTCGCCGCGGACCTCGACCCGCTCCGGCGCGTCCGGCAGCTGCAGCGGAAGCTTCCGGATCGTCCGGACGGTATGCGTCACGTTCTCGCCGATCCGGCCGTCCCCCCGCGTCGCCGCCAGCGTCAGCTTTCCTTTCTCATACACGAGATCCAGCGAATCGCCGTCGATCTTCGGCTCGACGGTGAAGCTCCAGTCGACCGTCTCGCGCCCGAGCTCGCGCTCCATGGACGCGATCCAGGCGGAGATCTCCTCTTTCGAGTAGGCCTTCTCGAGCGAGAGCATCGGGATCTGGTGCTCCGCCTTCTCGAACTTGTCGACCGCGTGGCCGCCGACGACCTGCGTCGGAGAGTCGGGCGTGATCCAGTCGGGATGCTCCTTCTCGACCGCCTCGAGCTCGAGGTAGAGCCGGTCGTACTCCGCGTCGGAAATCTCCGGCTTGGCCTGGTCGTAGTAGAGCCTGTTGTGATGGTGGATCTGCTCCTTCAGCTGCTCGTAGTGCTTCTTCGTGCTCACGGGCCGTAGACCTTCCTTCGGGTGGACTCGACCACGCGCGCGTCGGCGGGCATTCCGGCGACGCCGCTCTCGAACAGGCTGCGACGGACGAAGATGGCGGGCGGGTTGTCGGGAAGGACGCGGCGCGAGACCAGGACGAGGAGATCCCGCTCGGGGCGCGCGAGGCCGCTGGCGCGGGCCATCCGGTAGAAGAGGCGGCGGCCGATCATCCGCTCGCGTCCGGACAGGAACGCGTAGACCAGTGCGGCGAGGAGGCCGACGCCCAGGAGGGTGGCCAGCGCGAGCGCCCACGCGCTCTGCGACTCCGGGTATTCCCGGAAGCCGCGGCTCACCTGTTCGAGCGCCTCGTTCTGCAGCAGCGGGAGCAGGATCACGGGGTGGACGCCCCTTTCTCCGCGAGCCGGGTGAGCACCTCGCCGATCTTCGCACGCACGATCGGACTCCGCTCGCCCTCGAGGTGCGCGAGCAGCAGATCCGTCGCCCCCGGAAAGCGGACCTCGCCGATCGCCCACACCGCCGAGAGCCGCATGGCCTCCTCGTTCTGGGCCAGCATCGAGTGCAGGGACGCGCGCCCCTCGTCGGAGCCGAGGTTCCACAGCGCCTTGGCGACATTCGCGCGCACGCGGTTGTCGGGGTCGCGCAGATACGGCCGGAGCAGGGGGATGCAGTTGATGTCGCCGCCGTCCTCGAAGGCCTCGACGGCGTTCGCGCGGACGCGGCGGTCGGGGTCGCCCAGGGCGGCGACGAGCAGCTTCATCCCCTCCGTGCTGCCGGCAAGCTGGACGATCTTGATCGCCGTGGCGCGCACGCGGCGGTCCGGGTCGTTCAGCAGCGCCATCAGGTTCTGCCGGAGATCCGTTTCCGCGTCGACATAGTCGATGACGCGGAGCGCCCGGAGGCGGCGCTCGGGATCCAGCGCCCGGATCTCGTCGGTGAGCCGCTCGAGGATGCGGCCGTCGATCTTCGCCAGGGCGCGGGCCGCGGCCTCGCGGGTCTCGGGATCCAGCCGGTCGAAGGAGTGCAGGTACTTGTCGAAGCTCGCGCTGGCCACTTCGCGCATGGCCATGCGGCGGACCTCCTCGGAGGGCACGTTGAGGAGCGGCATCAGGAGGCGCGCCTTGTTGGGCGGATTGATGCCGATGATCATCCTGGCGGCGGCGAGCCGGACCTCGTCCGACGGGTCCTCGATCCCCTCCTCCGCCGCCTTCTGGAGCTCCGGGGCGCCCAGCGTCTGCAGGGTCGCGAGGACGCGGGCGCGCACCTCGGCGTGGGGGGAACCTCGGAAGAACAGGATCAGCCGGTTCCGCCGCGCCGGATCGACTCCCGACCGCGCGATGAAGTCCATGATCTTCGAGGCGCTGAGCGCGTCGAGGTCGGGCAGCGCCTCGACCGTATGCCACCAGGGGAGCTCCTTCGTCCGCTGGGCCAGCGCGTCGAAGCGCTCCGCGGGAAGGCGCGAGAAGACGGTGGCCAGCAGGCCCGGGAAGCCGGGATCCCGCCGCAGCTTCAGCGCGTCGGCCGCCGCCTCCTGCAATTTGACGCGCGGGTCCTGGGACAGCCGCAGGATCAGCTCGACCGCGGGCTCGGTCATCGCCGTGGACAGGGCGTGGATGAACGCGGCGTAGGTCGAGGGGTTGCCCTTCAGGAGGACGAGGTCCGTCACCAGCGGGAACCCCGCCTCGCCGGACTCGATCACCAGGTCGATGAACACGCCCTTCGCGTGAAGCGGAAAGGCCCGCAGCAGCGGCCCCAGCGACTCCATCATCACGCCCCGGTGGCCCTCGACGTAGCGGCGGCTCTCCACGTCGCCGTGCATGCGCGCGGCCACAAGGTGGTAATAGTACCGGTTCGCCATCGCCTCCAGGGCGTCGGCCACGCTTTCGCGGACCACCGGGGAGACGTCGGTGAGCCCCCGGACCAGCACCGACGCGGCCTCGCGGGGCAGCAGCGCGGCCAGCATCTGGTAGGCGGCGCGGCGCGACCATTCCTTGGGCGAGTGCAGCTCCTCCCGCGCGGCTTCCGTGAAGAGCGTCGCGCGCGCGCCGATCTTCGTTTTCACCTCGGGGGTGAGGTCGGCATAGTGCTGGACCACGAGATCCGGGCGGTTGATGCCCTTGGGGTCGGCGAGGGCCTCGAACGCCGCGGATTGCAGCTCGGGATACGGCTCGCGGAGCGCCGCCTCGACGTACGGGAGACGATGCTCCAGCGGCAGATCCGCCAGCAGGGAAAAAGTGTCCGCGACGCCCATGGACCGGGATTTTACCCCGGGGGCAGCGCCGCGACCAGCGCTTTGAACCGCTGCCCGCGCTCCGTGAAATTCCGGAACATGTCCCAGCTGGCGCAGGCGGGCGAAAGAAGGACGGTTTCCCCCGGCCGCGCCGGGAAGCGGACCGCATCGTCGATCGTTCCGACGCGGACGATCTCCGGCACCCGCGCCGACGCGCGGAGGGCGGCCTCGATCGCGGGGGCCGTCTGCCCCATCAGCACCGCGGCACGCACGGGCTTCTCCGCCACCGCTCGCGCGAAGGCCTCCCAGGGGGTCTTCTTGTCGAAGCCGCCGAGGATGAGCACGAAGGGCCCCGGCAGCGTGTCGAGCGCGGCGATCGTCGCCTCCGCGTCCGTCGCCTTCGAGTCGTTGTAGTACTTCACTCCCCCTTTCTCCGCGACGAACTCGAGGCGGTGCTCGACGCCGGGGAAGGAATTGAAGACGTCCATGCAGGCGGCGCGCCACTGCTCCGCGCTCCATCCTCCGACCGCCGCCGGCGCGGTGAGGAGCGACGCAGCCGCCATATTGGCCAGATTGAACCAGCCGGGAATCCTGCGGCGGGAGACGTCGATCGCGGCGTCGACGTGCTCGAGGGTCTCGTTCCGCGCCAGGACGCCGTCGGGCGGCGCCTCCCGCAGGCTGAAATAGAAGGAGCGGGAGGGCGACGCGGACGCGAAGCCGCGCGCGACGGGATCGTCCCAGTTGAGGATCTTCACATCGCCGGGCGGATGGGCGACGATCTGCCGCTTCGCCGCAATATAGTTTTCCATCGTCCCGTGGCGATCGAGGTGGTTGGGCGAAAGGTTGAGCACCGCGCCGACGTGCGGGCTGCGGCCGAGGGTTCCGAGGTTCTCGAGCTGGAAGCTGGAGAGCTCCAGCACCACGAGATCCTCGGGGCGGACCTCCGGCAGCGCGTCCAGCAGGGACACGCCGATGTTGCCGCCGACCCAGACGCGCTGCGGATGCTTTTTCAGAATCTCGCCCACCAGGGTCGTCGTCGTCGTCTTTCCGTTCGATCCCGTCACGCCCACGATCCTCCCCGCACAGCAGAGCTTGAAGAAGAGGTTCATCTCCGTGTCGAGCGCGCGGGCGAGCTTCAACATCGGATGGGTTTCCGGGACGGCGGGGTTGACGACGACCAGGTCGGCGTCGCGGAAATCCCGCTCGTCATGGCCGCCGAGGCGCAGGGTGACGGGGAGCGGGCGCAGTTGCTCGACGGATTCGCGGAGCTCGGTCTCGGACTTGGCGTCGGTGACGGTGACCCTGGCGCCCTGGCTCACGAGGAAGCGGGCGACGCCGAGGCCGCCGCCGAAGAGACCGAGGCCGAGCACGGTGACGCGTTTCTCGGCGAGTTCGGGCACGTCGCGGATCAGCGGCAGCGTCATTGCTTCGGGGCGGGGTCCTGCTCGAGGGACTTCTTGCGGAGCTCGTCGGCGCGTTGGAGGACGGCATCGACCTCCTTGAGGGACACCGGGGCGGGCTCCATCGTGTACGAGACGGCCATCCGGTCGCGGATCGTGAAGGGGATGACGACGTCGGTGATAAAGTCGACGGGGATGATCTGCCACCAAGGCGGGTTCAGGGGGACTTCCTGTCGGATCAGCGTATATCCGCGCAGCTCGAGGATGAGGATGCGGGTGCCGTACCAGGTGTAGGTCACCTCGCAGGGGGTCGTGCCGACCTTCTCGCCGTCGAGATAGACGGCGGCTCCGGGGGGGTCGGAGTGGATGGCGAGGAGGCGCTCCACGCAGCCCGCCTGGCTGAGTCCGGCCAGCAGCAGCGCCAGCAGCAGGATCCGTCGCATTTCGCCAATCCTAGCAAAAGCACCACAAAAGTGACCGTCACTTTTGTGGTGTTTGTTGACGGCGCCGCGGGCGGGGGTGATAATTCGCATCCATGAAGTGCCTGCTCCTCGGCGCCGGCTACGCGACCCGGCTGTACCCCCTGACCAAGGACCGGCCCAAGCCGCTGCTCCCGGTGGCGGGCATCCCGATCCTCCAGCGGATCTGCGAGGAGCTCTTCAAGGTCAAAAGCCTCGACCAGATCTTCGTCGTCACCAACCACCGCTTCGCCGGCCATTACTACAACTGGCTCCGCGACTACCAGAACCACCGGGCCCTGCCCGTCCCCATCGACATCTGGGACGACCTGACCAATACCCCCGACGACCGCCTGGGCGCGATCGGCGACATCAGCTTCGTGATCCAGAACGCCAAGGTCGACGACGACCTGATGGTCATTGCGGGCGACAACCTCATCGAGTTCTCGCTGCAGGCCTTCGTGGAGGCGGCCCAGCCCAAAGGTTCCGCCGTTTGCCTGAAGGACCTCAAGTCGAAGAAGCGGGCGGCGAACTACGGGATGGTCGAGGTCGACAAGCAGGGGCGCATCATCGATTTCGAGGAGAAGCCCCCCAAGCCGCGGTCGACCCTGATCTCGATCGGGGTTTACTATTTCAGCAAGGCTCACCTGCCCCTCTTCCGTCAATATCTGGAGGAGGGGCACAGCAAGGACGCCCCCGGCTTCTACCTGCAGTGGTTCCACAAGCAGGTCGAGGTTTACGGTCACGTGGTCGAGGGCGAATGGTACGATATCGGCGACATCGACTCGTACAACGCGGCGAACGAGATGATCATGAAAGGCAAGACGACATGAGCACGGCCGGCCGGGGATTCCTGACCCTGATCGCCGCGGCCGCGGCCGTGTCGCTGGCCGGCTGCTGGTACGACCGCCCCAATCCGTGGAACACGGAGAGTGACGTCGACGCGCTGCGCTACAAGACCGAGCACGACTGGATGCTGGAGATGCGGGAACCCTACCAGGCTCCCCAGGCGAAGGGCTCCGCACTGGCGATCCCCGATCTGGAGGGTTGGCGCGACAGCGTGCTGCTGCACGCCGACGCCACCGTGCTGACGTACATGCGGGACCAGTCGGTGCGGAAGATCGCCGCGCTCGAGACGCGCGCGTATTCGCAGGCGCCGATGGACGAGAACAGCAAGGTCCAGGTCTATGGTCTGGCCTGGGCTGCCCGCGTCGAGAAGATCCGCCTCCGGATGATCGAGGAGCGGATCGGCTCCGTCAACCAGCAATGACCCGTCAGCGATAGACGAGGTCGATCACCGCGACCTCGGGCCTCGCCAGGAAGCGGACGTGCGGCGCCCCTCCCCCGCCCGATCCGATCCCGCGGTTCACGTACATGGGGATCCCGTCGACCATGTAGAGACCGCTCTCATACTGCTTGTGGAACTTCGAGAGCGTGATGACCGCGCCCCAGAACGGCAGGCAGACCTGGCCGCCGTGGGTGTGCCCGCAGAGGAAGAGATCCACCCGCTGGCCGGGCGCGCGGGCGCGCAGCTGGTCGAGGCCGTCCGGCATATGGTGCAGGAAGATCGTGGGGACGCCGTCGTCCTTCGCCGGAAGGAGTTCCTTCAGCGGCCGGCTGGGTTCGACCCCCTGGCCGACGAGACGCAGCCGGCGACCGTCGCGCTCCAGCACCATCGAGTCGTCCACCAGGAACGTCGCCCTGGAGCGCCGGAACAGGTCGGCGCACACGAACTTGGTGTCCCAGTTGCCCTCGATGCCGACGACGCCGAACGGGGCCTCCAGCGCGCCGAGGACCTCCCGCAGCGCGACCGCCCCCTCGCGGACGTTCATATAGTCCCCGGTGAGGAGGATGAGCTGCGGCTTCGCCTCCCGGATCTGCTCGATCATCCGGTGCTCCCGTCTCCCGATCCGCTCGAGGTGCAGGTCGGACAGGTGGACGATGCGGAAGCGGTCGAAGCCCAGCACCGGCTCGGCGACCTTGATCTCCGTGCGGGTGGTCTGGACCCAGTCCGCCTCGATGAACGCCCCGTAGGCGAAGCAGAGGGCGAAGAGGGTGGCGAAGGCGGCGGCAGGCAGGATCATCCAGCGGCGCTCGACAAGGAGCTTCTTATCCCGGGGAATGAGGTTCCAGCGCTTGGCGAGGCGGCAGGAGATCCAGGACGCGATGACGAGCAGGGCGAGCAGCGGGAGCGCGAAGATGAGCGTCAGGAGGATGACGGCATCGACCGGAAGCGCGTGTGCCATCCCGACGCTGCCTGCCCCGGGAGCCGCCCCGGAAGCCGGCGCTCCTTACTGCTGGGGAGCCGGAGCTGGAGCCGCCTCTTTGCCTTCCAGCGCCTTCTGGGTGCGCTCGACGCCCTTCAGCGCCTCCACGTTATCCTGGTCGTTGGTCAGCGCACCCTTGTAGTGGTTCAGGGCCGACTCCATGTCGCCGCGCGCTTCGTACAACTTTGCCAGCGTCAGGTGGATCTCGAGGCGGAGCGACGTGGTCCAGATCCCGGCCAGGGCGTTCTCATAGTGGCGGATGGCCACGGCGGGCTTCTTGTTGGCGAGGGCTTCCTTGGCCATGCCGACGTCGGCGAGGGCGTCCTCGGTGTAGACCGCGGACTCCAGGATCTCGATGCGGTTGACTTCCATCCAGGCCTTGCCCTCGTACCGGCTCATCACCATCGCGCTGATGCGGACCAGCGAGAAGCGGCTGGCCGCAAGCAGATCCGGAATGTTGGCGCTGTCCTTGCGGATGAACAGGAGGGGATAGCTCGCGGCCCGGTCGTCCGACTGCCAGAGCTTGGCGTCGGCCGGCCATACGGAGAACGCGACGTAGCTCTCGGAGTCGAAGGTCGTGAGGAACGCCACGAAGGCCTTCTCGCCGACCCGATTGAGGACGGCGTCGAAGCGGATCCAGCTGTACATGTACGCCTGCGGCGTGGCGATCACCTGCTTGACGTCAACCTCGGCGAAGGGGCCGGGGACGTTCCTGCGGAAGTCGCGTTCGCTCTGATCGACGATCCTCTCCAGGTCCCCATGCCAGTACGTGCAGGCATTGAGGGATGCAACGCCCGCCAGCAGGCCGGCGACGAGGAACTTCCGGAGAACCGCGTCGGTCATAGCGCCTCCGAACCGATTTTTAGAATTGAGGACAGTTAACTCTAGCACACAGAAGAGGGGTGTCAACCAAAAAGAACCCGAACGCATTCCCACAAACAAGACGGGCTTGTTTGTGGAAGTCCAACCCCTTCGGTCCTGGGACGTTAAAGGGGTGTGAAACGAACCCGGGACCAGGGCGTCGCCCTTCTTCTCGCGCTGCTCGTCCTCGTCATCCTGGTGATCGTCATCCTCCAGATGACGGCCAGCTCCCTGCACAGCCGCACGGTGGCCGAGAACCACCTTTCCGACCTCCAGAACGCGTACGGCGCCCGCGCCGGCTATGCCCGGGCCCTCCTCTTCCTGCAGGCCGACTCCGAGGATGCGCCCGACGTGGACACGCTCCAGGAGCGCTGGGCCGCTCCCATCGACTTCGAGCTCGGGAAGGGCCGCGTCAAGGTGACGATCGTCGATACCGAGCGGCTCGTCAACCTTTCCCAGCTGGTCAACGACAAGGGCGAGCAGGTTCCCGTCGTGTGCGCCCAGCTCAAGCGCCTGGTCAAGCTGCTGGGATACGCCTCCGACATCGCCGACCGGATCATCGACTACGTGGACGCGGACACGAAGGGCGAGTTCGAAGCGCGCGCCCGGAACGAGCGGCTCTACAACCTGGAGGAGCTGCTCCGGATCGACGGGATCACGCCCGACATCGTCTACGGCGGCGTCGTCGACGGCCAGCCGAAGAAAGGGCTGCGGGATTTCGTGACGATCTGGCCGCGGATGAGTCCGGACGGGGCGGTGCCGGCCGGGGCGGTGAACATCAACACGGCGCCGACCGAAATCCTGCAGTCGATGTCGGACGAGCTGCTGCCCGGGCTGGCCGACGCGATCGTGGCCTTCCGGACGCAGCCGGGGAACGACGGCAAGCCGCAGACCTTCCAGAAGGTCGAGGACCTGAAGCGGGTGCAGGGCATGAGCGACGGGATTTTCAATTCGATCAGCGCCCAGGCGACGGTGAAGTCCACGACCTTCGAGATCCGGGTACGGGGCACGATGGGCAAGGTGGAGAAGGCCTGGGTCTATGTCGTGCAGCGGAAGCCCGGCGCGGCGGCCGGCGGAGCGACTCCTCCCGCGGGCACGCCCCCGACGGGAGCCCCCCCGGCCGGCGGCACCGGCGCTGCCGGCGGCGCCGCTACTCCCGCCCCCGTCCTGATCGGCTCCCAGGCGCTCAACGACATCGCCACCCTCAAGCCGCCGGAAGCCCAGAAGTAAACCTGCGGGCTTTAAATAGAGATAGGTAGACCCTCACGGGTTGTCCCTCTCACACCACCGTACGTACGGGTCCGTATACGGCGGTTCGGTTGGTTAAGCAGGACGGGCGTTGAGTCTCAACTGATCCGTCTTTGCCGGGGTTTCGGAGTCGCACGCCGCCATTGGAGGTTCGGCTCCCTTCCTTCCGCTGCGAAGGGCATCACCCTTCGCGTTCGGTGGGAAGGCCAGCTCCCGCTGGGTTTTCGGCCGCTCTCCGTCCATGAGGTGTGCGCCCTACTCCCCTCTCCATTCAACCCCTTGCGGGGACCGTTTGGGCCTTCGGGCTCTCGCCCTACTACGCCCGCTCATGACTCCTCTTCCGCGATCAGAGCGTCTTGCGACGTTCTCAGTCCCGGTTCCGGGACACGGTTGAGGTCTCTCGAGGTAAGTTCAACGACCTTCCGCGCACAGCCGCCGGATTTACGCTTCGCGTCCTTGATAGATGTGGCCTTCGCGGTTCTTTGCCCGCTCGGCCGACGCTCGCACCTTTGCTCCGCGCTTCTTTCAGACGTCGCCTCGCGGGGACGCCCTTGCGCTTTGCTACCCTTCGCCTCCATCAGGCTGGGAGGGGACTTTCACCTCCAACTCGTCGAACATGCTCGGCACACAATGAAAAGGGCCCGGGTTTCGCCCGGGCCCCGTATTCGTCTTCAGAATGAAGACTCGTTAAGGCATTGAAACCTTAGAACGGCATGATCGCTTCGAAACCGAGCGTGTTGTCGCCACGAGCCGGATTTCCGTCGCGGTTGAAAGAGTGCTGGTTGCTGTCGTCGTGACGGAACTCGACCCGGAAGATCAGCTGGCTGGCGATCTTGAACTCCTGCGTCAGCGTGAATTCGATCACGCGGGCGCCATCGCCGGAATCACCGACCCCAGCGACAGGATTCAAGCCCGGATTGAGGCCCTTGCCGTCGCTCAGATACTCGAAGCGCAGCGCGGACGCCATCATGTCGGACCACTGATACTTGGTGTAGATCGCGATGCCCGACTTGGGGAAGCGCTGGCTGGCGCCGGTGGGTCCAACCTGCGCCGAGGCGCTGTCGTAGTTCAGGGCGAACGTCATCTTGTCCATCGTGTACGCGACGACGATGTCGAAGATGTAGAACTTGTCGTTCGTGCTGACGGTGTCCTCGGTGCCGGTGATCAGGGTCAGGGTCGCCAAGAGGTCCTTGACGGGCTTCGCGCCGAACTGGAGCTCGACCGCCTTGCCGTGGTTGGTGTCGGCGTAGGTGCCGTCGCCCAAGATCGCGTTCGGGCCGTTGTTGAAGCCCAGGACCGCCCACAACATCTCGTTGAAGTTGTAGGTCATGCGGATGCCGGTGTTCGTGAAGTTCTCCGCCTGCCCGAACAGAAGGCTGCGCGAGTAGTTCATGTCGTCCTTGCTCTCGATGACCTCGTAGCCCACCAGCGTGGCCATCTTGCCGACGCGGATGTCGAGGCCGGAACCGAGGGGAGCCAGGATCTGAACCCAGCCTTCCTGAAGGCTGACGTTGGAGCCGTCGTACACGAACGGGTCGTGTCCGGCCGCCAGCTCCAGGTGATAGCCCACGATCATCTTGTCGTCGGCCAGCCGCTCGAGGTTGAGCTGCACGGCGTGCAGGTAAAAGCTGTTCTCCTTGTTGTCAAACACCCGAACCGGGTTGCTGGCGTTCGCCGTGTGGTTCCCGGCGCTCAGGTGGTTGAAACTGAACATGTAGCCCGTGTCGACGAAGCCCGACAGCTTGGTGCCTTTGAGGGCCGTCATGACGGGGCTGTCGCCGTCCGGCGACATGCTGTCCTGACCGACCTTCGCGGCGCCCGCAACTTCCTTCGACTCGTACATCACGCGATCGGCCTTCAGGCCGTCTACTTCCTTGCGGAGCGACTCCAACTCTTTGCGGAGCTGCTCCGTCGACTCCTGCGCGACCAGCGGAGCCGCCATCATGGCAAGCACCGCGGCCACCGTAGCAAATCGAACCATGATCTCTCCTTTCAACGAAAACCCGATCCCTACTTCGAAAGCGACCGCTGACTCCCTACCCGGCTTCCGGTAAAGCAAGGAGGATGCCAGCACTCCCTCCCGAAACAATAAACAAGCCCTATCCGCTTGCTTATGAACTAGTTATGCGAACCGCTCTCTCCACCGAACCGTCCCCCTCTATCTCCAAGATCCCTACCTGGCGGTATGATTTCTGCGCTATTAATACCAAAGAGTACTTTGGCACGTCAAGACAAAATCCTTACACATCCAATGCCATTCCTTCACGTGCGCCGATCACCTTGAATTTGCCTTTCATCTTGCGCCCCCGGGCGCGGGCCTGGCGCTCGATCTTCTCCAGCTCCTTATCGTCATGAGTCGGCTCGTGATGGAACAGAATCAGCTTTTTGACCGCACTTTCCTGGGAAAGCTCCAGGACGTGGGAGATGGAGCTGTGGCCCCAGCCGCGCTTGGTCTCGTATTCCTGGTCGGTGTACTGGGAGTCGGCGATCAGCATGTCCGCCCCGCGGCAGAAATCCACCACCCGCTGGTTGCACTCCTTGATGAACTCGGAGCGCCGGTGGATGCCCGTATCCAGGGGGCGGGCCCGCTCGGCCAGCACGTCATAGTAGGGCTCGTTGTCCCCCGTATAGATGACCGACTTGCCCTTCTGCTTGAACTTGAACGCGAGCACCCGGATCGGGTGGTTCATCGACTTGGTGGAGACCTCCAGGTCCCCGATGTTGAACGTTTCCTCCCCCAGCTCGGTGAACTTCACCCGCGCCGCGAGCTCCACGCCCCGCACCGGGAAGTAGCTGTACTGCATCTGGAACATCAGCGCTTCTTCCAGCGACTTCTCCAGCGCCCGCGGTCCATAGATGAACAGTTCGTTGCCCGGAATATAGATGGGCGTGAAGAAGGGGAAGCCCTGGATGTGGTCCCAGTGGGTGTGCGTGATCAGCAGGTGCACCCGCACCGGCTTCTTCGCCGCCATGAGCTGGAGGCCCAGCTCGCGGATCCCCGTCCCGGCGTCCAGGACGACGACCTCCTGGCCGCCCAGCACCTGGATGCAGGAGGTGTTTCCGCCGTATTTGGCGGTCCCCACCCCGGGGCAGGGGATGGACCCCCGGACACCCCAGAACTTTACTTTCATTCGAGGACGGAGAATACTTCACCGGAAGAAGTGCTGTCAAGAACCGATGGAACCCTTATGGCGGGAACAATCCCTGGAACTCAGCGCCCGAAACCCCTATATATGTCGGCCATGAAGCTGCCCGACACCGCCGTCATCCTCGCCGCCGCGGGAGAGGGCAAGCGCCTGGGCTCGCGCCTCCCCAAGGCCCTCGTCCCCCTGCACGGCGTCCCCCTGTTCCTCCACTCGCTGCGCACCTTCGCCGCCCTCCGCTTCGTCCGGGAGATCGCCGTCGTCCTCCCTCCCGACTGGGTCGACCGCATCCGCAAACAGCTGGGACGCCGCCTCGAGACCCTTAAAGTCACCACCCTTGTCCCGGGCGGCGCCCGGCGGCAGGACTCCGTCCGCATCGGTCTCGACGCCACCCAGTCCCCCGTGGTCCTCGTCCATGACGCCGCCCGGCCCATGATCACCCGGACCGCCATCGCCGAAGTCGCCCTCGCCGCCTCCCGCCATGGCGCCGCCGTCCTCGCCCATTCCGCCGTCGATACGATCAAGATCGCCGACTCCAGGGGCCGCGTCGTCTCCACCCCCGACCGTGCCCAGGTCTGGCACGCCCAGACGCCCCAGGGCATCCGCCGGGACGTCTTCGTGAATGCTTACAAGGTGAACGGTCGGCGAGACGCCACCGACGACGTCCAGCTGGTCGAACGCGCGGGCGGCAAAGTCGTGATCGTTGCCGGCCCTCCCACGAACTTCAAGGTGACGACCCCCGAGGACCTGGCCCGGGCGGGCGCCCTCCTTGACAGGCCTTAGAGCCTGCATATACTGTTCACGGAGTGAGCAGTCGAGGGGGGAGAGGGGCATCTCTGACCGGTTCCATCCCCCTTCGCGCGCGTTCCGATCATCAGGAGAGGGGAGAGACGATGAAGCGAATCTCGTTCGCCGGCATCCCGGGCACCCTGCTGTTCCTGCTGACCCTGGCGCGGGCCGCGATCGCCGCCCAGGAGAAGCCGGTGGTCTCCGGGAAGGACATGACCGAGACCGTGAAGATCACGCTGACGGGCGAGGTCGATCTCGACTACGTCTGGCGCCGGAACGAGATCACCGCCTTCACGGGCGGGGTCGGGGCGAATGTCCCGGGCGACTCCTCCTCGGAAAACACCTTCGAAGGGTTCGTTGCGATGCGGCTGAACGTCGACCTTTCGGACAAGGTCTCGGCCCTTCTGGAGTTCGGCACCAAGCGGGCGGACGCCGGCAAGCTCGCCGTGTTCGCCGCGCCGTCGGGGACCGGATCGACGGCCCTCAGCCTGCAGCTCCGGGAGGCCAATATCTCCGTCGCGGAGATGTTCATGCCGGAGCTCCGGATGCAGATCGGGATCTCCACCTGGAATTTCGACCTTCGCGGAAAGGGGCAGTCGATGGCCTTCGACCCCCGCCATTCCCAGCGCTTCGACCGAAACGTCAACCCGGGGCCCGACAGCGGCGTCACGCTGAACGCCCGCGCCGGCGACTACCAGGAGCTGGAGCCGGTCGGCGTCTGGCTGCGCTACGGCCGGGAGAAGCTGGTGCTGGACCTCATCGTCCTTCCCGCGGTGATCGAGGGCGGCAGCCCGCACGGCGACGAGGCGTTCTACGCGCTGGACCTGCTCTATAAGATCGACGACAAGGAAAGCCGCTTCGGCTTCATCGCGTCGGTCACGACCGACCCGGGCGGTAGCAGCGTCATCTTCACCTACGGCGGCGGCGCCGACTGGAGGGGCACGGCGAACCTCGACGTCTACGGCGAAGTCTACTTCCAGAACGGACGGAACAACGACGGCATCACGCCGACGGTCGACATCGGCGCCTTCGCGTATCAGGTCGGCGCGGAATACAGGATCCCGGGAGACGCGATGGGATGGGTCGGCGTGAACCTCACGTACTTTTCGGGCGACTCGCAGGCGAACGGCAAGTCGTCCTCCTTCACCGCGTACGAGAACATCCACGATCTGCTCATCCTCGAGGATATGTACCTGGGTTTCGACTGGGACACGAACTACCGGGCGATCAAGATCGCCGGCGGCTTGTCCGCCAACGTCGGCGGGAAGGCCAATCTCCGCCTTTCCGCCATGATCGGCCTCTGTCAGACGGCGCGGAACGTGCAGTTCGCCGCCCTTCCCGTCCCCGAGTCCACGCGGAAGCTCGGCAACGAGGTCGACGTCAAGGCCGAGTGGGATCTCACGAAGCAGCTGACGTTGAACGCCGGCATCGGCTTCCTGTTCGGTTCCGAGGTCCTGGAGAATTCGATGGGCGGCAAGGGCGCGCCGGACGCCTCCCAGCAGGCGCTGCTGTTCACCCTGGGGACGGATCTCCGGTTCTAGTCCGGCAGGTCTTCATGCGGCTTCAAGCCGGGGCCCTTCTTCTGTGGATCGCCGGCTCCGCCGCGGCCCAGGACGATTCCGCCGCCGGCCAGGTCCATATCAGCGTCTCGGGCCGCGCGGATCTGACCTACGCCGCCCGCGACCGTCGCCTCAACGAGTCCGCCCTCTGGATCCCCGGCGGGCTTCCCCCCGGCAGCCCCATCCGGGCGACGGATACGCTGGTCCTCCCCGACGTGGCCGTCCGCTTCGACATCGACAGCCCCATCGGCGCCGCGGCCGTCGAATTCGGCAATCTCCCGCTGCATTTCACGGATGCCGACCCGCGCTTCCAGCAGGACCGCCTCGGGGGCGCGTCGGCGGTCGAGCTCACGCTGCTCCAAGCCTGGGTGGAATTCCTGGAGGTCCTGCGCTTCGGCCTGCAGGACTTCGTCTGGGATCCGACGGGCCACGGAAACCCGCTCTTTCTGGCCCCGTCGCGGTCGGAGTCTCCTTGGGGGGAACTGCCGGACTCGACCGTGCCGCCCTTCCCCGGCTTTGGCACCAACACGGTCCCCCAGACCCGGCGCGATCAGCAGCGGCCGGTCGGATTGACGGCGAGATGGGGCGACACCACTTTCTTCGCCTTGCTCGCGCTGGAAGGGGGAAATCGCAACTCGGACCAGTCTCTCGCCGGGGGCTTCTATGATACGTCGATCGGAGACTTCCGAGTCGGCGCGCTGCTCTGCGTCCTGGCCGGAAACTCGTGGCCGCGCGACGGGGACAAGATCGTCGGCACGGCGGGGCTGACGGTCACGTATGCCGCGGACAGCCTCTTCGCGAGCGCCGAGGCCTATCTTCAGAGAGGCGACGCGGGTTCGTACCCCGGGACCCCCGGCCTCCGGGCCGAAGGGAACGCCGTCCGCGTCCAGGCCGGATTCGGCGACACCGTCCGGCTTCAGCTGACGGCGACCCGCGTGAGCGGCGACCGCCGCGGCGACGACCGCAAGGAAGGGCGCTTCCTATCCTACGAGGACAATGACGCGACCCTGATCGTCGAGGGCAACGACTTCGGGCTGGACGTCGACTCCAACTATATGACGCTGCAGTTTTCGGCCGCGGTCCCCTTCCAGGCGGGCGGCATGCGGATCGAGCCTCGCGTCCAAGTGGCCGCCTTCCGCTTCCTCGAGGCCGTCCCCCTGCCCCCCGACCCGCCGCCCGGCATCGGCGGCCGCAGCCGCGCGCTCGGCACCGAGGTGGATGCCGGCGTCGACGTGGCCTACACGGCGCAGCTGGCCTTTACGCTCGCGGGCGCATGGCTCTTCAACGCCCGAGCCCTGGAGAACTTCACCGTCGACCGGGACGACCGCGCCTGGCTGCTGACCCTCGGCGCCCGGCTGCGATTTTGATTTAAAATGCAATGGGCCGTCTTTCGACGGCCCATAGATAGGAGAGGGGTTAATGGGTTGCATAGCTTTCTTCGACCGCGGTTCCGGGCGACTTGAAGAAAAACAGCCCGGAAGAAAAAAAACGGCGTGATCCTGCGCTAGAAACGCAAGTCGGCGCCGAAGACGATCGTGATGGCGTGGTTCTCGCCGCTCAGCTTCCGGAGCAGGTCCGAATCCCCCAGCCACCCGCCCTTCAGCGACAGGACGAACGACTCGTTGTAGCTCCACGCGAACAACAGATCCGTCTCGGTGCCCCACCCGCGCGCATTCCCGGCCGCGGCCGACCCGATCGGCGCCACCGCGGAGAAATGGCCCACGTCGAGCTGGATCCTCAGGGGCCGGCCGGAGACATCGAAGGGGCCGACGCCGACCGCCCCGCGGAACTGGGTGACGTTGGTGTCGACATCCAGCCCGAATTCGCTCGATTCCAGGATGACGAAGCGGTTGACGTTCTCATAGGACTGGAAGGCCTGGTCGTGGTCGTCGCCCGCGTGACGGTCCCCGCTGCGCCGGGAGACGGCGGTCTCGAGCCACAGCTTCCGGCAGTCGCAGGCCATCCAGCGGGCGCCGGCGTTGAACGCGTACGCCTCCTTCTGGACCGCCCCTGGCGCGTGAACGAGCGTGCCCCACTGTCCGTAGACCTCGAAGAACAGCTCGAGGTCCTTCGCGTCGCCGAAGTATCCGTCGAGCCCCGCCCCGAACGTCTCGATGCTGCCGCGCCGGTCGCCGCCGCCGGTCACCAGCGTCGCCAGAATCCAGGCCGACCACTGTTCGGCGAGTAAACTGTTGGCGACGACCCCGTAGACCGCTTCGTCCTGCGACGATCCGCCGCGCTCCTGGTAGATCATCCAGAACGCCTGCAGCGTGGCGATCTCGAACGGCGAGTAGAAGAGGCGGATGCCCGTGGCCTGGCCGATGTCGCGGTCGACGCTGTTGCCGACGAAGCCGCCCGCCGCCTGGAAGCCGCCCGAGAAGGATTCCGACTCGCCCAGGTCCATGAAGAAGGGCTCGTCCTGCGGGCGGTTCCGGAACGTGACGTTCTGGATCCCGATGCGCACGTTCAACTCGGGGGTGAGGAACTGCCCCAGCTCGATATAGCCCTGCTTGAACTCCACCGAGGAGTCGGGCGGGCTGGCGCTGAACGGTCGATTGATGCCGTCCTCGAAGCTGCGGTTTTCGAGCTCGATCACGCCGCTGACGAAGTCCTTCACCTCGATGTCGGTGCGCAGGCTGATGCGGCCCGACCACTGGGTGCTGGAGCCCGTCGTGCCGGGCGCGAGGCTGTTGAGCAGCGCCCCGGCGTCTTCGATCGCGGGGGCCCGGTACAGGTAGTGCAGGTCCAAGTGCCCCGAGAGCTGCATGCGGACGGCGCTCCCCCGGTCCGTCCCGGTGGTCACCGGCGGCTCCGGAGCGGCCTGGGCCGCAAGCAGCAGCGCCAGCGGAAGCGCGAGCGACATCCGGCCACGTTAGAAGAATCGCCGGGGGGACGCCAGAAAAAAGTCCGGCGTCACTTCCCGGGGACGGGTGGCGGCGGAGGACGATAGCCGCGGCCGATGTAGAGCTGGAATTTCAGCGGCGGCGAGGGATACAGGGTCGAACGGCCGACGGGGACCAGGATCTCTCCGGCGGGCTGGACCGTGTCGAAACCCCGCTGCAGCTCGTCGAGATTCTCCTTCGCCCGGATCTCGCCCTCGACGACGACGACCGCGTCCCTCCCCTGGAGCTGGCGGGGATCCGACCAGTAGGCGTACTGCAGGGCCTTCTCGCCGATCAGGTTGGCCCCGTGAACGTCATAAGGGAGCCGCAGCTGGTAGGCCAGCTGGCTGGTGCACGTGTACTTCCGTCCCAGCCCGAGAAAGAACGCGGACTCCGGGAGCTGCGTCCGTGTCGATCGCGCAGCCTCGGCGACCTCCTTCCACCCGTAAGGGCCCTGCAACGGCGAGAAGTACGGCAGGAACCAGGCCAGGTGGGCGGCGCCACCCAGGAGGATGACCCCGGAAACGGCCACCAGGGCGCTTCGTTTCCCGGCGTAGAAGCGCGCGATCTTCCCGTCGCCCTCGCCGATCATGCCGGCCATCGCCACGAAGACCCCCATATAGGAGGCCAGGGGCCAGAGCAGATGCGGCGGGCGCAGGCAGCTGACCACCGCAAAAAGCAGGAACATCGGAACAAAGCAGGCGCGCAGGAAGATCTCCTCGGGACGCGTCGATCGAAACAGCCGCCAGAGCGCGACACCCGCGAGCGGCGCCGTCAGGGCGAACGGCGCGAGCGCCTGGGCGCGAAGGTAGGCGCCCAGCGAGAATCCCCCCCGGGACTCCTTCATCCGGCCCTGGCTCTGGAAGAGGAAAGATGCCCATTCATGCTTCCAGTTCCAGTAGACGACCGGCGAGAAGACGACGAGGGCGACGATCCCGGCCAGGTACGGCCAGGGCGTGAGCAGCTGACGCCGATGGCTCCTGGAGAGCAGGAGATAGCCGAAGACCGAGGGGACCAGGAGGATGGCGGTGTACTTGGACAGCATCGCGGCTCCGAGCGCCGCGCCGGCGGCGATCCAGCGACGGGGATCCGCCCCGGAGATGGCGTCCCACACGAGCGACATCGTCAGCGTCCAGAAGAAAAGCAGCGGAGAGTCCGGAAATCCGGACTCCGAGACGAGGAGCGGGACCGGAGCCAGGGTGAAGAGGATCACCGTCCAGGTCGCGGCCGTGTCCCCATAGAACCGCCTCGCCAGCCGGGCGAGGACGACCGACGTGCCGAGCGAGAACAGGAGGGGCACGACGCGGACGCCGAGGGGGGTGTCCCCGAGGACCAGCCTTCCGGCGGCGATGGCCCAGGCGATCATCGGGGGATGATCGTAGTAGCCCAGGTCCGGATGGCGGGCAAAGTTCCAGTGGTAGGCTTCTTCGGGGAGCAGGGGGACGACGGCCGCCAGCGCGATCCTCAGGGGGAGGAACGCCAGCAGCCAGAGCACCCACGCCGGCACCCTTCCGGACGGCAGGTCGCCGGGTCCGGGCCGCTGCGGACGGCCGAAGTCGGATGCTGGAAGCATAACGTGGTTGGGGGCCCAGTATATCGGGACCCCCGATCGCCACCCCAGCGAAATTCACCCGCTTCAGGCCGTCCCGCGGCCGCGGCTCGGGGATAGTCCTCCGCCGGCTCCCTGTTTCCCAAGAGCCTCTCTGTCCCTGAGGCCGGCGGAGGCCCCCGAGTCCCCCTTTCGGGGACGTCCACATCCAGGATCCGAAGATCCCGCCACGTCGCGGCCCGAAGGCCCGAGTGCTGGCCCAACAATAGGGTCGTGGCCCGATCGACAGCGTCCGCGTCTGTACCGGCAGAGCGGCGCGACACCGATCCGGCAGGAGGATATATCGGCGGCGGCCCGCCGATACTTTACTCCGCTATCAAAAACAGCCTGGTTTGTTCAGCGGAGGAGGGAGCGAAGCCGGCGGATCGCCTCGCGAGGAGTGGAGGCGACGTGGAAAAGCCGGCCCCCGTAGAGGAAGCCGTCGCGCTCCGCCCGGCGGTCCCAGTCCAGCAGACCCCGGAAGAAGCCGCGGGTATTCACGACCACGACCGGCAGCCCGATCAGGCCGGTCTGGCGGAGCGTCAGCAAATCACCGAGCTCGTCGAGCGTCCCGTATCCGCCCGGGAAGATGACCGCCGCCGACGCCCCGCGGAACAGCGCCGCCTTGCGCAGCGCGAACGTGGTGTAGGCCTTCATCGAATGCAGGCCCCGGTGCCGCACGGACCAGAACTTTTGCAGGATCACGCCTTCCACGCGGCCGCCCGCCTCGAGCGCGCCGTCCGACGCGGCGCCCATGATGCAGGCGCCGTTGCCGCCGCCGGTCCGAAGCACCCAGCCTTCCTTCGCCAGCAGCCGCCCGAACTCGCGCGCGACGCGGATATAGTCGACGTCGCCCAGCTCGGCCGATCCCCCCGCCAGCATGATGGTCCGCTTCATCGGCAGGATTCTAACTTCTCCCGGCAATTCGCGGACTTTCTTTGCGAAGGATCTCGACGGCGAGTAGAATGGTGCCGATGGCAACCCGCAGCATCCCGCTGGTCACCGACGAACAGCTGATCGAGCTCCTCAAAAAAGGCGACCGCAAGGCCGGCGACACCCTGGTGATGCGCCACAACCGCCTGGTCGCCCGCGCCGTCTACGAAGTGGTCCGCGACCTCGCCGCGGTCGAGGACCTCATCCAGGAAATCTTCATGAAGGCCTTCCGCAAGGCCCACCTTTACAATCCCGAGCAGGGCAAGTTCACGGTCTGGCTGACGACCGTCGCCCGCCACGAGGCCATCAACCACCTGCGGCGCATGAAGCGCTCGCGGCATGTGTCCCTCGACGACACCGCGCCCGAGGGCGGCTTCTCGCCGATCGAGCGCCCCAGCCAGCAGGTCTCGAAGAAGGAGACCTGGGGCCGCGTCATCGACGCCATCCACAAGCTCCCGGAGCCGGCCCGCACGATCCTGATCAAACGAATCCTCGAGTCCAAGCCTTTCGACCACATCGCCAAGATGCTCAAGCAGCCCGTCGACACCGTCAAGACGATCTACTACCGGAACACCGAGTCCCTCCGCAAGAAGCTGGGCATCCCCGGACTTTAGGCTGCCGGTGCACCAGCTGACGAGCGCCTTCGGCCTCTTCGCCCTGCTGGGAATCTGCTGGGCCGCGTCGAACAACCGCAAAGCCATCCCCTGGCGCGTCGTCGGCTGGGGCACGGGCCTCCAGCTCCTCTTCGCCGTCCTCATCCTCAAGACCCGGCCGGGATACTGGATCTTCGATCATCTCAGCAAGGGCTTCGAACGGCTCGTCGCGTTCTCGGACGACGGCGCCCGCTTCGTCTGGGGCTGGCTCTACAAGAAGGACGGCCCGCCCGCCTTCCTCATCGACATCCTCATGACCATCGTCTTCTTCGCCGCCCTCATGTCGCTGCTGTACCACTTCGGCGTGATGCAATGGGTGATCGCCGGGATCGCGAAGCTGATGCGCAAGACGATGGGGACCAGCGGCTCGGAAACCCTCAGCGCGGCCGCCAATATCTTCGTCGGTCAGACCGAGGCGCCCCTGGTGGTGAAGCCGTTTGTCGAGACGATGACCATGTCGGAACTCCACGCGGTCATGGTCGGCGGCTTCGCGACGATCGCCGGCGGGGTCCTCGCCGCCTACGTCAGCTTCGGCATCGACGCCGGCCACCTCGTCGCCGCGAGCTTCATGTCGGCCCCGGCCTCGCTCGTCGCGGCCAAGATGTTCTACCCGGAGACGCAGCCCTCGGTGACCGCCGGAGAGCTCAAGATCCGGCTGGAGCGGACTTCCGCCAACGCGTTCGACGCCGTCTGCACCGGCGCCTCCGACGGCATGAAACTCGTCCTCAACGTCATCGCGATGCTGTGCGCGTTCGTGTCGATCATCGCGCTCATCAACTGGGCGATCGAGGCGGTCGTTCCCGGAGTCACGCTGCAGCGGGTGTTCGGCTGGATCCTGGCCCCCGTCGCCTGGCTCATGGGCGTCCCCTGGAACGACGCGGGGAAGATCGGCGGCCTGCTCGGGACCCGGATGATCCTCACGGAGTTCGTCGGCTATCTCCAGCTGATGAAGACCGACTGTTCCGCGCGCGCCTACGTGATCGCGACCTACGCCTTCTGCGGCTTCGCGAATTTCCCGTCGATTGCCGTGCAGATCGGCGGCATCTCGACCATCGCCCCGTCGCGCCGCGCGGATCTCGCGCGGCTCGGGATGCGGGCGATGCTGGCCGGCACGATGGCATCCTTCTTCACCGCGGCGATCGCGGGCGCGCTGCTCACGGACGAGGACATGGAGCGCGATTTCCGGAAGAACAAGGCGCGGGTGGCGGCGTCGTCGTCGCAGAAGATCGAGCAGTACGACGCGTTTCTGAAGAAGTATCCGGAATCCCGCTTCGCGGAGGAAATCCGCAAGCTCCGCTCGGAAGCGCAATAAACCGACCGGGTTGATTGATTGCGGCAGGGGGCTACTTCGCGGTTTTCCCCGCTTCGCGCTTCTCCTTGCGCTCCTGCTTCGTCGCGGGATCGTCCGGGGAGCCGTCGCCCGCCGAGCCCGCCGTCTTGATGAGGAGGCGGAAGCCGTCGGCTCCCATCACCCGGGCGAAGTCCGAGATCACCGTGTAGCCGAACGGATCGAGCACCGCGCCCTGCCACTTCTCGCCGTTGCCCGCGCCGCAGTAATAGCCGGCGATCTGCGAGCCCTGGCGGGTGTAGAAACGCACCAGCCACTGGATCTTGCGGACGTCCTTCACCGTGTTCTTCAGGCGGATCCGCACGCCGTAGTTGTTGTCGGCGTCGTCGCGCAGGATGCGATCGACCACGATCGAGTCGTCGCCGTAGGTGGCGCCGTCCTCGGTCGAAATCGGCAGCCATTCGATCGTCTTCGCGATGCCCCGGGTCCGGTCGGTGCCGAGCTCGGACGTCGGGTTGTTCAGCAGGGCGGGATCGATGTTGACCGTGGTGCCCTCGTTCCCGGCCTCCTCCGGCCATTCCGAATCGGGACGGATGGAATCGCCGCAGCCCGCGACGAACAGCAGCGCCAGAAATGCGTACCGCATGCGATTCTCCTTTGGTTCGCCCCGTGCCCCTATTGTCCGCGAAGGCCGGCCGTGGCCGCCTTGAACCGGGCCGTCCGGACCGGATCGGTCGCCGCCACGGCTCCCTGGGTCTTGATGACGTCGTCGATGGCCTGGATGCGCCCATCGAGCTCGGGGTGCGTCGACCACGCCCCGCGCTCCTTCTTGGGCAGCCGCGCGATGAAGTCCTTCAGCGCGTGCGGATTGTAGCGCACGCCGGGACGGCAGAGCACCTTCACCCCCAGCGCGTCCGCCGCCAGCTCCGACTCGCGGCCGTATCCGTTGACGATCAGCTCCTTCGTGAAGCCGTCCAGCACCGAGCCGAAGCCCTTGGTCAGCGTCGCCAGATTGTCCGCCTGGGACGATTTGCCCATGATCGACAGGCCCAGCGAGGCAAGGTGGCTGCCCGTGCCCAGGATGTCCATGACTCCCGCCTGGTCGGCGGCCTTATTGGCGTGCTCCTCGGGATGCCGGAGGTTGACGTGGCCGATCTCGTGCGACAGCACGCCCGCCAGCTCGTCCTCGTTCTCCATCTGCTTCAGCGCGCCGGTGGTGACGAAGACAAAGCCGCCGGGAGCGGCGAAGGCGTTGATGTCGGGCGAATTGACGACGCCGAAGTGGTAGCCCTTGAACGTCTCGGGACGGTCCGATTCCAGGGCGACCGAGAGCCCCACCATGGCGACGTATTCCTCGAGGTTCGCGTCCTTGTCGTAAAGGCCGACGTACGCGCCCTTGCTGTCGAACATCGCGTTGGCCGCGACGCCGCGCCCGACATAGTACTCCTGACTCTCCGTCAGCTTCGCATGGCCGCAACCCACCGCGGCGGCGAGGGAGGCGAGCAGGACCGGGATCAGAGCTTTCTGCATATCCTTCAGTTACTTGACGGAGGAATACTCCGCGAGCTTGCCGGCTTTGCGGAACTCGTCCATCTTCCGCGAGAGGGTCGCGCGCTGGGTGGTCCAGGCCTGCCGGATCTCCCAGGCGTCGACGTTCTCGAAAGCCTTCGCCATTTCCGGGCCCTTTTCCTTCTTATAGCTGGCCTCGGTCTCGGGGTCGAAGCGGCCCGCCTCGTAGCCCTGAGCCTTCATCTGGCCCATTTCCTTCTCGTTCGAGGGCCCCTTCACGTACTTGTCGGAGACGATAAGGGCCGACTTCGCGATGTAGGCTTCCGTGCCGTCGCTCCGCTTGACCTTCGCGAAGTTCCCCTCGTAGGCCTGGACGCTGACTTCCTCGCCCAGTTTGGCCTCCGCGATGAAGCCGCGGGTGGTGCTCGGAACACGGTTGAAGGAGGCGGTCTGGACGTTGACCTTCTTGGCGCCCAGGGAGTTGTCCTCGTCCTGCGCCGGCGCCGCCGGAAGCAGCGAGAGCAGGAAAGCCAGAGCGGGGACCGTGAAGACCATTCCCTGTTCTCCCTAGACCCCCGGATTCTAGGGGGTGCCGAAGCTTGCTGTCAACAATTGGACGTCAGTCGGGATAGGCCTTGAGCCGGCGCTCGGCCAGATCATGCTCGAAGATGCCGCGGGCGCCCGCGGCGACGCAGGCGCGCCAGGCCTCCCGGGCTCCTGCCTTGTTCCCGCCGGCCAGCCGCCGCTCCGCGATGTAGAGCCAGGCCTCGCAGCGCGCCTGGGCGGGTCGGCAGACCGCGCCCTCCGCCGCCTTCAGGAGCTCGGCCTCCGGGAGGGAGCCCCCGAGATAGAGCGGCAGCCCGAGCAGGTGATTCTTCCGGGGCTCGCGGCCGAGTTCCTTCAGCTCCCCGGGCCAGGCCTGAATCGCCTCCTCGGCGGCCGCGGGACGGCCCGCCCGGGTTTCGCCCAGCCAGACCAGCGCCAGCGTTACCGCGCGCAGCTCAAGATCGCTGCTCAAACCCTGGTTGGCCTTCAGCGACGCCCGGAACTCGACGAGCGCCTCGGCGTCGCGTCCCAGCAACAGAAGGGAACAGCCCTTCGCCAGCGGTATCGAGGGATCGGACGGCTTCGACTGGAGAGCCGCCGCATAGCCGTCGAGCGCCGTCGTCGCATCGCCCTTTGCGAGCACAATGGAGGCCTGCAGGATCCGGGCCTTCGCCATCTGCCCGTCCTCCCGGAGCGCCGCGACGCAGTCGTCGAGCGCTCCGTTCAGGTCCCCCTTGCGGTGGCGCGCCAGGGCGCGGTCGTAGAAATACTCCCCCCGCTCCTGCGTCTGGAGGAGGATCGTCGCCTCCGTGACCGCGTCGTCGAAATCTTCGAGCAGCAGCGCGCAGCCCAGCAGCTTCTGATGGACCGTCGTCAGCGCGGCCCCGGGCGTCCGCCGTTCCACGACCTCCACGACGCGGCGGAAGTGCCGTCGCGACGCCTTATACTCCTCCTTCTCCCAGAGGCAGATCCCCAGGCCGAACGACGCGTTGAACTCGTCCGGGTCGAGCGCGAGGCATTTCTCCAGCTCGGGGATCGCGCCGTCGAAGTCCCGGACCTTGATCTTCTCCTGCCCCGCCTTGAGGCGGACCTGCGACTCCTGCGGCGCGAGCAGGACCAGCAGGATCAGCAGCCTCATTTGTGCTCCATCTGGTACGAGCCGTCCCAGTCGGCGGGCGGCGGCTCGCTCATATAGCGCTCGCAGAGGCTGACGTAGACCTCCGACGGCCGGTCGCCCTTCTGGTTCAGCGAGAGGAACATCTCCCAGGCCTTGCTGAAGCGGCGCGCGCGGAATTCGGCGAAGGCCTCCTCGAACTTCTTCGCCCGCTCAAGGCGGTCCGGGGGCGCCTCGCCCTTGAGGCCGATCAGCTCGAAGATCCGCACCGGCACCTTCTTGCCCTTCACCTTGATGAGCGCCAGCTCGCGCACGTCGATCCTGTCCCCCGCCGGAACCCGCGTGGCCTCGCTCACGATGATCTCCGTCCCGAACTCCTTGTTGACGCCTTCCAGCCGCGACGCGAGGTTCACCTCGTCGCCGATCACCGTATAGCCGACCTGGTGCTTCGCGCCCATGTTGCCGACGGTGGCCATCCCCGTATTGAGGCCGATGCGCGCGCGCATCTCGGGCAGCCCGCGCTCCTTCATCTTGACGGCCATTTGCCGCAGCCGCTTCTGCGCGGCGATCGCGGTCATGCAGGCCCGCAGCGGGTGGTCCTCCTGCGCAATCGGGTCGTTCCAGAACGCCATGATGGCGTCGCCCATGTACTTGTCGATGGTGCCCTCGGTGCGGAAGATCTCCTCCGCGGCCTCATTGTGGTACTCGCTGATGAGCGCGACGAGTTCCAGCGGGTCGAGCAGTTCGGACATCGACGTGAACCCGGCGAAATCCATGAAGAACATCGTGAGCGCCTTGCGTTCGCCCTTGAGGCTGAGCGCGTCGGGGTTGGCGAGGATCTTCTCGACGACCTTGGGCGAGACGTAGCTCTGGAAGTCGCGCTTGATGCGCAGCCGCTGGCGGCCTTCGTAGAGAAAGTTCACGGCGCTGGCCGCCGCATACGAAAAGACGATCGCCACCAAGGGTGTAACGAGATCGACGATCCAATGGTTCGCGAAGATCGCCACGCTGGCGCCGGTATAGGCGAGCAGCAGGCCGATCGACGCCGCCCCTCCCACGGCCGCCGAGGAGTAGCGCGTCAGGAGGGCGGTGGCCAGCGCGAGAGCGACGGTGATCAGGAGCGATTCCGCGAGCGGCGCTTCGCGGAGGTATTCCCGCTCGAGGATGTTGCGGATCGCCGTCGCGTGCATCTCCATGCCCGCGACCTCCCCCACCGGCGAGGCCTTGAAATCGAACAGGGCGGCCGCCGTCGTCCCGATGATCATGATCCGGTCCTTCACCCGCGCGGGATCGAACGTGGTGACCTTCTTCTCGTCCTCGATCGACCAGAGCCCGCCGATCACTGCCGACGCGGGCGTGGCGGTGAACGTCGGGTAGAAGCGGAGCCCGATCGAGGCGTCCCGCTCCACCGGCACCGACACGCGGCCGACCGTGAGGACGCGGTTGCGGATCTGCACGGACTTCACCTTCTCCCGGGCCATGAGGCCCGCGAGGGCGAACGACGGATAGCACCGGCCCCTGAAGCGGACCAGGAGGCCGTACTTCCGGATGATGCCGTCCACATCCCGCGGCGTGGAGACGTCGCTGACGCCGGTCACGGCCTCGGCGATCGCCGGCTGCGGGAGCTGGACGGACGCGTAAGGCGCCGGGATCTCGACGCTGCCGTCGGCGTCGACGCCGATCTCATACTTCTTGAGCAGAGCCTCCAGGTCTTTGCGCTTGTCGGCGGAATCGATGGACCGGTTGCTGAACGGGGTGGCGAGAAAGGACGGAGGGCCTTTGCGGATGTCCTCCGCCCAGTTCCCTTCGGTCGCGAACTGGTCCTTGTCGAGGTGCGTGAACAGGTCGAAGAGGATCGCGCGCGCCTGCCCCATCGCACAGGCCCGGAACATGAACCCGAAGACCTCGCGCGGCCAGGGCCACGACTTCTTGCTCTCGTCCTCCATCCACTTGAGGCTTTCGTCGGTGATGGCGACGATCCCGATCTCCGGGTGGTCGAATTGCGCGGGGTCCCCCTTAGCGGGCTTGGTCCAGCGCATCCGCATGTCCCGGGTTTTCAGCTCGAGGAGGTGGAACGCTCCGAAGAGCTCCAGGAGCAGGACGACGGCCGCGACGCCCGCCCCCGTCAGCAGGGCCTGGACGGAGCGGGGTTGTTCTTTGCGCGCGGCCATCGAGTCGGATTATAGGGCAGTTCGTCGCAAACCGTCCCGGACACTTTGCGGCATTACTTGAACTTGACGCAGATGGCGGTGAGATCGTCTTCCTGCGTGACGCCCGCCGCGAAGCGCTCGAATTCGTAGAAAATCGTCCCCAGGACGAACGACGGCGGCTTCTGGCACTCCGTCTGCAGGATCGGCTCCATGCGGCCGATGCCGAACTCCTCGCCCGCCGGGTTCTTCCCCTCCTCGATGCCGTCCGTGTAGAGCAGGAGCACGTCCCCCGACTGCACGTCGATCGTCTCCCCCGCGAGCTGCGCGTCGAAGATGTGCGGCTGCGCCATGCCGATCATGAGGCCGCCGCTCTCGAACTTCCGCACCACCTGCTTCGCGGGCTGGTAGATCATCGGCGGATTGTGGCCCGCGCGCACCGACGTCAGCGTCATCGCGGCCGGGTCGAACACGATCACCGAGACGGTGACGAAGCTCGACCGGTCCATGTCCTTCACGATGTCGGCGTTGGTCTTCTTCACCGCCGCGACCGGGTCGGCCATCTCCGAGAGGCGGATGGACAGGACCTTCTTGGTCATGCCCATCAGGATCCCCGCTTCGATGCCGTGGCCGGAGACGTCGCCGATCACGAAGGCCATGCGGCCCTCGCTGAGCTCGACGAAGTCGAAGAGGTCGCCCGAGAGCTCGTCGGCCGGGCGGTATGTGTAGGCGATCTCGCAGCCGGTCATGATCGGCGCCTTGGTCGGCAGCAGCTTGCGCTGGCGCGACGCGGCGATCTTCACGCCCTTCTCGAGGTTCGTCGCCCACTGGGCCTTCTCCTCGAGCTTGGTCACCTGCGACTTCAGCTGCGCGACGTGGCCCGCCGACGCGTTCAGCTTCATCGTGTTCGAGTCGCGCACCTTGGCCTCGAGCTCGGCCCGCTGCTTGTAGCGCGGGTTCGACGGCAGGTAGTCCTTGCACTCGTAGTTCATGTGGCGCCAGACGCGCTCGACCGCAGCCTGCGTCACCGAGACGCGCGAGGCCATGCGGACGTCCTCGCACATCACGGCGCAGAAGGGGCAGACCCAGCAGTATTCCCGGTCGACGAACTGCCAGAGCTGGTTGGTCCCCAGTTCGCGGCGGAGCTGCTGCAGCTCCGTTTCCAGCTTCGCCGCGGCCGACTCGAGCTCCGAAGGTTTTCCCGGCAGCTTCGACGCGGACAGGAGGATCGGGATCTTGCTGCCCGTCCCGAGCAGCTTGAAGAAGCCCCGCAGCGAGTCGGGCGGATTGATCAACGCCAGCGCGTGGTTCTGGTTGCGCAGGCCCTGGGCCGTGTACTGCAGCGCCCGCGCGAGCGACATCGTCATCCCCGACAGCGCGCTTGCGTCGATCGCCATGCTTCGGACCTTCAGGAACACCTGCTTCTGCAGCACCGTCAGGAGGTCGTCGGTGAAGCGGCCGCGAAGGGTCACGAGGACGAACGCCCCGCGCTCGTCGGTCGTGACTTCGTACTCGTTGGTGCGGACGACGGTTTCGTGCGACGGCGTCGGAGGCGGCATCGGCATAAGGTCTGAGTGAGTGTACCTTTCAGCGGAAGCGGACGCAAACCGCGGTCATGTCCTGATCGCGATCGCTGCCGGCGACGAACTGTTCGGCGTCCAGGACGGCGGCCCCGAGGACGAACTCCGCCGGGGAGCCGGCGTTCATGTTGAGGATGGAGGCGATGCGGTCCGCCCCGAACATCTCGCCGCTGCGGTCCCGGAGCTCCTCCAGGCCGTCGGTGTGCAGCAGGAGGAGATCCCCCGCGTTCAGCGCGAAGCTCTGGACCTCGATCTCCTCCTCGAAGGTCGCGGTCGGCACCAGCCCCAGCAGGGGCCCGGGCAGCGCCAGTCGCTCGACCACCGGAGGGCTGCCCCCGCGGAGCAGGAACGGCGCCGCGTGGCCCGCCCGCGCGATCTTCATCTCGCGCCGCGGGCCGTCGATCACCGCGACCGTCGCGGTCACATAGCACTCGCGGTCCAGGTCGTCGCAGAAGTCGTCGTTCGCCAGGCCGATCGCGCGGACGATGTCCCCGGTCTCCGCCAGCCGGATGCGCAGCACCTTGCGCGCCATGCCCATGAGCACCCCCGGGTCCACGCCGCCCGGGGAGATGTCGCCCACGACCACCGCCATGCGCCCCCCGGGAAGCCGGATGAAATCGAAAAAGTCGCCGCTCAGCTCCTCCACGGGGGAATAATAGACGCCGATCTCGCAGCCGTCGAGCTTCGGCGGGTCCGGAAGCAGCAGGTGGCGGCGGCGGGCGTCGAGCCCCTCCGCCAGATGCAGAGCAGCCGCCTTGCGCCGCGCCGACGTGTCCCTCGCCCCGGCCTTCCGCTGCATCTCCGCCGGCACCTGGCCGCTCGACAGCACCCGCTCGAGGACCTCGAACGGCCACCCGTCCGTCTTCCCGTCCGCGTACGTGCTGCACTCCTCGTCCAGGTGCGTCGCCACGCCGTCGACCACCCGCTGGGTGACGGAGCCGCGCGCGATGAAATGGATGCCCGGGCGCAGCGTGACGCAGAAGGGGCAGAGCCAGCGGCCCTCCGCGTCGGCCAGCTGCCAGCAGGGATTGGTCTCGAGCATGGTGCGGACGAGGTGGCCGCGGTCGTGCGCGCGCCGGACGCGGTCCTCCACCTCCCCGGGATTGCCGTCCAGGTCGCGGTCGGAGACGGCCACGGTGACCTTGCGCTCCCGGTCCACGAGCTTGAGCAGGGCGCGGATCTTGTCCGGCGGCCGGACGAGCACCATATGGCCGTGTCCGGATTCGAGCCCCGACGCGTACTCGCTGAAGGCGCGGACCAGGGGGAGCGAGACGGCGTCGAGCTTCGACAGGTCGACCGCGATGAAGTCGGGCTTCTGGAGAAACTCCGCCAGGGAGGCCAGGAGGGTGTCGCTGTGGCGGCCGACGGGGGCCAGGATCGTGAACATCCCGCGCTTGCGGACGTAGAGGGTGAAATCCCGGTCGCGGGAATGGACGCGGGTATGCCGCGTCGATCCCGACTTCTCCGCCATTGACCCTCTCCTGTCCAGCTGCTGTGCAAATTCTACACCATCCGGCGGGACACGGCGGACGCCGAACGGCGCGAAGGCGGATTTATCCAATATTTTATGCCGGACCGCCGATTTTCATGTACAACCTTTCCGCGGGGGGCTTGAGTGGACTACCGTTGGGACGACGCGGCTGCAGCCGGACTCCAGGATGACCTGGACCGCCTTGTCTACCTCTCCAAGCTCGTCGGCTCGGATCCCGGCCTCGCCCAGGCCGGCGGCGGCAACACGTCCTTCAAGGGATCCGAGAAGGATTACGCCGGCCGCGAGATCGAGACCCTCTGGGTGAAGTCCACCGGCGCGGATCTGCGGGACATCGACCGCCGCGGCTTCACCGCGCTCCGCCTCGCCGAGCTCCGTCTCTTGCGTCACCGCCAGTCCATGGCCGACGAGGAGATGATGGCGTTCATGGCCTCCTGCATGATCGACGTGCGGCACCCTCTCCCGTCCATTGAGACCCTGATCCACGTCATCCCCCCCGCCCGCTGGATCGTGCACACGCACGACATTGCGGTGCCGGCGCTGACGGACACGCCGAAGAAGGACGCCTTCGTCCGCGAGGCGCTGGGCGAGGAGATCGTCTACGTCGGATACACCCGCTCGGGCTTTCCGCTGGCGAAGGCGATCATGGCGCTCGCGGACCTCGACAAGGTCCGGGGTCTGGTGGTGGGCAAGCACGGGCTGGTCGCCTGGGGCGACACCGCGAAGGAGTGCTACGACAACCTGCACCGCCTGATCTCGAAGGCCGAGTCGTATCTCCGGAAGAAGCGGGCGGCCAAGGACCCCATGGCGAAGCGGCGCCATCCCGCGGCCGAGGCCGGCGCGCGCGACGCCGCCGCCCGGACGCTCCTGCCCGTGCTCCGCGGGATGCTCTCCCACCAGCGGAAGAACATCCTCCACCTCGACGACTCGTACGAGGCCCTGCGCTACGTCGACTCCGAGATGGCCAAGCAGATCCACCGCCGCGGCATGGCGACGCCGGAGCACATCCTGCGCTGCGGCCGGCAGCCCATGTACGTCGACGAGGAGATTGCCGCCCTCCCCCCCGCGGAGGCCGCCGCCGTCCTGCGCAAGGCGGTCGACACCTTCGAGAACGACTACCGCGCCTCCTTCGCCAAGCACGGAAAGGGGACGGAGATGCTGGGCCCCGGGCCGCGCATCGTCCTGCTCCCGGGAATCGGCATCGTCGCCGCCGGCCGGGACAAGCGCACGGCGGCCATCGCGGCCGAGTGCTACCGCGAGGTCATCCGGGTGATGGAGATCGTCGAGTCCTACGACCAGTTCCGCTTCCTCGAGGAGGCGGGCGCGTTCGAGTTCGAATACTGGCCCCTGGAGCTCGCGCGGCTGAGACAGGGGGAGCCCGAGCTCGCCCGCCGCGTCGCCGTCATCACGGGAGGGGCCAGCGGCATGGGCCGCGCGATCGCCGAACGCTTCGCCCACGAGGGCTGCCATGTCGTCCTCACCGACCTCGACGGCGACGGCGCGCGCCGCGCGGCCGAGGGGATCGCGCAGAAAGTCGGCGACCCGCACCGCGCCCTGGGTCTCCGCGCCGATGCGACGAGCGAGACCGAGACCGCCGCCGCCTTCGCCCAGGCCGTGCGCGTCTTCGGCGGCGTCGACATCCTCGTCTGCAACGCGGGCATCGTCCAGACGGCGCCGATCGAGAAGACCAGCCAGGAGTCCTGGGACCGGCACTTCGACGTCAACGTGAAGGGCTACTTCCTCGCCGCGCGCGAGGCCGTCGGCATCATGAAATCGCAGGGCTGGGGTTCGATCATCTTCAACGCGTCGAAGGCCGCCTTTGCGGCGACCTCCGAGAACGCCGCGTATGCCACGTCCAAGGCCGCGGTGGCCGCCCTCGCGCGCAACCTCGCCCTGGAACTCGCACCCGCGGCGATCCGCGTCAATTACTTCAACGCCGATTTCGTCGACACCCCGATGCTGAGGAAGATGATCCAGGACCGCGCGGCGGCGAAGGGGATCACGACCGATCAGCAGGTCGAGGAGTACCGCAAGCGCAACCTGCTGAACGTGGGCCCGATCCCGCCCGAGGCGGTCGCGGAAGCCGCCCTCTTTCTCGCCTCCGACCGCTCCCGCTACACGACCGGCAGCGTCATCACGGTTGACGGCGGCCTGCGCGATGCGATGCCGCGTTGAGGAAGGCATCAAGCATCAGGCATAAGGCATCCGAAAGAGCAAGCCGGGCGACCGCCCGGAAGAAACCAGGGAGAGAGAGAGTCAGATGCCCAGGTCGTCGGGCCAGACGGAGCCGCCGCAGCCGACGCAGATCAGGTAGGTTTTCGCGCCCCTCATGACCCGGAAGTCCTTCCCCGAACGGGAGCATTTCGGGCACACGATGCCTTCCCCGGTCACCTTCCCCACCAGCTTTTCGGCGCGCTCGTTGTAGTCGTCCACCTGCTGCTGCTTGAAGGCTTTCGCGGCTTCCTCGCGCTGCTTCAGCTCGGCGATGCGCCGTTCCTTCAGGGCCCAGTCGACCTGGCCCAGCAGCCGCGGGACGGTCGGCATCCGCTCCTGGCAGATCGGAAGGAAGAATTTGAGGTCGTTCTGCACCCACGGGTGCGCGTCCTTCACCCAGGCGGCGTCCTCCCGGCACCAGCGCTCCCAGTCCGCCAGCTTCACGGAGTAGACGATGCCCCATCGGGCCAGCACCACGCGGACGGACTCCTCCGGCGGATGCTTGTTGACGGTGACGAGGTGCGCCTCGTCCAGGTAGGCCTTGCCCCAGTAGCCGCTGGTCGTCTCCGCTTCGACCCACATCTGAAAGTAGGCGCGCGCGAAGCGGGGCCGGTCCTTCCAGGGCGCGTAGCAGTCGAAGTGGAGGATCGCGTCGCAGTACTGCCAGAGCGGATCCTCCTTCGGGAGGAAGACGCCGGACGTGGCGAACTCGGGCTTGGTCCGGTCGAGCCCCTGGTCGCAGAGCCGGCACTTCTGCCCCTGAAAGCGGAGCGCGCACATGCGCCCATTCTAGTGCTAAATGCTTAATGCCGGCTGCCGAATGCGGTATAAGGGGGCCTCTCATGCTGACGCCCCTCCTCGCCTCCGCCGATGCATGGCGCCAGGTGTACGAACCCCACGGCTGGCACTGGCTGGCCTCGGCGCTCGTCGCGGGACTCCCGGTCGTCGCCCTGCTGCTGGCCCTCACGGCGCTCAAACAGTCGGCCCCGCGCGCGGCGGCCATCGGCGCCGTCAGCGCCATCCTGGTCGCGACCCTCTTCGTCGGCATGCCCTGGGGGATGGCGATCCTGTCCTTCCTGCTCGGCGCGGCGAACGGGCTCCTGCCGATCGGCTGGATCGTGTTCTCGGCGATGTTCCTTTACCAGATCGCCGTCGACACCGGCAAGTTCGAGATCATGAAGGCGTCGATCGCGCGGCTGACCGCCGACCGCCGCCTCCAGGCGCTGATGATCGCGTTCTCGTTCGGCGCCATCATGGAAGGCGCCGCCGGCTTCGGCACCCCCGTCGCGATCTCCGCCGCCCTGCTCGTCGGCCTCGGCTTCCGTCCCTTCCCCGCCGCCGTCCTCTGCCTCATCGCCAATACCGCGCCCGTCGCCTGGGGCTCGATCGGCACGCCTATCCGCGTGCTCGCCCAGGTGAGCGGCCTGCGGCTCAACGACCTGAGCGCGATGAACGGGCGCATCCTGCCGTTCATGTCCGTCCTCGTGCCCTTGTGGCTCGTCCGTGCCATGGTGCCGTGGAAGGAGACGTTCCAGGTGCTCCCGGCGATCCTCGTCAGCGGCCTCTCGTTCGCGATCACCCAGTTCGTCTGGTCCAACTGGATCGACGTCGGCCTGGTCGACATCATCGCGGGCGCCGTCTCGCTGATCGGAACCGCCGTCTTCCTCAAGTTCTGGAAGCCGGCGATTCCGTGGCGGTATCCGGAGGAAAAGGAGGCGGCCGAGAGCGTCTCCCACGCTCCGGGGGAGGTCTTCAAGGCGTGGCTCCCCTTCATCATCCTGTTCGTCTTCGTCGTCGGCTGGGGCGTGATGCGCACCCGGGAGAGCATCGCGATCGACAAGCAGCCGTGGGCGAACATCAAGATCCCCATCGCCGGGCTCGACAAGCAGGTCGTCCGGGTCCCGCCGGTGGAGCCGGAGCCGAAGGCCGAGTCCGCCGTCTACGAGCTGAAGTGGTTCTCGGCGACCGGCACCGGCGTCCTCTTCGCCTGCGTCGTGACGGCGCTGTTCCTCGGACATTCGCCGCGCGACTTCGGGCGCAGCTTCCTCTCGACCTGCCGCCGCATGCTGATGCCGTTGCTGGCGATCGTCCCGATGCTCGGGCTGGCCTATATCACGCGCTACAGCGGGACCGACGCCATCCTCGGCCTCGCCTTCACGCGAACCGGCGCCCTATACCCGTTCTTCGGAACCTTCCTCGGCTGGCTGGGCGTCGCGTTGACGGGCAGTGATACCGCCTCGAACGCGCTCTTCGGCAGCCTGCAGCGCATCACGTCGGAGCAGCTCAAGATCGATCCCGTGCTGATGTGCTCGGCGAACTCCGCCGGCGGCGTCATGGGCAAGATGGTCGACGCGCAGTCGATCGTCGTCGCCGCCACCGCCGCGAACCTCAACGGCCAGGAAGGCGCAATCCTCCTGAAGGTGCTCTGGCATTCGATCGCGATGACGGCCATCGTCGGCGTCATCGTGCTCGTCTATGCCTATCTGGTCCCGACCCTGGTTCCCCATGGCGTGAAGCTCTTCGGAGGAGGATGATATGGCCCGCAGCGTCGGCTTCATCGGTCTCGGCATCATGGGGCTCTCGATGGCCAAGCGCCTCGTCGAGGCCGGCCACACGGTCACCGTCTATAACCGCACTCCCGCCAAGGCCGCCCCGCTCCTCGCCCTCGGGGCGAAGCAGGCCGCCACGCCGCGCGATGCCGCCCTAGGCAACGAGATCGTCATCTCGATCGTCACCGATTCGCCCGACGTCGAGGAGGTGCTGCTCGGCAGGAACGGCGCGGTGCATGCGGCGGAGAAGAACGCGCTCTTCATCGACATGACCACGATCGCCCCCGAGACCGCGCGCAAGGCCGGGAAAGCCCTCGAGGGAAAAGGCGTCGCCTTCCTCGACGCTCCGGTCACCGGCGGCGACGTCGGCGCGCGCGAAGGCACGCTGTCGATCCTCGTCGGCGGCGCGGCGGCGGATCTGGAACGGGCGCGCGAAGTCTTCAACGTCCTGGGCAAACGGATCACGCACTTCGGCCCCATCGGTGCGGGTCAGACCGCGAAGGCCTGCAACCAGATCCTCTGCGCGATGAACATGACGGGCATCGTCGAGGCCCTGCACCTCGCGCGGCTGAGCGGCCTCGACCCGGCCCTCGTCGTCGAGGCCCTGGGCGCCGGGGCCGGGGGCTCCTGGGCCCTGGAGAAACTCGGCTCGCGCATCGCAAAGGGCGACTTCAACCCCGGCTTCTACGTCGACCTGATCCAGAAAGACCTGCGGATCGTCCAGGATACGGCCAGGCCCCTCGGTCTGCCGCTCGAGGGGACCGCGCTGGCACAGAAGCTGTTCGCGGACAATCAAGAGCACGCCGAAGGCAGGCTGGGGACGCAGGCGATGTACAAGGCCCTCGAGCGGAAGGTGAAAACGAAGAAGACTACTTCCGCGTCTTCCGCCCGTAAGCCAGCTCGGCGCCGCCGCTGAGAATGTGATCGACGCCCGTGGTGAACGTCGCCTCGGCGGCGAGGAAGAGGCAGAGCTTCCCCGCTTCCTCGATCGTGCCCATGCGACCCATCAGCTGCGCCGCGTCGCCGTCGGCCTTGCACTTCACGGGGTCCGGCGCCTGGTCCACCGCCGACTGCCATAGCGGCGTCCAGATGTTGCCCGGCGACACCGAGTTGACGCGGACGTCGTTCGCGGCCTCGTCGATGGCCAGCGCCTTCGTGAGGGCGGTGACGGCGCCCTTCGTGGCGACATAAGGGGTCGCGTGGATCTGGCCCATCTGCCCCACCAGGCTCGAGATGTTGATGATGCTCCCCTTCGTCTTCCGCAGGTGCGGCAGCGCCCGCTTGCAGGCGGCGAAGACGCCGACCAGGTTCAGTTCGATCAAGTCGCGGAGCTCCTGGACGGAGAAGTCGTCGATCGGCCGGTGGCCGGGATGCGTCCCCGCATTGTTGATCAGGCAGTCGAGGCGGCCGAAGCGCTTCACCGTCTCGTCGACCAGGCGCTCGACCTGCTCCACCCGCGACATATCGCAGGTCTGATAGAACGCGGCCCCGGGATGGCGGAGATTGATCTTCGCCTCGAGGGAACGGCCCGGCTTCTCGGCGCGGGAGCAGAAGGCGACTTTCGCGCCGGCGTCGGCGAAGACGCGGACGCAGCCTTCTCCGATGCCGCGGCTTCCCCCGGTGACAAGGACGACTTTATCGGCGTAGGCCATACGGGACAGTATAAAATGACCGCGTGGATCGGCCTCTTCTTTCTTGCCGCTGCCTCGAGGGGGATCCGCCCTGCACGCAATTCGAGCGCACGTTCCTGGGGACCGACGACCTCTACGCCGAGGTCTCCGTCGACCACTGCACGACCTGCGGCCGCGACTGGCTCCATTACCTGCTGGAGTTCGAGTTCCATACGGGCTCGGGCCGCTGGTATCGGGGCCTGATCGGGCCCGAGATCGCGTTCTCGCACCGGAACGCGGCGTCGGTGTTCGGGCAGCTGCCGGAGTATTGGGCGGGCGGGAGCCGCTTCGAGGGCCGGGTGCACCTGCGCTCGGGTCCGCTCGACGTCAGCCCTTAGCGGTCACCAGCTCGCGCTGCAGCTTGCGGCGCAGCTCGGGGACTTCCTTCTCGATCACCGCCGCCATCGCGTCGCGTTCCGCCGCCGTGAGCTTCGGGAAGGACAGGATCCCGACCTTTTCCAGCGTCTGCTTCACGCGCGGATGGACCTTGTCCCAGAGCGCGCGCAGGTCGTCGACGCGATCCCGCACCAGCAGTTCACGCGCATAGAGGCGTTCGAAGACGCCGGTGAGGCCCGAGACGATCTGCTCGCCTTCGGACTTCACGAGGCTTTTGATGATGAACGAACCCGCGTAGGCGAGCAGCGCGGCCGACCCGAAGATCGTCGCGCTGATCCACCACTTCACGCCGGCCCAGATCGTGATCGCGCCCGCCAGCGCGGCGAAGAGGATGCCGACCACGAGCATCGCCCAGAGCTTGAGGCGGAACGACCGCAGCGAGCGGCCGGCCGCGTCGATCACCCGGGCGTGAACCAGGAGCCGCTGGCCGTGCTCCTCCAGCTGCGTGACGAGGTTGTCGGCGCGCCGCGCGGGGGCCCGCTCGATCTCCTTCACGAGGTCCTCGCGCGCCGTGACGAAATCCTGCGTCGGGAGCTTCGAGGGGACGGCGCCGTCGACGGGGATGAACGTCGTGAAGACATACGGCAGGTCCTTGCGCGGAATGACCTTGCCCAGGTTCCAGCACAGCGCCCCGTAGGCCCGGGCGAAGTCGCTCAGGCTCTCGAAGCGGTCCATCTTGTTGAGCACGATCAGGAGCTTGTGGTCCATGCCCCGCAGCGACTGCGTGAAGACCTGCAGGGTCTCGCCGGTCGTGCCGGGCTTCTCAGGGTCGAAGAAGACCAGGACCACGTCCGCCCGCTCCGCGAACCAACGGACCGCGCCGGCGAAGTCGAAGCCCCGCCCGGAGCCTTCCCCGGGCGAATCGATCATGCCCGGCGAGTCGATCAGCGTGACGTCCCGCAGGATCGGGATCGGACGGGTCTTGACCTTGAAGTGCGACAGGAACTGCGGTCCGAAGCTTTTCAGGCCGCCGTACGGAAGGGTCGGCGTCGACACCACCGCCTGTCCGTCGCGCTCCTCCTCGGCGCCCCCGAACGACATCACCGTGAACCCGTCGTCGGTCGGCGCGAGCCCCGTCTTCTGCACCGGCGCACGGAGCAGGTAGTTGATGAACGTCGACTTGCCGGAGGAATGGTTGCCGAGGAAGAGGACGGTGGGCGCTCCGCCGATCTCGCCCTCATCGGGACGCCGCTCGAAGGCGAACTTCTCCGCGAGCGGATCGACCGTCTCGCGGTAGACCCGGCGGACGGTCGCGGCGACGTCGTCGAGCAGCTGTTGCATGGCCCCCTATTGTGGGTCCTGGGGTCCCCGGCAGCAAGGAATTGCGCCGGACTACTTGGGCATGCTCGACAGCAGGAGGTGGCGGATGGGCGTGCCGTTCTTGTCCATGAAGCGCAGGCAGCCGCCCCAGTTCCCGGTCTCGTTCGCGACTTTGAGGATGATCACGTTCTGGCCCTTCTGCAGGGTGATGCCGTTGACGATCGTCGCGTCCGGCTCCAGCGAGCGCGGCTTCTCATGGGAGAAGATCATCTTCCCGTTGATGTACAGGCGGCCCGCGTCGTTGGTCCCGGCCAGCACCTTGACGTCGCGGATCTCCTCCTCGCAGGAGACGTAGGCGACCGCGTAGGCCAGGACGTCGTCGGTCTTCTCCGCCGCGAAGATCTTCCGGAAGTCGATGAAGTACTCCGGCATGTTGTACTTCGTCCAGGCGTACTGCTTGCCCTTGTACATGACGTTCTCGCCGGGCTTCGGCTTCATCGTCGCCTCGTCGGGCAGGCGGGTCGCGGCGACTTCGGCGCCGGACGAGCGTTCCTTCTCCGACGGCAGCGGCGCCAGGAGGAGCCAGTAGCGGATGAAGCCGTCGTTGTCCATGCGGGACGGATCGCGGGACGGAGGCCCGGGCGGCACCTTGGCCGCCGGGGGGGCGACCGGAGCCGGCGGTGGGAACGGAACCTTCTTCTCCGGAGCGGGGGCGGGCACAGGAGGAGGGGGAGGGGCCGGGGCCACGGGCGCGGGCTTCGGCGCTTCCTTGGGCTTCTCCACGACCACCGGGGCGGGAGCCGGCGCGGGCTTCGGAGCCTCCTTGGGCTTCTCGACGGGCTTCACGGGCGCCGGAGCGATGTCGGCCAGGTCCTGGGGCTTGACCGCGACGCTCTTGGGATCGGGGGCGGGCTTGGGGGACGCCGG
>DASQOM010000126.1:0-19270 GCA_035644495.1 Planctomycetota bacterium | reverse complement strand
CGACCGGCGCAACTCCGTGAAGGCCGTGCGCCGTACCATCCTCCAGATCGGACCCAGGGTGGGATATTCGCGAAGGCTCCGCACGTCGGCCCGCGAGAGCGACAGTCGCGACGCCGCGCCGGCCCCCTTGACGCGGCGCGCCAGGGCCACGTCGTCGATGATCTCCCCCCGGATCGAGTCGAATCCGCCGGCCTTCTCCAGCGCCTCCCGTTTCAGCAGGACGCAGCCGCCCGCCGCAGCGGCGACGCGGTCCCGGTCGTCATTCACCCGGCGCATCGGGTACAGGAGGTTGAAGAACCAGACGAAGGCGGGGATTAGCAGCCGTTCCGCGCGTGACTCGCAGTGCAGCCGCGCCATGCGGCTGTTGAGCCCGAGCCCGCCCGCGACGCTTTCGGCCACGAGCCGCCGCAGGGATCCGGGCGCGTGCAGGATGTCCGCGTCCGTGAGGAGCAGATAATCCTCGTCCGCGCCCCCGGCCCCCTGCCGCATCGCCCAGACCTTTCCCGCCCATCCGCCGGGCAGCGGCGCCCCGGAGATCATCGACGTACGGGCCCCGCCGAGCGATCGCGCCGCATCCGCGGTGCCGTCCGTCGACCGGTCATCCACGAGCACGATCCGCCAGTCGCCCGGATAATCCTGGGCCGCGAGCGCCGGAAGCGTGAGGGGCAGCGATGCCGCCTCATTGCGCGCGGGGACGACGACGCGGACCGACGGCCAGGCGGGCGGTCCCGGCGGCGCCGGAGCGTCCTCCGCCACGGGCGCCATGTCCCAGGGCCGCCCCGGCCGGAGCCAGACCGCGAGCCAGCCGAGGAGCGACACAAGACCCAGGGCCAGCAGGGCGGGCAGCACGGGGGCTCAGAGCTCGATGCGCCGGTGATAGATGAACCACTCCGCGAGCAGGAGGACGAAGACGCCGAGCGCGAGCCAGCGCCAATAAGGGCGGACGATCGGCGGCACCGCGCTGCCCGCCGTCACCTGGCCGGCCACCGTCTTGATCTCTTTCGCGACCTCGCCGCGGGACTCCAGCGGGTCCAGGAGGTTGAGCGCGATCCGCTGCTCCCCCTTCTTCCGCGTCACCGTATAGAGCCCGCAGCGGTCGGTGTCGCCGTAGACGACGTCGCGACCGCTCTCGCCTTTGAGCGTGGCCTTCCGTCCCCCGGGCCCGCGGAGCTCCACCTGCGTCTCGTCGTCGGCAAGGCGGACCCGCAGCGCTTCACCGGGCCGCGTCTGTCCGTGGCCGTCGTCGCGCAGCCAGTCCAGCGCGTTGGAGAGGAAGAGCGGGAACGAGAGCCGCAGCGGCCAGTCGCTTTCCAGCAGTTTGAAGGCGACGACGACCGCGCGCGTGCGCCCCTTCTCCCACGAGAAGATCAGCGGCGCGTTGTCCGGCCCCTCGACGATCGGCGCCGCAAACGGGGGGAGGACGATTTTGGGCGCCGTCTTCACGTAGAGGCCCCCGAAGTTGATCATCCGTGCGACGGGATGGCGGCGGTCCCAGTCGATGACGTTCGGCTGCGCCAGCTCCCCCTCGACCCGGATCCCGTCCCACTTCGGCAGCTCCCCGAGGATCAGGTAGCGGCCTTCGGGCAGGGTGTCCGGGAGGATGCCGTTGAGCACGACGATGTCGTAGTCGCCCGTCGACGCCTTCGAGAAATCCTCCGCGCTGAACGCGTCCATGTCGCGCACCTGGGCGAGCGCCTTGTCGAGGAAGAAGTTGCCGGGGCCGGCGACGAGAAGGCGCGGGCGGTCCGGCCGGACGACGGCCCAGGCACGGTTGTCCGCGTCGAGATCGTCGTCGAGCGTGATCTTGACCTCGACGATCTGCGGCTCGGGCTTGGTCACGTCGAAGAGGACTGCGCCGCTGGAGTTCGGCGCCATCTTCACCTTCTTCACGGCCTTGAGCTCGCCGTTGACGTGGAGCTCGACGGGGACTTCGGTCTCCTCCTTCGCGAAGAGGTCCAGCTGCGCGAAGACCGTATACGGGTCGTCGGCTTTCTGGGGACGCTTCACCTCGATCGCGGTGACGGCGGCGTTCCTCGCCTCGCCCCCGATGGGGACGTAGCGAAGATCGATCTGCTCCGAGCTGGTCTGGATCGGCTCGAAGCGGCCGTCGCTCAGGATGACGATCGTCCGCGCCTTATAGGGCTGCACCGCGCTGGCCGCGATGCGGTAGGCTTCCTGGATGCGCGTGACGGTGTCGGCGGGCTCGATGGCGTCGATGGCCCGCTCGACCGCGTTGCGATCGGACGTCAGGGGGGTGAGGACCTGGGCGCGGTTGGAGAAGGCGACGACCATGACCTCGTCGCGCGGGCCGCAGCCCTGGAGGATGGCCTTGGCGGTCTCCCTGGCCTTGTCGAGGCGGCTGGGCTTGACGTCCTTCATCTGCATGCTGGCGGAGCGGTCGATCAGGAGGACCCAGCGGCGCTCCTCGGGCGCGGTCGTCCGCCCGATCGGGTCGCTCAGCGTGAAGGCGGCGATCAGGATCAGGAGGAGCTGGAGGAAGAGGAGCAGGCTGCTGCGCAGCTTCTGGAACGGGGCGTTGACGCGGATGTCCTGGATCGAGCGCGACCAGAGCCAGGTGCTGGAGACGGGGACCTTCCGGCGCTTGAGCTTGAGGAAATACATCAGCACGACGGGCGCCGCGGCGGCGAGCCAGAAGAGGGCCCACGGATTCAGGAGCGTCACCGGACCACCCCGGTCCGGCGCATCGAGTTGAGGATCACCTGCTCGATGGGATGGGAGGACTGGACGAAAAAGTTCGCCAGACCGCGGGTGCGGCAGTATTCCCGCAGGCCGCCGACCAGCCCCTTCAGGTTCGCCTCGTAGCGCTTGAGGAGGCCCGCGGTGATGGAGACCTCCGTGAGCTGGCCGTCCTCGCAGTCCTCGAGGGAGAGGTCGCCGACGATCGGCGGCTTTACCTCCTGCGGGCTGAGCACCTGGACGACGACGACCTCGTTGCCGCCCTTGAGCAGCCACTTGAGCGCGCCCGGGTAGCCCTTCTTGTCGAGGAAGTCGGAGATGACGACCTTCATTCCCGGCGTGTCGTTGCGCAGCGAGAACTGTTTCAGCCCCTCGTGCAGGTCGGTGGTCCCCTGCGCCTCGATCGCATCGACGAACTCGAGAAGCCGCCACACCTGCTGCTTGCCCCGGGTCGGGGGCAGGCGCTCGAAGCCCGAGCCGTTCGCCGCCTCGATCGTGACGCGGTCGAGATTCGCGAGCGCGATATAGGCCATCGCGGCCGCCAGCCGCTTGGCGTAGAGGAGCTTCGACGGATCGCCGTGCGACATCGACAGGCTGCTGTCGACGAAGATGGAAAGCCGCAGGTCCTCCTCGACGTGGAAGAGCTTGAGGAAGAGGCGGTCGAGGCGGCCGTAGACGTTCCAGTCGATGTGGCGCAGGTCGTCGCCCTGCGAATAGTCGCGGTAGTCGGCGAATTCCGAGCCCGTGCCGCGCCGTTTCGACCGCTTCTCGCCCTGGGTGCGCCCGGAAAAAAGCCGGCGCACGACCAGCTCGAGATGGTCGAGCTGCGCGATCAACGAAGCGTCGAGGAGCGTGCTTTTCTTCATGCGGTCGCGACGGCCGCCTTCAGATCCGGGGTCACGTGTCCGAGGATTTCGTCGATGACCTTCTCGATCTTGATCCCCTCGGCTTCGCCCTCGAAGTTGAGCAGGATGCGGTGGCGGAGCGCCGCGTGCGCCGCCGCCTTCACGTCCTGGAAGCCGGCATTGAAGCGGCCGTCGATCAGGGCCGCCACCTTGGAGGCCAGGACGATCGATTGCGCGCCGCGCGGACTGGAGCCGAAGCGCACGAACTTCCGGACGCTTTCGGGCGCGAGCTCCGATTCCGGATGCGTCGCCCAGACGAGGCGCGACACGTAATCCTTCACGTGCGGGGCCGCGACCACGTCGCGCACCAGCGCCTGGTGGACGAGGACCTTCGGCCCGTCGATGATCTTGTCCACCTGGATGTTCTGCTTGTCGGTGGTGCGCTCGAGGATGCGGCGGAGCTCGTCGAGCGACGAGAACGAGACCATGATCTTGAACATGAAGCGGTCGAGCTGCGCCTCGGGCAGCGGATACGTGCCTTCCATCTCGAGGGGATTCTGCGTCGCGAGGACGAGGAAGGGCTCCTCGAGGACGTAGCGCTGGCCGCTGACGGTGACCGCGTGCTCCTGCATCGCCTCAAGCATGGCGGACTGCGTCTTGGGAGTCGCGCGGTTGATTTCGTCCGCGAGCGCGATCTGCGTGAAGATCGGTCCCGGCTGGAACTTGAAGACGCGGTCGCCTGCCGGGGTCTGCGCCACCAGGTTGGTGCCCAGGATGTCGGCGGGCATGAGGTCGGGGGTGAACTGGATGCGGTTGAACTTCAGCTGGAGCACGCTGCCGAGCGTGCGGACGAGCAGCGTCTTCCCGAGGCCGGGCACGCCCTCCAGCAGGCAGTGGCCGCCCGCGAAGAGCGCGGTCAGCACGGCGCGGATCACGTCGTGGTGTCCCACGATGACCTTCCCCAGCTCGGCTTCGATCCGGCGGAAGTCCTTCTGAAAGTCCGCCACCAGTTCCTTCGGGTCGCTCATTCAGTCACCTCGAACAAGATTCCAGGCAATTGTTCGGGCGCTGTTCGCGCCTGAACCTTTGAATCGAGAATGAAGAATGGAGAATCGCGGAAAGCAACGCGAGTCCGTGACTCCTCATTCCCGGTCCCTATTCCTTCGGTTTCTGCTGGGATTTCTTCTTGGCGTCGAGCAGGCGGTTGAGATATCCGCCCGGCTCGGGCTTCGCCTCGGCCGGCGGGGGCGGGGCCCCGGGTGGTTTCGCCGCCGGCGGCGCGGTCCGCGCGGCCGGGGCTTCCGGGGCGGGCTTCGCCGGGCCGGACGCGTCGCCGAGATCGACCGGGCCCGCGAAGGGCGTCAGCTGCTCCGCCCGCACCTCCTGCTTGGCGCGCGCGAGCTGCTGGATGGCCGCCGGCACCTCGGCGGGCTTCGCGGCCTGGGGCGCGCGGCGGAGGGTCGACCGGATCCTCCGGCCGACGGCGGGCCAGTCGACCGCAACGCGGCGGATGAAGATGTCGACCGGGAAGAGGCCGAGCACGAGCATCATCAGGAACGGCCAGAGCGGCATCGAGACCCCCGCCGAGCGCGGCAGCGGGACGTAGACCGGCGTGTCCAGAGAGAGGCGCCGACCGCCCGTCCGCTCGTGGAGCTGGCTGAGCAGCGACAGGTTGAACTTCAGGTCCCGGTATTCCGCGGCGTACGACAACGGCACGCCCTGCGAGAGGTAGCCCTTCTCGCCGTGCGCGCCCTCGAAGGTGCCGGTCACCGTATAGACGCCGACGCCTCCCGCCTCGAACTCCGCCTCGTAGCGCCCCGGGCCCACCTGGCGGAACGAGAGCCCCTGCTTCTTGCCGGCGGGCGACGTCACCGATCCCTGGAACTGCAGCGTGTGGATGAACTTGCCCTGGTCGTCGATCGCGTCGATGACGACCTTGCCCTTGCCGCCCTCGATCTGCGTCTGCACGGCATAAGGGGAGCGCGGCACGGTGCGGAGTACCGAGCGGACCGTCTGGCTCCAGAACTTCCGGTAGTTCTCCCAGGCCACCCAGCTGCGCGCCCAGCGGGCCTTGGCGTCCGACGTGAACGCGACCGTGCGGCCCAGGCCGTAGGTCCATTCGGTCATCAGGGCGTCGAACTGGTTCTCGCCGCCGGCCTCGTCCTTCGGCACCAGCGCCCCGAGCGTGGTCTTCGACAGCGGCTTCGGATGCGTGATGGTATAGCCGTGCAGCAGCGGGATCGCATCCTGCGGGATGCCCTTGATCGACTCCGTCGCGCCCAGCACGACGGGCGGGATGTCGCCTTCGACGATCATGGAGCGCTGGATCGTCGATGCCTCCTTGATGAAGATCTGCGGCAGCTTGTTGGGGTCGGTCACCTCGTAGAAGCGGCCGCCGGCGCGCAGGGCCGTCCGCTGCATCCGCGCGAGGTCGCTCGATCCGTGCGGGCTGATCGCCACCGTGCTGATGGTGATGCGGTCCTTCACGATGGCGTCGACGGTGGCGTCGCTGGGTCCCGAGGGATCGGCGTCGGAGATGACGACCATGTGCTTCGACGCGGCGGGGACGGGCGCGAGGCCCTTGTGGGCGAGCTGGTAGGCCAGCTCGAAGCTCGGCATGTCCCAGGGGGTGCAATTCTCGAGCAGTCCGTGCAGCTTGCCGCGGTCCTGCACGAGCTGCATCGGGAAGAGCCATTCCTCGGTCTGCTGTCCGTAGAGCACGACGCCCATGTAGTCGCGCGGGCCCAGGACGTTCAGCGCCGCCTTGCCGATCTGCTTCGCCCAGTAGTTGCCCTCGGCGATCTCGCAGGTGTGGAGGACGAGGCAGAGCGCCCCGTTGGGGATGACCCGCCGCTGGGGCTGCTCCATCGTCACGGGCAGAAGCTCCTCGATCGGGCTTCCCCGGTATCCGCCCGGGCCGTAGCCGTGCTCGCCGCCGATCATGATGAAGCCGACGCCCGCGTCGTGCACCGCCGCCTCGAGCGACTGCATCGCGCCCTGGCCCAGGCGGATGGCCTCGACGTTGGCGATGATGACGCAGTCGAAGTCGGCGACCTCGATGCGTCCGGACTGGAGCTGCTCGGGCTGGAAGATGCTCGGCTGCAGCCCCTCCTTCTGGAGGGCGAGCGCGAGCTCGGCGGTGTCGGTGGCGTCGCCGCCGATGATCGCGATGCGGGCTTCGCCCTGCGCGTGGGCGAAGGCCTGGGCCGAGTTGTTCGAGCTGACCGTGTCGCCGGGCATCTCGATCACGGCCTCGTACGCGTAGCTGCCCGCGGTCTCGACGCGCTGCTTCACCGTATAGACGTTCTTCCCCTTGTTGAGGTTGACGGTCTGGTGCGAGAGCAGCTCGCCGTTGCGGAAGATCGACAGCTTCGCCGGGCCCGCCTGCATGGAGTTGATGACCGCGGTGACGTCGAACGGCTCCTTCGGAATCAGGTCGGGCGGGACGAGCAGCCCCTCCATCCAGACTTCGTGCGCATACTCGTACATCAGAGCCAGGACGTCGATGACGACGCCCTGCGAGCGCGCAATCTCCGCCTCCGCGACGGCGTGCCCCCGGTTCTCGTTGCCGTCGGAGACGATGACGATCCGCTTCTGATAGGAGGGCGGGAAGACGGCGAGGGCGAGCCGGATCGCGGCCCCCAGGTCCGTGGCGGTGCGGCCCACCAGCGACGTCGGTCCGCTGAGCTCGGGCTTCTCGACGGGGGGGACCTCGATCATCGCATCCTCGCCGAAGACGATGACGCCCGCGCTGTCGTCGCGCGGCAGCTTCTTGAGCTGGTCGCTGATCCAGGTGAACGCCTTGCGCTGGATGTCGGGCGGGATGCTGAACGAGTGGTCGAGGAGGAAGAGGGTGCTGGTGCGGTACGACTTGGACACCCACTGCGCGTCGGCGATCGAGAAGACCAGGGCGGCGACCAGGAGCGAGCGCACGATCGTGCCGGCGATCGAGCGGCCGGTCTCGAGGCCCGCGCGGCTCCATCGCGAAAAGATGACGACCAGCGGGAGGGCGAGCAGCAGGAGCAGGAACCAGGGCTGTCCGAAGCTCATGGATGCCCCCGCAGGAGGCTCGAGGGCCAGAGCTGGACGCGATGATTTCCGGAGTCGACGACGGCGATCCGGCCGCCCGCGATGGCGATCGCTGCCCACGGAGTGTTGAGGTCCGCAGGCCCGACCCCCGGCTGCCCGGCCGTCGCCACCAGCGTGCCGTCGACCGTATACTTCGACACGCGGTGCCGGCCGTACTCCGCGACGAGGAGCCGGCCGTCGGTGTCGAAGGAGACGGAATACGGATATTTCAGGTCGCCCCACGCCGCGAGGTGTTTCCCGGCGAGCGTGAAGACCTGGATCCGGTGGTTGGCCGCGTCGGCCACATAGATCCGGTCGCCCGCGATCGCGATCGCCTGCGGACGCTCGAACTGCCCGGGCTCCGGTCCGTAGCTGCCGAAGGAGCGGATCACGACGCCTTCCCGCGTGAAGACCTGGATCCGGTCGTTGCCTCCGTACTCGGAGACGTAGATCGAGCCGTCGGGGCCGATCGCGAGGCCGGTGGGATACAGCAGCTGGCCGGGCCCGGTGCCCTCGGTGCCGAACTCGGAAAGCAGGTCGCCGTCGGGGGAATAGTGCAGCACGCGATGGTAGTGCGTGTCGGCCACCCAGATCTCGCCCTTCGAGTCGACGAGGAGTCCGGTCGGCCGCCCCTTCTCGCTCGCGGGGGTGGACCAGCCCTTCAGATATCGGCCGTCGGCGTCGAACTTCTGGATCCGCGCCGTCTTGTCGACGACGTAGAGGAACCCGCGCGGATCCCAGGCCTCCGCCCGCGGGGTGGCGAAGCGGCCTTCCTCGGAGCCGGGGCCGCCGATCGACTGCACCGCCGGACCGGCGGGCGTCGTCGTCTTCGCGCAGCCGGCGACCAGAACCAGGGCCCAGGCGAGGCGTCTCATGTGCCGATCCCCGCCTCGTCCGCCACGAACGCGGCCACCCAGTCGTTCCGCGGATTGCTGCGCAGCTCCGACAGCGGACCCATCTGCTCGATCCGTCCGTCCCGCAGCAAGGCGACGCGGGAGGCGCGGACGACGGGGGCCTCGAAGTAGTGGCTGACATAGATCGTCGTCGTCCCGCGCTCGCGGTGCAGGTCGGCGAGCGTGTCGGCCAGGCCGCGTCGCAGCAGCGGATCCAGGCTCGAGAACGGCTCGTCCAGGAGCAGGAGACGGGGGGACGACGCGAACGCGCGGGCGAGGGCCAGCCGCTGGCGTTCGCCGCCGGAGAGTTCGTGGGGCCGCTTGGGTTCGAGTCCGCGCAGCCCGAAGCGCTCCAGCAGCGGCCCGATCGCGCGGGTGGACTCCTCGAGGTGCTCCGCGACGCTGAGATACGGCCACAAGGCGAGGTCCTGGAACACGAACCCGATGCCGCGCTCCCGGGGCGGCATCGAGGCGGCGTCGCGTCCGTCCAGGAGGACGCGGCCGGAGTCCGGCGGCTCGAGGCCGGCGATCGCGCGCAGCAGCGTGGTCTTGCCGGCGCCCGAAGGCCCGAGCACGGCCAGCCATTCGCCCGGCTCGACCTCCAGCGAGAGGCCGCGCAGGACGTCGCGCCCGCCCAGCCGCCTAGCCAGCGAGTCGATTCGTACCGTAACGGCCGACATGCATTGCGCTCCCGGTGACCAGCGCCGCCGCTCCGAAGAGGAGCAGGGCCATCGACGCCACGACATCGTCGTATCCGTAGTGCATCAGGTTGAACAGGTGCTGGGCCGCCGTCATCCGCCCCGGCGGCGAGAGCAGCACGACAGGGCCGATCTCGCCGAGGGAAAGGACGAAGACCAGGGACCCGACGGCCAGGGCGCGGGGCAGCAGCGCGGGGAGAACGATCCTTCTCCAGATCCGGACGCGGGAGAGCCCCGAGAGTTCGGCCGCCTCGATCTGGGCGCGCTCGACCGGGTCCCTCAGCGGCAGCCAGGCGGCGAAGGCAAAGCGGGCCATGATCGCGAGGATGAGGAGCGCGCCGCTCGGGGCGAGAAAGGGATGCAGCCCGCTGCGCTCGGCAATCTTGAGCGTGCCGAGTCCGGCGACCACGCCGGGGAGCACCAGGGTCGCGAGCCACAGCGGCTCGAGGCGGCTGCGCGCCGGCGAGGTCGACGCCCACGCGACGAGAAGGGTTGCGGCGATCCCCGCGACCAGACCGCTCCACGCGATCGACTCGAGGTTGATCGAAACCGTCTTCGCGAAGGACCCCGCGCGCAGGGCGAACAGCGTTGCGGGGAGCAGGGCCGTCGCGATCCACGCGAGGGCGGCGACGCCCCGCGCGGCGGCCAGCGGAGCGCGGCCGAGGAAGGGCCGGGCGGGGGCCGACGCCGGCAGCGACGGCGCGCGGCGAAGCGTCCACGCCAGACCGATCGCGAGGGCCATCAGCGGCAGGGACGCGGAAGCGGCGGAGGCCCCCCGGAAGGCACTCAGCTCCTCATAGACGGTCATCGAAATCGTGGGGACGACGAAGAGCGCCGGGATGGTGAACTCGGACGCGGCCAGCAGGAACACGAGCAGCGCCGCCGCGCCCAGGGCGGGGCGGACCTGCGGCCAGACGACGCGGCCGAGCAGGCGACCTGTGCGGAGCTGGAGCGCGGCGGCGTCCATCGCGCCCGCCGGCAGCCGGCGGAGCGACGCGTCGAAGACCAGCGCGACGACGGGCCAATACAGGGATCCGAGGATCACGGCGCAGCCGGCGGCGCCCGGGACGGGCAGCCTCGCGGCCAGCCAGGCGGCGGCGGCCAGCACCGGCGGCAGCAGAAGGGGGAACAGCGTCAGCGTCTTCAGCCAGCGGCTCCGGCCGTGCGCGAGCGCTGCGCCGACGGGGACCCCGATCACCACGGCGATCGCCGTCGCGCCGCCGGCCACGATCAGCGTCGACGTCCACGCGCCAAGATGCAGCTGGAAGCGGCCCGCGCCCAAGACTGCCTCGAGCGCGAAGCCCGCGAGGGGCGCCGCCAGCAGCAGTCCGATGAGGCGCCTCATCGTCCGAGCGTCCGTTTCACCTGGTCCAGGAGCGCCTCCGAATCGGAGAGCTTGCCCCAGTCGACCTCGAGGGTCTTGATCTTCGACAGCCCGCCTGCAAGGGACGGACGCACCGGCATCTGCTTCGACCGCCCCTTCGCCAGGAATTCCTCCGCCGCCGCCCCGACCAGGTACTCGATGAAGCGGCGCGCGTTCCCCGCGTGCGGCGCGCCCTGGATCAGCGCCGCGCAGTTCGGGATCGCCAGCGTGCCGGCTCCTTCCTGGTCGGGATAGATCAGGTCGATGGGGTCGCCCCGCTCCTTCCCGATCCAGACATCGTCCGTGTCCGTGAGACCGAGGTCGTAGTCGCCGCGCGCGACGAGGTCGCGAACGTGGGAATTGCCGCCGACGACGCGGACGTCGTTGGCCTTGAGCGCGGCGGCGAGCCGCAGCGCCTCCGCTTCGCCGAGCGCGGCGAAATGGTTCGCCGTCGTGCCGAACATCGGATTGGCGATCGCCACGCGGCCGCGCCACTTCGGATCCGACAGCCCCGCGAGCGTGCGCGGCGGATCCTTCACGGCTTTCGTGTTGTAGACGATGACGCGCGCGCGGGCGCCGAAGCCGGTCCACGCGTGACCGGGGTCCCGCCAGCGGGCCGGGATGTCGGCCGCGGCCCCGGGCTCGAACGGCTGCAGCACGCCTTCTTTCTTGAGGAGCGCGGCGCGGACGCAGTCGCCCGCCCAGAACACGTCGCACTGCGGATGGTTCTTCTCGCCGATCAGGCGATGCACCAGCCCGAGCGTCTTGGCCTCCTCGGTGTCGTAGACGGCGAGCACCTTCAGTCCGCTCGACCGCTGGAACTCCTCGAGCAGGGGGCGCGCGTAGAGGTCGTCGACGGACGCGTAGACGACGACCTCGTCGGGTCGCGGCGCGCAGGCGGAGAGGAGGAGGACGAAGCCGAAGAGCACGGCTCTCATGGACGGGCCATATCCTCCCGGGCGAAGGGCTACTTGGGCTTGCCCGTTTTTTCGAGACGGATGGCGTCGAAGTAGTCCCGGACGTAGTCGCGCTGGGTGGCCGGGATCTTCTGCTTGTGGAGCGCGTCCATGGCCTCCTCCGCATAAGCGCGCTCGACCTCGGCGTAGCGCGTGGCGGCTTCGCCCTTGGGAGGCTCGCCCTTCATCCAGTACGACCCGACATACGTGCCCTTGCCGAGCTTGGACTTCACCTTGGACTTTTCGGTGTCGAAATCGGCCGGCGTCTCGGGGCGTTCGCCGTAACCCTCGCCTTTGCCGAGGCCGTCGCCGGGCTCGTCGGCGGGCTTGTCCCCCTCGAGGCCGTCGCCCTTGCACTTGCACTTGCCCTTCTTTTCGCCGCACTTGGGGCATTCGCCCTCGCCCTTGGCGAGGGCGTCGCTCAGGTTCTCGAGGTCCTTCAGCGCCTCGGAGAGCTGATCCGCCTCGTTGAGCTCCTGCTCCATCTTGCCGAGCTCCTTCTGGAGCCCGTCGAGGGCCTTCTCGTCGCCGTCCTGCATCCCTTTCATGGCCTCGGCCAGCTTCTTCTCGAGCTGGTTGAGGTCCTTGTCCTTGGACATCTTCTCCATCAGGGATTCCATTTCCTTGCGGATCTTCTCGCGCTCGGCGGGGCTGAGCTTGCCCTCCTGCAGGGCGTTGCGCATCTTGGCGAGCTCCTGGACGGCCTCCGCGAACTTGCCCTCGCGGAACAGCTTTCCGAGCTCGCCGGGGTCGCCGCCGCTCTTGTCGGCTGCAGCCTTCTGCAGCTTCTCCGCCATCGAGGCGCCCTTGGACAGCTCGTCCTTGAGGTGCTGGAGCTCGTCGCTCAGCTTGGAGATCTGGGCGAGCGCCTCCTTGCGGTCGGGCGGCGGGTTCTTCTGGAGCTCGGTCGCCAGGGCGTCGATCTTCTTGATCGCGTCCTTGACCTTGTCCATCGGCTTGTCGTTCTTCTCGAGCTCCTTCTTCCGGCGCTCCAGCTTCTCGATCGCGAGCGAGATCTCCTCCTTCTCCTTCTTTTTCTCCTTTTCGCGGGCGACGTAGCCCAGGAGGTCCCCCTGCGGGACGAAGTAGGAGACGGCGGCGAGGGCGATCGCGATGACGGGGGTGAACTTGAGCTCGCCGGGCGCGCGCAGGGGGAAGAGGCGCGAGGGTTTCTGCTCCCTGAGCTTTTCGCGGACGTCCTCGACGAGCGCGCGCTCCATCGGATGCGTCAGCGCGGAAAGCGCCAGGGCGCTGGAGAGGCGCTCCTTCCAGCCCGCGCGCTGGTCGACATCGGCGGCGGCCTCGAGGAGGTCCTTTCGCGGGAAGAAGAGGGCGAGGGCCGCGGCGATGCCGACGACCGCGCCGAGCGCGAGGACGCTTTCCCGGACGGGGATCGTGAGACCGAAGACTTTGGCCGCGACGAGGGCGGCGAGAGCGGCACAGAGGGCGTAGAAGAGGGTCCGCAGGGCGACGGCGACGGCGCGCACCAGCCCCTGGCGGGCGCGGGCGCGGCGCGCGAAGCGGATGAGCTCCTTCCGTTCGTTCACGGCGTTCATAGAATACCCTACCTGCGGGGGGTCCTCAACAGCTATTCCTTAGACGGCGGGAGGGGAGGGGGCGTGCGGAGGAATCGGCCGTCTGCTATAGTACCTGCGGCCGGAGAACTCCGATTGAGCAAGGCGTCCGATCTTGGAAGCGAAGCCGCCGAGATCCGCCGACGGCTCAAGGAGATGGGCAACCCGAAGGCCGCGTCGCTGGCCAAATCCGCCCTCCGCTCGCCGCTGTCCTTCCACGGCGTCATCCCGCCGCAAGTGCGCTCGCTCGCGCGGGAGATCGCGCGGCGCCACCGGAAGGATCGCACGCTCGCGCCGCTGCTCACGGTCGCCCGGGCGCTGTGGAAGAGCCGGTGGCATGAGGAGCGGTCGACGGCAATCCATATGGTCGCCACGCTGATCCGCCGCCTCGAGCACGAGCACTGGAACGAGTTCAAGGACTGGCTCAAGGACGTGCGCAGCGCGGATCACTGCGACGGCATCGCGGTCGAGCTGCTCGGCAGCCTGGTCAAGCGCGACCGCACCTGGTGCCGGGTCCTGAAGCACTGGACGTTGTCGGCCAGCGTCTGGGACCGCCGCGCGGCGGCGATGGGGGTGCTGCTGCGGACGCGGCAGATGGGCGACGTGGACGCGGCCTTCTACGTCTGCGAGTCGCTGATGCAGGACCGGTCGGCGGCGGTGCGGGAGGGGGTGATGATCGTCCTCTCCGAGGCGCGGCTCTCCGACGCCGACGCGACCCGGGACTTCCTCACCCGCTGGAAGGTCCGCGGCTCCGCCGAGATCCTCAAAGCGTTGTCTTCATAGGTCACCTCCGCGCATCCCCTTGGGCTCGAGCCCCTTCCGCTCCCACAAACGAGCCTGGCTTGTTTGTGGGTAATGGCGGCGTTAAGGCTTCATTAGTGTTGCTGATCTATGAAATGGTTGACATTAGAAGAGTGAATAATATGATCGGGGGGATGCAATTCGAGTCGTTGAAGGTGTTTTGCGATGTGGCCCGGAATCAGAGCTTTTCGCGGGCGGCGGATGCGAACCGCATTTCGCAATCGGCCGTGAGCCAGATCGTCAACCAGCTGGAGAAGCGCCTGGGCGTCCAGCTTGTGGACCGCTCCTGCCGGCCCCTGCAACTCACCCGTAGCGGCAAGACCTACTATGACGGCTGCAAGAAGCTCGTCGAGCAGTACCTCAAGGTCGAATCCGCGGTCCGCGGCGGCAACGGCCACTCGCACGGCCGCTCCCTCGACACCCCGATCCGCGTGGCCGCCATCTACTCCGTCGGCCTGCGCGACATGAGCCAGGTCGTCCAGCGCTTCGTGGCCCAGCATCCGGGCATCCAGATCGAGATCGAGTACCTGCACCCCGACCGCGTGACCGAGCGCGTGCTCGACGGCACCGCCGACTTCGGCCTGATCTCGTTTCCCAAGCCGACGCGGAAGCTCGGCGCGCTTCCCTGGCGGGAGGAGGAGATGGTCGTCGTCTGCGCCCTGTCGCACCCCTTCGTCGCGGCGGGCGGCGTCCGCCTCGCGCAGCTCGAGGGCCAGAAATACGTGGGCTTCGACAAGGACCTGGTCATCCGCCGCAAGGTCGACCGCTTCCTGAAGGACCACGGCGTGATGGTCGAGGTCGTGCTCGAATTCGACAACGTCGAGAACATCAAGCAGGCGATCGAGATCTCGGCGGGGGTGGCGCTGCTGCCGGCGCCCGCCGTCCAGCGGGAGATCCGCGGCGGCACGCTGGCGGCCGTGGCGCTCCGGGACGCGCGTCTCGTGCGTCCGCTCGGGATCCTGCACCGCCGCACGCCCAAGCCCAGCCCGACCGCGCAGCAATTCATCGAACTCCTGAGACAGCCCGACGAACCGAACTCCGAGGACCAGCCGGCGTCGGGACTGTATGCCGCGGGGCACAAGACGCCGGCGGCCCCGTCCAAACCCAACGGCAAGCTGGCCTCCAGAGGTAACGGCTCATGACCCCTCCGAAAAAACAAGGCCTCTACGACCCGGCCCACGAACACGACGCATGCGGCGTCGGCTTCGTCGCCGATCTCCAGGACCGCCCGTCGCACTCGATCGTGGCGAACGCCGTCCAGGTCCTCTGCAACCTGGAGCATCGCGGCGCCTGCGGCTGCGAGATCAACACCGGCGACGGCGCGGGCATCCTCTTCCAGAAGCCGCACAAGTTCCTCGAGCGCGTCTGCGACGAGGTCCGGCTCAAGCTCCCGCGCCCCGGCGAGTACGGCGTCGGCATGGTGTTCCTCCCGCAGGACCCCGGCGCGCGCAAGCAGTGCGAGGCGCTCTTCGAGCAGGCGGTGCTCGACGAGGGCCAGTGGGTGCTCGGCTGGCGCACGGTGCGGACGGACAACTCCGAGCTCGGCCCGACCGCCCGCTCCGGCGAACCCGTGGTCCGGCAGATCTTCATCGGCCGTTCCGACTCGATCGGCGACGACATGTCCTTCGAGCGGAAGCTCTTCGTCATCCGCCGCCAGGCCGAAACCTCGGTGCGCAGCTCGACGGTCCCCCAGCGCGGCCAGTTCTACATCCCCAGCCTCTCCTACAAGACCATCGTCTATAAGGGCATGCTCATCTCCACCCAGCTCGCGTCCTATTATCCCGAGCTGAAGGAGAAGGACATGGAGTCCTCGCTCGCCCTCGTCCACTCGCGCTTCAGCACCAACACCTTCCCGAACTGGGCGCGCGCGCATCCGTACCGCTACCTCGCCCACAACGGCGAGATCAACACCCTGCGCGGCAACATCAACTGGATGCACGCCCGCGAGCGCCAGTTCTCGTCCGCGCTCTTCGGCGACGACATCGAAAAACTGCTTCCCGTCATCGACACCGACGGCAGCGACTCCGCGATGTTCGACAACGTCCTCGAGATGCTCACGCTCGGCGGCCGCTCTCTGCCGCACTCGGCGATGATGATGATCCCCGAGCCGTGGAGCGGCCACGAGACGATGAGCGCAGAGAAGAAGGCCTTCTACGAGTACCACGGCACCATGATGGAGCCCTGGGACGGCCCGGCGCTGATCTCGTTCACCGACGGCCGCCGCATCGGCGCGGTGCTCGACCGCAACGGGCTGCGTCCCGCCCGCTACTACGTCACCAAGGACGACCTCGTCGTTCTCGCGAGCGAGGTCGGCGTGCTCGACATCCCCGCCAAGGACATCCGCGTGAAGGGGCGACTCCAGCCCGGGCGCATGTTCCTGGTCGACCTGAACCTGCACCGCATCGTCGGCGACGAGCAGCTCAAGCGCCAGATCTCGATGGAGAAGCCCTACCGCAAGTGGCTCGACGAGAACCTGACGCCGCTCGAGGCCGTCCCCGAGGCGCCCGAAGTCCACGAACCCGATCACAAGACCGTGCTGCAGCGCCAGCATGCGTTCGGCTATACGACGGAGGACATCAAGATCCTGGTCGGGCCGATGGCGGAGCAGGGCGTCGAGCCCCTGGGCTCCATGGGCACCGACACGCCGCTCGCGGTGCTGTCGGAGCGCCCGCAGCTGCTCTACAACTACTTCAAGCAGCTCTTCGCGCAGGTGACGAACCCTCCCGTGGACGCGATCCGCGAGGAGATCATCATGTCGACCGACACGACGGTCGGCGCGGAGCGGAATCTGCTGGATCCCCAGCCGGAATCGTGCCGGCACATCAAGCTGAAGTCCCCGATCCTGACCAACTACGAGCTCGAGAAGCTGCGCCGCCTCGGCGGCTGGAAGGGCTTCAAGGGCCGCACCGTGGGCACCCTCTACAAGGTCAAAGAGGACGGCGCCGGGCTCGAGACCGCCATGGCCCAGATCTGCGCGGCGGCGAGCGAAGCCGTCGCCGACGGCATCACGTTCCTCATCCTCTCCGACCGCGGCGTGGATCCCGAGAACGCGCCGATCCCGGCGCTCCTGGCGGTGTCCGGCGTCCACCACCACCTGATCCGCGAAGGCAACCGGTCGAAGATCGCGCTCGTGATCGAGTCGGGCGAGCCCCGCGAGGTGCACCACTTCGCGATGCTGCTCGGCTACGGCGCGGCGGCGGTCAATCCGTACCTCGCCTTCGAGACGATCTTCGACCTCTGCCACGACCAGACGATCAAGACCGACTACGAGCACGGGGTGAAGAACTTCGTGAAGGCGGTCAACAAGGGCATCGTGAAGGTGATCTCCAAGATGGGCATCTCCACGATCCAGAGCTACCGGGGCTCCCAGATCTTCGAGGCGATCGGCCTCGGCCAGGAGCTGATCGACCAGTACTTCACCTGGACCGCGTCGCGCGTCGGCGGCATCGGCCTCGCGGTGATCGCGAAGGAAGTCCGGATGCGCCACGAACGCGCGTTCCCGGACCGGCCGACCAACGGCCACGTCCTCGAGGCCGGCGGCCAGTACCAGTGGCGCCGCGAGGGCGAGCACCATCTCTTCAACCCCGAGACGATCCACCGGCTCCAGTACGCCTGCCGCACCGCGAACTACAAGGTGTTCCAGGAGTACAGCGAGCTGGTGAACAACCAGACCAAGCGGATGAACACCCTCCGCGGCCTCATGGACTTCAGGCTCGACGCCCGGCCCGTGCCGATCGAGGAGGTCGAATCCGTCGAGTCCCTCGTCAAGCGCTTCAAGACCGGGGCCATGTCCTACGGCTCGATCTCGAAGGAGGCGCACGAGGGCCTCGCCATCGCGATGAACCGCATCGGCGGAAAATCCAACACCGGCGAGGGCGGCGAGGATCCGGCGCGCTATACCCTCGACGCCAACGGCGACTCGCGCAACAGCGCGATCAAGCAGGTCGCCAGCGGCCGCTTCGGCGTGACGAGCTGGTACCTGACCAACGCGCAGGAGCTGCAGATCAAGATCGCCCAGGGCGCGAAGCCCGGCGAGGGCGGCCAGCTGCCCGGCAGCAAGGTCTATCCCTGGATCGCCAAGGTCCGGCACGCGACGCCCGGCGTGGGCCTCATCTCCCCGCCGCCGCACCACGACATCTACTCGATCGAGGACCTGGCGGAGCTCATCTACGACCTGAAATGCTCGAACGACCGCTCGCGCATCAGCGTCAAGCTGGTCGCCGAGGTCGGCGTCGGCACCATCGCGGCCGGCGTCGCCAAGGCGAAGGCCGACGTCGTCCTCATCAGCGGCTACGACGGCGGCACGGGGGCGTCGCCCCTGACGTCGATCAAGCACGCGGGCGTTCCGTGGGAGCTCGGTCTCGCGGAAACCCAGCAGGTGCTCGTCCTCAACAATCTGCGCAGCCGCATCGTGGTCGAGGCGGACGGCCAGCTCAAGACCGGCCGCGACGTCGTCGTCGCCGCGCTGCTGGGCGCCGAGGAGTTCGGGTTCGCGACGGCGCCGCTCGTCGTGCTCGGCTGCATCCTCATGCGGGTCTGCCACCTGAACACCTGCCCGGTGGGCGTGGCGACGCAGGATCCGAAGCTGCGCGAGAAGTTCACGGGCGATCCGGCCCATGTCGTCAACTTCATGAAGTTCATCGCGCAGGAAGTGCGCGAGATCATGGCGAAGCTGGGCTTCCGTCGCCTCGAGGAGATGGTGGGCCGCACCGACCGCCTCGAGATGAAGGCGGCGGTCGACCACTGGAAGGCCCAGGGCCTCGACTTCGGCCAGATCCTCTACCAGCCCCCGGTGGGCGCCGACGTCGGCCGCTTCTGCTCCCAGAAGCAGGACCACGGGCTGGAGACGACGCTCGACAAGAGCAAGCTGGTCCCGATCTGCAAGCCGGCGATCGAGAAGGCCGAAGCGGTGGCGGCGTCGTTCCCGATCCGCAACCTGGACCGGACCGTCGGCACGATCCTCGGCAGCGAGGTGACGCGGAAGTGGGGCTATAAGGGCCTGCCGCCGGACACGATCACCCTGCATTTCCAGGGGTCGGCCGGGCAGAGCTTCGGCGCCTTCGTTCCGAAGGGCATGACCCTGGTGCTCGAGGGCGACGCGAACGACTATGTCGGCAAGGGCCTGTCGGGCGGCAAGATCATCGTGTACCCGCCGCGCGATGCCACGTTCGACGCCGCGGAGAACGTCATCATCGGCAACGTCGCCCTTTACGGAGCGACGGACGGGACCGCCTTCATCCGCGGCATGGCGGGCGAGCGGTTCGGCGTCCGCAACAGCGGCGCAACGGCCGTCGTCGAGGGCGTGGGCGACCACGGCTGCGAGTATATGACGGGCGGCAAGGTGGTGGTGCTGGGCCCGACGGGCCGCAACTTCG
>DASQOM010000125.1:0-7930 GCA_035644495.1 Planctomycetota bacterium | reverse complement strand
GCAGAAGTGACGGGCTTCTTGTTGCGTTGCGCCCCACTCCCCAGCATCAGACGCCGGCCAACGTCGATTCGGCGCTGATTCCCGGGAATTCCTCTGGCCTCCCCTTTGCGCTGAACCTCCCCGCGGACGCTCCGTTCAGAGCGATGGTCGGCAAAGGAGGGGAACCATGGGCGCAGGTGGAAACATCGGCGAAGCTTCGGACAACCCCGTCGAGATCAACGTCACGGCGATGGTCGACGTCATCTTCTGCCTCTGCATCTTCTTCATGTGCAGCTTCCACTTCAAACAGGTCGAGGGCCGGATCGACACCTGGCTTCCCAAGGAAAAGGGGCCCAACGAAGGCGTCGTTGATCATCTTCAGCTCGAGGAGATCCGCATTCTCATGCGATGGGACGCGGCCACGGGGGCCACGATCCGGAAGATCGGCAGTCGCAACCCCGCTGTGAGCGACGCCGACCTGATGGAAACCGTGCGCGCGCTCAAGGCGGACTATGAGCGCGCCAACAAACCGGAGGTCCCGGTCCTGATCGACGCCACCCCCGACGTGCCTTGGACCGAGGTCATCCACCTGGTCGATCTCTGCAAGGCCGAAAGGCTCTCGAAGATCGAATTCGCCGGGCCGATGGAGTTCGCGCCCCGTTCACCGTCGCGCTAATCGAACGGGGGTCTTCGGCGCTTCACATTAGAACCACAAACAAGACCGTCATGTTTGGGGGGGCTCGCGGTCGAGGGGCGTGACCGGATCGATGAAGATCCAGCAGACGGAGCCCACCAGGTAGACCCCGGCGAAGACGAGGAAGCCGGTCTTGTAGCTCATGTAGCCGGCGACGACCGGACCCACGAAGCCGCCGAGGTTCCCCATCATGTTCATGCTCCCGGCAAACGTTCCGGAGAAGCGGCCGCCGACGTCCATGCACGCGCCCCAGGAACACGGCATCGACACGTCGCCGACCAGGCTCGCGAAGCCCAGGGCCAGCATGATGATCAGCAGATCATCGGTTTGCGACGGGATCACGAACGCGAGGCCGGCCAGCGCGAACCCGGTGCACGAGAGAATTCTCCGGGTGCTCGCGAGACTGCCCGTCCAGCGGTTCATGCGGGGCGTCAGGAACCCGCCGATGAGGTTCCCGAAGCCGCCGCCGAACAGAGGGACGCCCGCCATCAGGGCGAGCGCGAGCGGGCCGTAGCGATGGCTGTAATTGTCGCTCAGATAGCCCGGGAGCCACGTCACGAAGAAGTACCAGCAGTAGCTGAAGCAGAAGTACTGGAGCCAGAGGAGCCAGGTCGTGCGGGCGGCGCAGAACCGGCTCCACGGGACGGCGTCGTGCCGCGCCACCGGAGGATTGGCGGCCAGCAGGGCCCGCTCCGCCTCGTTGACCTCCGGGTGGTCCTTGGGATCGTCGCGGAACCAGCGATAGAAAAAGAACGCCCAGACGATGCCCAGGGAGCCGAAGACGCTGAACGCGATGCGCCAGTTCACGACCTTGAGGAACAGCGCGACCAGGAGCGGCGTGATGGCCCCGCCCCACCGCGCGCAGAACCAGAGGATCGCCTGCGCCCGCACCTTCTCGGCGGGCTGCAACCACGTGGTGAAGACCCGCGTCAGGTTCGGAAAGCAGCCGGCTTCGCCCGCGCCGAAGAGGAAGCGGATGACGATCATCGACCCGCGGTTCCACGCCAGCCCCGTCGCCGCGGTGAAGAACGACCACCACAGCACGACCCGCATCAGCGTCTTCCGCGGCCCGAACTTGTCCCCCATCCACCCCGTCGGCACCTCGAACAACGCATACGAAAGTGCGAACGCGCCGAAGATCCAGCCCATCTGGGCCTTGTCGAGATGCAGGCTGTCCTGGATGGCGCCCCGGGCCTGGCTGATGCAGACGCGGTCGATGTACTGGATGATGGCGAGGACCACTCCGAACCAGATGACGCCGTATCGCGTGCGGGTCGGAACGGCGGAGGCGGCGTCCATCCGTCAGATCTTGAACATCATCTTGATCGTCGACCCGGGATCCTTGGCCATCTTGAGGAAGCCCGCCTGGCCGTCGGCGAGCGGCCGCGTCTCCGTCCACGGCTTGAGGTCCAGCTTGCGCGCCTCGATGATCTGCAGCGACGTCTGGAAATCGCGCGGCGTATAGCAGAACGTCGTGAACACCGACTTCTCGTCGCGGATCATCTCGATCCAGGGCAGGCTCGACTCCATCTCCGCCATGCCGATGAAGAGGATGCGCCCGCCTCGACGGCAGAAGCTGACCGCCTGGCGTCGAGTTTGCGCGATGCCCGCCGTCTCGATCACGAACTCGGTCCCGCCCGTGCTCCAGTCGCGCACCGCGCCGACCGGGTCGCCCTTCGCGCTCGAGACGACATGGTCCGCCTTGAGCTGGCGCGCCACCTCGAGTCGGCCTTCGTTCTTGTCGATGACGACGACCTGCGCGATGCCGCGGAGCTTGGCCATCGAGAGCGCCAGCAGGCCGATGGCCCCCGCGCCGACGATTGTCAGCGAATCGGGAACCTCCGACATGCTGGTGCGGAAGAAGTGGACCACGTTGGCCAGGGGCTCGGTCATGATCGCCTCGGCTTCGGGGATCTCCTCCGAAACCGGATACAGGCAGCCGACGGGGACGGAGATGAACTCGGCGTAGGTGCCGTGGACGCGGTCCAGGCCGAGAACCTTCCAGTTGGCGCAGAGGTTCTGCTTGCCGCTCAGGCAGGCCGCGCAGATCCCGCAGGTCTGGAGCGGGTTGATGACGACGCGCTGCCCGGCCTTCCAGCCGGTCACGGACGCGTGGATCTTGTCGATGGTGGCGACCGCCTCGTGCCCGAGGATGAGGCCGGGCTTGCGACGTTCGCTGTGGCCGAGAAACCCGTGGAGGTCGGACCCGCAGATCCCCGACGCGTGGATCTTCAGGAGGGCCTCCCCCGCGCCGATCGAGGGGGACGCGACGTCCATCATCTCGACGCGCTCGGGACCGGTGTAAACGAGGGCTTTCATCATGGGGGCTCATTGGAAGATACGCCGGCCGATCCTGCAAAGTATTTCACGAGCCGCCGGCGATGCGAAAACATCGCCCCTCCGCCCGCGTATGATTGGGTGATGGAAGCGGGATCTTGAAGCGCATCGCGGCCTTTTTCCTGGCCCTCGGGCTGGCCTTGCCGGCTCTCTCCCAGCAGAAGAGCGCCCCCGTCCTGGACCCCGAAGCCAGGGCTTTCATCGACGCGTACTGCATCAGGTGCCACGGGCCTGAAAAGACCAAGGCGAAGCTCGACGTGGCCCTGGTGCTGACGGCCGGCTTCCCGAAGGAACCGCGATTCTGGCGGAAGATCGAGGAACGGATCCGCGACGGCGCCATGCCTCCGGAGGACAGCCCACAGCCCCCGGCCGCGAGGAAGACGGCGTTCCTGGCCTGGGTCAAGAAGACCCGCGCCGCGGCGGAGGCCTCGCCGCTGCGCGACCCCGGCCGGACCCTGTCCCGGCGCCTCACCCGGGAGGAATACAACAATACGGTCCGCGACCTGCTGGGAGTGACGCTGCGCCCCGCGGACAAGTTCCCCGCCGACGGCGGCGGCGGCAAGGGCTTCGACAACAACGCCGAAACGCTCTTCGTCCCGCCGCTGCTGCTGGAGAACTACTACAGCGCTGCCGGAGATCTTATCCTGGCCGCCGACGCGAAGCACCTCTGCCTCGTGAAGGCCGACGCCGAGAAGACGCCCAGACTCTCCGCGCGCCGCATCATCGGCGACTTCGGGGCGAAAGCGTTCCGCCGGCCGCCCGACGCCCCTCTCGTCGACCGCTGGACCGCGCTCTATGAGACCCTGGAAAAGAAGGGCGTGAAGTTCGACGAGGCGGTGAAGACCGTCCTGCGCGGCATGCTCACGTCGCCGTTCTTCCTCTTCCGCGTCGAGGCGGACCAGGCCCTCACCGAGCCCTGGCCGGTCGACGACTACGAGGTGGCCAGCCGTCTCTCCTACTTCCTGTGGTCCTCGATGCCCGACGACGCCCTCTTCGGGCTGGCCGCCGATCAGAAGCTGAAGACGCCGGACGCCCTCCGCACCGAGACGCTCCGCATGCTCCAGGACCCGAAGTCCCGCTCCTTCGCGCGGAACTTCGCCTCCCAGTGGCTCCACCTTTCCCGCCTCGAAACCACCGTCCGACCCGACCCCAAGAAGTTCCCCGAGTTCACCGCGAGCCTCCGCGATGCCATGATCGACGAGGCCACGGAGTACTTCTGGGCGCTCTTCCGGGAGAACGGGAGCCTTCTCGACCTCATCGCGTCCGACTATACGTTCGTCAACGAAGAACTCGCCCGGCACTACGGGATCGCCGGCGTCGCAGGCCCCCAGATGCGCAAGGTGAAGCTGACCGACCCGAACCGCGGCGGCATCCTCGGATTCGCGGGGGTCCTGACCCTCACCAGCCACCCTGCCCGCACGAGCCCCGTGGTTCGCGGCAAGTGGATACTCGAAACGCTGCTCGACGATCCGCCGGCCCCGCCCCCGCCCAATATCCCGCCGCTTCCCTCGGACGACGCGCCCCTCCAGGGTCTCACCCTGCGCGAACAACTGGAGAAGCACCGTCAGAACCCTGTTTGCGCCGGCTGTCACCGGTCGATCGACCCCGTCGGCTTCGCCCTCGAGAACTTCGACCCGATCGGCCGATGGAGAACCGAGATCCAGGGCAAGCCCGTGAGCTCCGACGCGGTGCTGCCCAGTGGGGAGAAGATCTCGAAGCCCAGCGAGCTCAAAGACATCCTGATGAAAAAGAAGGAGGCGTTCGTCCGTAGTATTACCGAGGACATGTTGTCGTATGCCTTCGGGCGCGGCATCCAGCCGGGCGACGCCGCCACCGTCGACGGCGTCATGGCGGCGGTCGAGAAGGACGGGTATCGCGCCCAGACGTGGCTCACGGAGATCACCCGGAGTTATCCGTTCCGCTACCGGCGGAACGCGAACGCCGGGGGCAGATGAGGACCTCGATGAACAAGCCGTCGATCAGCCGTCGCGACCTCCTCCGCGCCGGCGGCGTGGTCATGGGCCTGCCCTTCCTGGAATCCTTCGGGCGTTTCGCCGGCGCCCAGGAGAGCGGCGGCATCTTCGGCGGCGGCTCCGGCGGCAAGTCGCCCGTCCGCATGGCCATGCTCTATATGCCCAACGGGGCGAACATGAAGAAGTGGCTGCCCGAAGGAAAGGGCGGGCTGCTGACCCAGCTGCCCCCCACCCTCGAGCCGCTGACCAAGCTGAAGAGCGAGGTCCTCGTCCTTTCCCAGCTCTGGAACAAGTCGGCCGACACCGGAGACGGCCACTACGTCAAGGGCGCCGGCTGGCTGTCCTGCACGACGATCGAGAAGAGCGACTCGGCCGTCAACAGCAACGGCATCTCGATGGATCAGCTGGCCGCCCAGAAGATCGGCCATGTCACGCTGCTTCCCTCCCTCGAGCTCGGCATCGAGCCGGTGCACAGCTTCGTCGACAAGAACGTCGGCTACACGGTCTCCTACGCCTCCTATATCTCGTGGAGCTCGCCGACGCAGCCGACCCCGCGCGAGATCAATCCCAAGCAGGCCTTCAACCGCCTCTTCAAGCCCTCGGGCAAGGGGACGCCCGCCTTTGCCGACGACAAAAGCGTCCTGGACGCGGTCCTGGCGGACTCGAAGTCGCTGCGCGCCAGGGTCAGCCTGGCGGACCAGCGGAAGATCGACGAGTTCCTCGAATCGGTGCGCTCGGTCGAGACCCGCGTCGAAAACGAGGAGCGCCTGGCCCATAAGGGTCAGTCTTCCCTGCGCGAAGGCAAGCGGGCGATGATCGAGGAAGTGGGCGCCCGCGCGTCGCAGGCCCCCGACAGCGGACGGAACAACAACCGCGGCGATCTGACCGAGCGCGTCAAGCTCATGCTGGACATCCTCGTCCTCGCCTTCGCCACGGACTCGACGCGGATCGCGACGTTCATGTTCGGCAACGAGGTCACGGGCCAGAACTTCTCGTTCATCCCCGGCGTCACGGGAGGCTTCCACGACATCTCCCATCACGGCAACAACCCCGACAAGCTGGAGATGTACGCGAAGATCAACACCTGGCACGTCGCGCAGTATGCCTATCTGCTCGAGAAGCTGAAGGCGGTGAAGGAAGGGTCGAAGACGCTGCTCGACAACTGCATGATCGTGTTCGGGTCGGGGATCGCCGACGGCAACCAGCACAACCCGCACAATCCCCCGCTGCTGCTCGCCGGCCGCGGCGGCGGCACCATCGTCCCGGGCCGCCACGTGGAGTACAACAAGGACTACCCGCTCTCGAGCCTCTATGTCGCGATGCTGAGCCGCATGGGCCTGAAGGTCCCCGCCTTCGCCGACAGCAAGGGCGAGCTCACCGGGCTGGCCTAGAGGCCCGCGACTCGCCGATTGCGGACCTCCCTTCGGGAAGCTAGAATACCCGCCCCATGTTCGAGTCCCTCAGCGAGTCCCTCGGAAACGTCTTCCGGAAGCTCTCCGGCAAGGGACGGCTCAGCGAGGCCAACGTCGAGGAGGGCCTCCAGGAAGTCCGCCGCGCCCTCCTCGCCGCCGACGTCAGCTTCAAGATCGTCAAGGACTTCATCGACCGCGTCAAAGTCGCCGCCCTCGGCGCGGAGGTCCTGAAGACCGTCAATCCGACCCAGATGTTCATTTCGATCGTCCACAAGGAGCTCACGTCGCTCATGGGGCCGGTCGACCACGTCATTCCCCCCGGCCAGCCCGGCAAGCCCACCGTCCTGATGATGGCCGGCCTCCAGGGCGCGGGCAAGACGACGACCACCGCCAAGCTCGGGAAGTACCTCCAGAAGCGCGGCCGCAAGCCCATGCTGATCGCCGCCGACATGATCCGCCCCGCGGCCGTCGAGCAGCTCAAGACCCTCGGCTCGCAGAACAACCTCCCCGTCTACTTCGAGGCCAGCGGCCGCCCCGTCAAGATCTGCGAGCGCGGCATCGCCAAGGCCGTCGAGGAGAACTGCGACGTCGTCATCCTCGACACCCAGGGCCGCCTGCACGTCGACCGCGACATGATGGACGAGCTCAAGGACATCCATCAGAAGGTCAAGCCGACCCAGACCTTCCTCGTCGTCGACGCCATGACCGGCCAGGACGCCGTCAAGTCCGCCGACGAGTTCAACAAGCAGCTCTCGCTGGACGGCGTCATCATGACGAAGCTGGACGGCGACGCGCGCGGCGGCGCGGCGTTGTCGGTGAAGGCGATCGTCGGCAAGCCGATCAAATGGGTCGGCATGGGCGAGCGCATCGAGATGCTCGACGAGTTCCATCCCGAGCGCATGGCGGACCGGATCCTGGGGATGGGCGACGTCGTCAGCCTCGTCGAGAAGGCGCGGGAGGCGATCGACGAGGAGCAGGCGCGCAAGCTGCAGGAGAAGATCCGCAAGGATGAGCTGACCATCGACGACTTCCTGAAGCAGCTGGAGTCGATGGAGAAGATGGGCCCGATCAAGTCGCTGATGAAGATGCTGCCCGGCCAGCTCGGCCAGATGGCGGGCGACATCGACGAGAACGAGCTCAAGTTCGCCAAGGCGATCATCCGCTCGATGACGATGCAGGAGCGGGAGAACCCGGAGCTGCTCAACTCGTCCCGGCGCCAGCGGATCGCGAAGGGCTCCGCGCGACCGGTTCACGAGGTGAATTCGCTCATCAAGCAGTTCGAGGAAGCCCGGAAGATGATCAAGATGATGAAGAAGGGCAAGGGCTTCCCCGGCATGCCAGGCATGGGCGCCCCTCCCCCCGGCGGCCGCCGGCGCTAAGCAGGCGGCACAAAGGAGTTCGGGACCATGCCGACTGCTTACCCTGAGCGAGCGCAGCGAGTCGAAGGGTTGTTTGCCCGGGCCATTCCGAAATGCTTACCGTCCTCTACCTAGACTTTGAATCGACTCGGAACGTCGGGCCCCTTCGGCTGGAGC
>DASQOM010000124.1:0-4926 GCA_035644495.1 Planctomycetota bacterium | reverse complement strand
GATCCGGGTCGCCGGGCCGGCCGCGGAGCGCGACCTCTTCGAGAACCCGTCGAGGTACCGGAAGATGAACGTGAAGCTGGGCGACGCCTTCACGATCCACGGCGCGAGCTACGTGCGGCCGCCGGTGCACCCGGTGCCGCTCGACCGGGCCTTCTCGCGGATGGACACCTTCGAGTGGCACGGCCGCGAGCTCCGCTGCATCGAGACGAAGGGGAACAGCCCCGGGTCGATGTCCTATATGCTCCAGAGCGGCGGCCGCTGGGCTGCGTTCACGGGCGACCTGATGCTCGAGGGCGCGAGGCTGCACACGTGGTTCGACTCGGAGTGGGATTACGGGTTCGCGGCGGGGATCTACGCGCTCTGCAGCTCGGCGGGCCAGGTCGAGGGGTACGACCCCGCGTGGATGCTGCCGTCGCACGGTCCCCCGATCTCGAAGGGGGCGGCGCAGCTCGCGGAATTCCAGCGCAAGCTGCGGGCGCTCGAGCGGCTCTATGTCCGCGGCTACGACGTGAACACGTTCTCGGGGGCGCGTCAGGATCCGACGTCGAGGCCGACGGCGGTGCCGCACCTGTGGCAGGTCTCGCCGCATCTCTACAAGTTCCGCGGCCCGAACTTCTACCCGAACTTCTGCCTGGTCCTTTCGGATTCGGGGCATGGGTTCGCGGTCGACTGCGGCCTCTTCGACGAGAAGTTCCTGGACGCGTCGATCGAACGGATGAAGGAGCAGCTGGGGCTGAAGCAGATCGACGTGATGATCCCGACGCACATGCACGGGGACCATTTCCTGCAGGGGCCGCATCTGCGGAAGAAGTGGGGGACGAAGCTGTGGGCGCTCGAACGGATGCAGCCGATGTGCGAGCACCCGGAGCGCTTCGACTATTCGGCGTCGATCCAGGCCTACGGGCAGATGTTCGACGGGGCGCCGATCGAGGGCGTCACGTTCGACCGACTGCTGAAGGACGGCGAGACGATCGACTGGGAAGGCTTCAGGTTCACGGTCGACTGGATGCCCGGGCAGACGGAGTTCGCGCTGGCCGTGCGCGGCGTCATCGACGGGAAGACGGTCGTCTTCACCGGGGACAACATCTTCGGCGACCCGGAGGATCCACGGCACACGGGGCACGAGGCGGTGGTCGCGCACAACAGCTCGATCCTCGAGGAGGGCTATATCCTCGGCGCGGAGTACCTGAGCCGGGTGAACCCCGACCTGCTGATGGGCGGGCACTCGTACGTGATGGACAAGCCCGCGGCCTTCATCGAGCGATATCGCCGCTGGTCCTATGAGATGCGCGACGCGTTCCGGGGCCTGATCGCGGGCGACGATTACCGCTACGGCTACGATCCGTTCTGGGTCCGCGTCGAGCCGTATCGCCTGAAGCTCAAGCCGGGCGAGGCGGCGCCGGTGATCCTCGTCGTCCGCAATTTCCGGGATCGATGGCAGGAGCACCGGATCGCCCTCGATCTTCCGCCGGGGCTCTCCAGCGACGCCCCGGTGGTCGAGGGTCGCATCCAGAACGGGACGACGCATCGGATGCAGATCGCGGTCAAGGCCGCGCCGGACGCGAAGCCCGGGGTGCGCATCGTCGGCCTCGACATCACCCTGGACGGTCGCCGGTACGGCGAGCTTTTCGACTTCGTCGTCGAGGTGCCGTGACCCGTCCATTCACTTTTGCAATGTGGCCCATGAGGAATGGGATATAGTGGAGGTGAAGCCGGAACCAGCACCGAGCGGAGACACCGGGTGATCGACCGAGACAGCCAAGACCTCTTCCTGGGCAAGAAGGCCCTCGACCGCAAGCTCATCTCGCCCACCCAGCTGCGCGAGGCCATGAGCGAGCAGGCCCGCTCGCGCACCCCCAGCGGCTCCCGCCACGTCCCCCTCGGCGAAGTATTTGTCGCCCGCAGCTTCATGTCCCGCGACCAGCTCCTAGCCCTGCTGGAGGAGACCGCCCGCATCACCGGCGGCACCCCGCAGGGGCGCGACTCCGTCCTCGGCCGCCTCCTCATCGAGAACCGGACCATCACCCCCGAGCATCTCCAGGAATGCCTCGGGCTCCAGGACGAGGCCATCCGCGCCGGCGAGAACCCCGGCCCGCGCCTCGGCGAGCTGCTCGTCGTCAAGGGATATGCCACCCCCGAGGCCGTCCGCCTCGCCCTCGCGACCCAGGAGAAGACCATTCTCTCCTGCACCGCCTGCGGCAAACGCTGCAACGGCGCCGGATACGACCCCGCGCGCAAATACCGCTGCCCGGCCTGCAAGGCCGAGCTCAAGCCGTCGGCCGCCGCCTCCGACGTCAGCGTCCAGGAGGCCACCCAGGAGGTCCCGCTCGCCGATTCGGGCGGGACGACCGTCGAGGCGCCCTCCGTCACGGCGCCGACGCCGACCCCTTCCAGCCGCGTCTCGACCGGGAAGTACACGATCGTCCGCGAGGTCGGCCGCGGCGGAATGGGCATCGTCTACGAGGCGCTCGACACCGTTCTCGACCGCAAAGTCGCCCTCAAGATGCTGATGGTGAAGCCGCATCCGGACGCGAAGGAGGCCGGGATCGACGAGGAGCGCTTCCTCCGGGAGGCGCGCGTCACCGCCCAGCTCCCGCACCACCCGCACGTGGTCGGCATCTACGAGGCGGGCATCCTGGACGGCAGTCGCTATATCGCGATGGAGTTCATCAACGGCGTCTCGATGCTCGAGTGGTGGAAGGACAAGACCCTGCGCCTCCGCTCGCAGGTCGCCGTGCTGCGGGACGCGGCCCTGGGCGTCCATCACGCGCACGAGCACGGCGTCGTCCACCGCGACCTGAAGCCTGAGAACATCCTGATCGACACGGCCGGCCAGCCGCACATCACGGACTTCGGGCTGGCCAAGGACCTGCAGCAGAGCCCCAAGGATGCGCTGACGGGGAAGGGGATGGTCGTCGGCTCGCCCCACTATATGAGCCCCGAGCAGGTGCGCGGGATCCGCGTGGATCGGCGGACGGACGTCTATTCGCTGGGCGTCATCCTCTACGAAATGTTCACGGGCCGCCGGCCCTTCGAGGGCGGCTCGCCCGAAGAGGTCATGCTGAAGGCGCTGAAGAGCACCGCGCCCTCGCCGAGCTCGGTCATGCGCAGCCAGATGAACCCGGTGCTGCACCGCAGCCTCGAAAACGTGTGCCTGAAGGCGATCGCGCGCGACCGCAACGAGCGTTACCAGACTGCGAAGGCGATGGCCGAAGACCTCACCCGCTGGCTGGGCGGCGAGGAGGTGGAGGCCGACCTCCCCCAGCGCCGTCGCCGGCGCCGGATGATCCTGGGCGCCGCAGGCGCGGCCGCGGCAATCCTGATCGGCGGCCTCGCGTGGGTGCTGGTGACGTCGTCGACCGAGCGCGAGCTCGCGTCGGCCGCGCGCCTCGTGGTGCGGGGGGACTATGCCGCCGCGCTTTCGCTCTACGACCGCGTCCTCCAGCAGCATCCCGGCCACGCCGAAGCCCTGGCGGGCAAGGAGGACATCCGGAAGCGCCAGAACGCGCTGCGCCTCGAGGAGGCCGCGAAGCTGATGGAGCAGCGCCGCTACTCGGAAGCCCTCAACACGTTCATGCTGGTCCTGGTCGACGATCCCCAGGAACGCCGCGCCCAGGAGGGCAAGGAAGAGGCCCGGCGGCGCCTGTCCGTGGATCGCCGTCCCCAGGTGCAATAGGGGACTCCGAGTCCCGGATTGCAGCTCACTTCTCCCCGGCGATCTCGCAGAGGCGCGTCATCGACGCGACCACGTCGTCCAGCGTCCCCACCGGGACGGCCATCCGGCAGGTGAAGTCGCCCGGCGGGATGCCCTCCGGCTTCTTCACCCGGAACACGCAGTTCCACTTCACGACCCGCTCCGGAACGAAGCGGAAGCGGCCGTAGCTGGCCGCGGGCTCGAACGAATAGATGCCCATCGCGTGGCTGCCCGACTCCGTCGACAGGATCATCGGCAGCGCCTGTTCCCCCGGGCCGTATCCGATCGGCCGGGCCGACTTCTTCGCAGGATCGTAGACCAGGAAGCGGGAGAACTCCGCGGGCATGTATCCCGTCAGCGCCTCGAGCGTCGCCACCGTATGCTTCTCGGCCGGGATCGTGAACGTGACGACGTAGTTCAGCACCTGCGGCAGATCCCGGAAGCCGATGACGACCCTCTTGGAGAGAACATGGTCGGAGACGATCGTCGTGTTCTTCGCGAGGTTGGGCCCCGACTTCTCCCCGGGCTTCAGCCAGAAGGCCATGCGCGACCGCGACTCGAGGACATTGCCCTCCGCCTTCAGCGACAGCAGGACGCTGCTGCTCTTTGGCCCGACATGATCCGCGCGCGACCCGGCCTCGGTCGGGTTGTAGGTCTCGTCGCTGACCGGCAATCCGGCGTCGAAGTTGCTCGCCGACTGCAGCTGGCGCCCGTGGTCGACGCTGTTGATGAATTCCTTCCCGTCCCAGGTGAGGGAGTCGATGGCGCCGGCCAGGCGGCTCGTGGTCCTGAGGACGATCTCCGACTTGCCGGCCTTCGCGCGGACGACGGCGTCGCCGGAAGCCGTCTCCTGCGCCAGGAGCACCGCGAGTAGGGCGATCATTTCACCAGCGCCGCCAGCTCGCGCGTGACCAGGTCGGGCTCCTCGAGCATCGGGACGTGGCCCGACGTCTCGCACCACACGAGTCGGCAGCCCGGAATCCCCTTCGCCATCGCCTCGCTTTCGGCGGCGGGGATGAACTTGTCCTGGCGCCCCGCGAGGACGAGGGTCGGGCACTGGATCTGCGACAGCCCGGGCGTCGAGTCGACGCGGGCCGCCATCGCGCGGGAGGCCGCCGCGACCCCGGCCGGCTGGGCCTGGCTCATGATCGTGCGCAGCGTCTCGGTCACGCCCGGCGGCGGCGCGTTGCCGACCGCCTTGGCGGGCATCGCGTCCGCCAGGAAGCCCGGCC
>DASQOM010000123.1:0-2682 GCA_035644495.1 Planctomycetota bacterium | reverse complement strand
CCGGCAAGATCGAGCTGGTCTATGAAGGCGAGCGCGAAGGGGTGGTCGCGGTCGCCCGCCGCATCCTGGGCCAGGCGGTGCAGGCGACGTTCAAGCGCTACTTCCCGGACGCGTACGCGTCGAAGCCCGTCAAGCAGAAGGGCGTGAAGGGGGCGACGGGCGGCTCGAAAGACGCTCCGCTGGACGAGACGGCGTACAAGCCGGTGCTGGACTGGTTCGCGAAGGGCAACCGGATCGAGATCACGGACGCGATGTCGTCGGCCGACTACGCCCGCGCGCTGGAGCAGGTGCCGGGCCTGAAGGGCATCGCGGAGCAGAATCTCAAGCCGCAGGCCGAGCAGCTGCCGCTGGCGATGGAGTTCGTCCTCGAGGGCCTGCACCAGAACTCGCTGATCGCGAGGGAAGACCTGGACGCGGCCGTCTCGTATAAGGACATGCTGAAGACGATGTTTGAGAGCATGGGCTCTTCCCGTGAGGAGTAGTCGGCAGCCTCCCACCCTCCCGAGGGGGGGGTGGTTTCTGCTGGTTGCCGTCTACGGTCTGCTGTTCACGGGATGCGAGCAGTACTACACGCTGGATCTGCCCGACATCAATCTGGAGCAGCCCGACGATCTTCCGCTGCGGCTTGCGGCGTTCAAGTCCGGCGCCGAGAAGTGGCACGGGGATCCGAAAGCCGTGGCCGACCTGGCGATCCGCAACAACATCAAACCCATCGTTCCCTGGATCGCGGAGCCGTACCGGCCGAGCCAGTATCAGCTGAAGGAATCACCGGAGTGGGGGACCTTCATCGTCCGCGGCTACGTCTATCCGAGCGGCCATCTGATGCGCTACCGGGTCAAGGTCCGGCCCTATAAGGAGATCTGGTACGCGGTCCAGGTGAGCCACTACAAGATGCACACCATCGACGAGGACCAGGCCCACCCGCTGGACCACTAACAGTATCCCGGAACCTCTCGGCGCTCAGGGGAGCTGCAGCCCGGTGAACTTGAAGGGCAGCGTCTTGACCATGGTCTGGTCGACGAACTTGAAGCGCACTTCCTTGATCGCGTTCGACGGATTGCGCGGGATCCCCGCCTGGTACCAGACGCCCACTTCCGTTGCCGCGTCCGCCTGACGGCCCCGCAGGCTCGGCGCCCGCATGGTCCCGGTGAACTCGTTGCCCTCCGTGTCCACCACGACGAACGACTCCGCGTCGAAGCGCTGGCCGATCGTTCGCGACCAGGACGGCGTCGTCGCCGACGGGTTCTTGTGGAACGACAGGGTCCAGATCTCCGAGGCGCCGCCGCGGGCCAGCCGCACCGTCGTGTCCCCGAGGTCGCGGCTCTCCACCGTCCCGGGCTTGTCGAACTTGATGTCCTTCCATTCCAGCGGGAAGGTGAACCGGGCCACGCCTTCGAGGTCGATCGTCGTCGCGGACGGCGAGATCCCGCGCACGGCGAAGGCCCGCGTGTTCTCTCCCGGCTCGGGGAAGTTCATCCCCGCGACCCGGATCTGAGCCCCGGGAATGCCCCGCACGACCATCACCCCCGAGTCCGCCGCCGTGATGTCGAGCGGCGACTCCAGCCCGTCCGAGGCCTTGGTCAGGTCGATCTCGACGATCTTCGACGGTTTGAGCCGGCGGTCCCAGTCGGCGATGAACGTCGCCGTCAGCGACACCGACTTGCCCTTGAAGTCCGTGTTCCGCTCGAGGTTGAGCGACTGGACGCGGACGCGGAAGGGACCTCCGTAGACGGCGGGCATCGCGGGGTGGCGGTCCTTGAGGAAGCGGATCGGGCCGTCGTCCACCGCCTCCCAGGTGCGTTCCGTCTGGTTCTGGCACAGGAGGTCCAGCGCCTGCGGCACCGGCGCATCGGCGACGTCCAGGGTGACGCGGGCGGCGTTGTCGACGAGGGTCGATTCGATCACGATCCCGGACTGGCGCGAGAGTTCGTCGAGGACTTCGCGAAGCATGGTGTCGGCGGCCTTCAGGGTGACGCGCCTGGGCTCCAGGTAGACCTTGGCGATCTTTCCGGCCAGCTCGATCTCCCGGATCGCCGCGGCCGCCCGCAGCTTGAGCTCGCCGGCCGCCGTCGGCGACTCGACGATCTCCTTCAGCGCCGCCAGGGCGGCGTCGCCCCGCTGGCCCAGTTCCTTCTGCGCCTGCTCGCGCACGTCGGCGCGGTCGTCCTCGAGGCGCCGGATGAGCTCGCGCAGCGTCGGCTCCTGGGACACCGCGGCGAGCAGCAGGAACAGGACCCCCGGGATTGCGCGGGCCATCTGTAGAAGTATACGACGGATCAGACGCCGCTGACTCGGACGATCGGGAGAATCGCCCCGGGCTTCGCGACGGCGTCCAGGTAGCCCCAGCGCACGAGGCCGTCGTCGCTTTCCGGCTCCAGCAGGTAGACCGCGAGCGTGCCGAGAACCTGGTCGGTCGGGACGAGGACGTCGCCCGCTCGGCCGGCGATGCGACCGGGCTCCCGCCGGATCGTGACGGCCGTTTCCTCGCGCTTCATCGTGCCCACGTCCGGGCTGGCGGCTTTCGCGACGGAGACGACGGCATCGACCTCGCCGTTGAACGAGCGGTTGGAGGGGAGCCGCTGCAGGGCGATGCCGTGATGCTCCAGCTTTGCGATGACCGTCGCGTATTCCTGCGGAATCAGGTAGGCGGAAGGGCGGGGCACGGTCCGCGTCGGCACAAAC
>DASQOM010000122.1:0-16531 GCA_035644495.1 Planctomycetota bacterium | reverse complement strand
GAGGGCTATGTCGGCGGGGACGGGTCTCTCTGCAACGTCTCCCGCGGGCTCTATATGCACTGCCCGGCCCCGGGCCGGCTTATCCTCACGGCGTATCACAACGTCGTGGAGCTGGATGTCCGCGGCGCGACCCCCAAGCTGGTCCGCATCATCGGCAGGAAAGGGTCCGGCCCGGGGGAGATGGACGGGCCCGAGGGATTATCGAGGGACGCGAACGGCGACACCTACGTCACGGACGAGCACAACCGGCGGATCAACGTCTTCAAGGAAGACGGCACCTATCTCCGCTCGATTCCCCTCTCGCAGGATCCGCAGTACGTCCTGGTGCTCGGGAACCGCCTGTACTATTCGCTCAACAAGCGGAACTACGTCGTCTGCACCACCAAGGACGGCAAGGAACTGTTCCGGCTCGGCCACGAGGCCCTGTTCCCGCTCTTCTGCTATATCGGCGTCCCCGCCGCGCTCGGGACCTTCGTGATCTTCACCGCCCGCAGGCAGGCCGGGCGCGGCCTCCTCGCGGCGCTCGCCGTCGGCAGCCTCTGCGCGCTCGCCTGCGGCTGGGATTATTACCGGCACTCGCAGCCCGGCGACAGCCGGCGGCCCGACTGCATCACGCCGTCCCCCGACGGACGCCGCCTCTATGTCACCGATCGGGACAACGGGCGCATCCAGGTCTACGACTCGGAGGGGAAGTTCCTCTTCTGCTTCGGGGAGGAGGGCAGCGGGCCGGGCCAGCTCAAGGACCCCATCCAGACCGCCTTCGACCGCGAGGGACGGCTGTGGGTCTGCGACAGCGACAATCACCGCCTGCAGCTCTTCACTGCGGACGGCAAACCCCTGCGCATCATCCAGTAGAAGAGCCGGTCCAACACCAGAACACCGGAGCCCGGAGAGGGGTCTTTGGGTTTCGCCGTCCTGGCTAGGTGGAATCGCCGGAACGGAGAGGATAATACCGCTCCTGGTATGCCTGGGTCTCCCGCAGCAGGCCGGGACCCGCCCCGTAGGCGCGGGCGAAACGCATGCGCTCGGTCCGCGTCAGCAGCACGCGGGCCCACTTCAGGATCAGGGCCAGGTCGCGGATCCGCCCCGCGCGCGGGAAGAACCGCCAGCGCCAGATGCCCGCGAAGGGGACATCGATGAGGTGCACCTTGTAGACCCCGTTCTCCTCGGTGAGCAGGACGTTCTTCGCCCGGAGGGTATGGATGAAGAAGCGCTCCTCGTGGGCTTGCCGCAGCGTGCGGGCAAAGTCCTCGATCAGGCGGTGACGCTCGCGGGCGTCGGGCAGCGGGAACGGCGCGGCACCGGGATTGTAGACGTAGGTCCACATCGAGACGGAATCCTCGATGGCGCGCGTCATGACGAAGCTTTCGCCGACGAACCCGAGCGTCCGCGCCTGGCCGCTGGCCACGGGCTCGGGCACGTTGAAGCCCAGCGCGGCGAGGCGGATCAGGTTGCGGTATTCCCGCCCGGCGCGCGAGACGATGAACAGCGTCCGCAGGCGCCAGAGGCCGGAATAGGCGTAGATCTTCAGGAAGAAATGGCCCTGGGGCAGGTGGAGTTCGGCGACGGCGCTGCGGCGCTCGGCGGGAGGGACCGAGGCGCCGTATTTCGCGATCACGTCCGCGGGGCTCCGCAGGCCGTCGAAAAGAGCGCGGCGGTCCGGGTGGACGACGAGTTCCACCCCGTGGATCAGCATTGGCGCGAATTCTACCACGCCCGGGCGGCGATTGGCATTAGTAGGATGGGCGGACCGCGTGACAATTCGGGGGCCGGACGCCACCCATGGGCAAGGTTGGGGGAGAACACTATGCGCCGCTTGGTCTGCCTCGCGTTCCTGGCCGCCCTGGGCTGTTCGTCGGGCCCCGCGCCCGTCGCGCCCATGGCGGGTCCCCGGACGATCCCGCCCGCCAAGGTCTACGTCGTCCTCTGGTTCGACACGGAGGATTACCTGTCGCCGGCCGACGACGACGCGTCGTTGCACCTCGCGAACTTCCTGACGGCCCGGGGGATCAAGGCGACGTTCAAGATCGTCGGCGAGAAGGCGCGCGTCCTGGAGAAGCGCGGACGCAGCGACACGATCGAGGCGCTGAAGAAGCACGAGATCGGCTTCCACTCCAACTATCACAGTCCGCACCCGACGCCGGCGCAGTATCTGTCCGGCCTGGGCTGGGACGAGGGTGCGGCGGAATTCGAGCGGCGTGAAGGCCCCGGCGTGGAGGACCTGCGCCGGATCTTCGGGGTGCATCCGACCTGCTACGGCCAGCCGGGCAGTTCCTGGGGTCCGCAGGCCTTCGCGGCCATGAAGAAGTGGGGCATGAAGGCCTATATGGACGCGGGCAGCCACGTCGGGCTCGACGGCAAGCCCCATTATTATTGCGGTCTCCTGACGATGTACAAGCTGACGCATCACCCGCGGACGGGGCTGGGCGGCGAGAAGGATCTCGAGCTGGGGAAGCAGGCGATCCAGAAGTCCTACGAACAGCTGATGAAGGAAGGCGGCGGGATCATCTCCGTCTACTATCACCCCTGCGAGTGGATCCACAAGCAGTTCTGGGACTCGATCTTCAAGAACGGCGTGAACCCGGCGCGCGAGGACTGGCAGATGCCGCCGCAGAAGACGGCCGAGGAGACGAAGGTCGCGTACGAAACCTTCGAGGCCTGGATTCGCTATATCCAGACCCTCCCCGACCTCCAGTTCATCACGGTGGGCGAAGCGGCCGAGGTGTATCGCGATCGGGCCCAGGGTCGGGCTTTCGACACGGCCGAGCTGAAGGAGATCGCGGCCGCCGTCGGCGACGAAGTTAATTTCCAGCGCCGCGGCGACTACGCCCTGGCGCCGGCCGAGGTCCTCGCCCTGCTGAATCCGGTCGTCGCGGACCATGCGTCGGAATGGGGCCCGCTCAAGTCCGGCGCGAGGAAGACGGTCGAGCTGAACGGGACGCCGATCGGCCCGACCGAGCCCGGCCCGGTTCTGACGGCGGCGATGACGACGACCTGGAACCAGTTCGCCCGGACGGCGGCCTGGGTCCAGGAGTACCTGAAGAAGCACCACCGGATCCCGCCCACGATCTGGCTGGGGAGCACGGGGGTCCCCCCGGAGGCGTACTTCACGGCGCTGGCGCGCGTGGTGCCGTCGGTGCTCGACGGCAAAGCGCCCGAGTCGGTGGAGCTCCGGCCGGCGACGTACACGATCGGCGCGCGGGTGGCGGACGACAGCCCGAAGATCTTCGGCTGGCTCTTCCCCGAGGGCTTCCACGCCCCGGCGATGATGGAGCTCGCGCGGCGCCAGGCCTGGACGATCAAGCCGGCGATCCGGCAGCCGACCCCCTGACCCGGGGGGTACAATGATTTCTGAATGGTGAAGGCGATCATCCTCGGCGCCCTGTATGGCCTGCTGGCGGCCTCGCTGATCATGGTCGCCTTGATGGGAGGGATGGCCCTCCTGAATCCTCAGACGGCCATCGGACGGAATCCCCTGCCGCTGATCGGCCTGATGCTCCTGTGGCTGATGATGGCGGGCGCTCCCGGAGCCTTCCTCCTTTCCATCCTGATCAGCGTGCGGCTGGACTTCCTGGCCCGCCGGAACCAGCCGCGGCCGGTGATCCTCAGGACCGCCGTGCGGTACGGCTCCTTTCTGGGCTTCGTCAACCTCGTCATCACGATGGTGCTGCTCGACCCCCATCCCGTCGGCATCGAGACGATCAATCCCCTGAAGATGGGCTACTTCCTGGCGCCCGCGCTGCTGGGCGGAGTCGGGCTGGGCCTGGGGGCCGCCGACGGGATCCTCTCCCGAAAGCAATCGTGAACAAAAATCCTCGTTCCGGCGCTTTCCGCGTGATATAGTTTAATTAGAATGGTTTAAGTAATAGATATGCCGGCGACCATCGACCCCGTCAATGCGATCACCCTGCTCGGCTTCATCGAGGAGGCCCCGCGCTCGGGCTACGACCTGAAACGGGCCATCGACGAGCGGCTGGAGCAGCTGCTGGAAATGACTTCGGGCACGGTCTACTACACCCTCAAGCGCATGGAAGCCCGGGGCTGGGTCAAGGGAAGCGTCTCCCGCAAGGGGAAGCGGCCCGAGCAGCGGGTCTACCGGATCACCCCCGGAGGGAGCAAGGCCTTCGCGGAGCTGCTGGAGCAGGCCCTGTCCCAGGGCCACCGGATCGTGACGCCCTTCGACATCGCCCTCTACTTCACCCCCCGGCTGCCCCCCGAGACCGTCGTCCGGGCCGTCGACAAACATCTCGCGGATCTCGACCGGCTCCGCGATTCCCTGCATACTCTGGAGCAGCGCTTCCCGGTGCGCTGGCCGTTCCACCTGTACTACCTGCGCGAAAAAGCCAAGGAGATCGCGGGCTCCAGCGAACGCTGGTGGCTGAAGCTTCGGAAGAAGGTCGAGGAAAGGGCAAGCGTTAAGGGATAGAGCATGGTCGATTTCGCGCTCAACGAAGAACAGAAGATGATGGCGGACATGGCCCGCGACTTCGCGCGGACCGAGATCCGGCCCCTCGCGGACAAGTACTACCGCAAGGGCGAGAAGATCCCGCATGACGAGCTCGACGAGGTCCTGAAGAAGGCCAACGGCCTGCGCCTGATCGACTACTACTTCCCCGCCGACTACGGCGGCCTGGGGGTCACCGACAAGCTGATCACCTGCCTCATGGTCGAGGAACTCTGCTGGGGCGACGCCGGCATCGCGATCCACATCGTCGCGAGCGGTCTCTGCGCCAAGGCCATCGAGGCCATGGGCACCCCCGAGCAGAACAAGAAGTGGCTGGAGCGCTTCTGCAACCCGAACAACGACGCCAAGATGCCCCATATCGGCGCCTTCTGCCTCACCGAGCCGGGCGCCGGGTCGAACGTCACCGGCATGACCACGACCGCGCGGAAGGACGGGAACAGCTGGGTTCTCAACGGCGTGAAGCAGTTCATCACCAACGGCGGCATCGCGGACACCTACGTCGTCATCGCCCAGACCAATCCCGGGGCGCAGTCGACGGGCGAGCGCGTCCAGGGCCTGGCGGGCTTCATCGTCGAGAAAGGCGCGAAGGGTCTCAAGCCCGGCTCCGACTACGTCAAGTGGGGCGTGCTCGCGACCAATACGACGGAAGTCCACCTCGAGGACGTCCGCGTCCCGCTCGAGAACAAGCTGGGCAGCGAGTCGACCGGAGGCATGATGGGCGTCGTCGCGACGCTCGAATCGTCGCGCGTGATGGTCGCCTCCGCGGCGCTCGGCATCGCCCGGGCGGCCTTCGAGACGGGTCTCGCCTATGCGAAGACCCGCGTGCAGAAGAAACCGATCATCGAGTTCCAGGCGATCGGCCACAAGCTGGCCGACATGGAGACGCAGATCCAGGCCGCGCGCGGCCTGGTCTGGAAGGCGGCCTGGATGGCCACGAACAACGTCCCCTTCACCCGCGGCGAAGGCAGCCAGGCAAAGCTCTACTGCGGCGACCTCGCGGTGCAGTGCTGCCTGGAGGCCATCCAGATCCACGGGGGGTACGGGTTCATGAAGGAATACGATTGCGGCCGTTGGCTCATGGACGCGATCATTTTCAAGATCTGGGAAGGCACGGCGGAGATCCAGCGCAACACGATCGTCCGCTATCTCAATCAGGGAGGCGGCAGTGACTAACGAAGCGGTGATCATCGACGCCCTGCGGACGCCGATCGGCAAGAAGGACGGGTTCCTCGCCAACTGGAGGCCCGACGACCTCGCGGGCGAGGTCATGGCCGCGCTCGTGAAGCGCAACGGGATCGACCCCGCCTCGGTCGACGATATCGTCCTGGGCTGCGTCACGCAGGTCCAGGAGCAGGGCTTCAATATCGCCCGGAACGCCGCCCTCGCGGGCGGGTTCCCGGTGACGGTCCCCGCCGCGGCGGTGAACCGGCTCTGCGCTTCCAGCCTCCAGGCGGTCGCCTTCGCGGCCGCGGAGGTGATCTCGGGCCAGGCCGAGCTCGCGATCGGCGCGGGCACGGAGTCCATGACCCGCGTGCCGATGGGCAGCGACGGCGCGCCCTTCTCCTCGCGCATCACCGACCGCTTCGACCTCGTCTCGCAGGGCATCTCGGCGGAGTTCATCGCCGAAAAGTGGCAGCTCTCGCGCCGGCAGCTGGACGAGTTTTCGTTCGGCAGCCATCAGAAGGCCCTCAAGGCCCACTTCAAACCCGAGATCCTGCCGATCGACGGGCGCGACACCGACGAAGGCCCGCGCAAGGGCACGTCCATCGAGAAGATGGGCACCCTGAAGCCCGCCTTCAAGGAGGGCGGCGTCATCACGGCGGGCAACAGCAGCCAGATTTCCGACGGCGCCGCGGCGCTGCTGATCGCGTCCACCGCGAAGGCAAAGCAGCTCGAGAAGCGCCCGCGCGCGAAACTCGTGGCGTCCGCGTCGGTCGGCGTCGACCCGACCCTCATGCTCACAGGCCCGATCCCGGCGACCGAGAAGGTGCTGCGGATGGCGGGCCTCAAGATGAAGGACATCGACCTCTTCGAGTGCAACGAGGCCTTCGCGCCCGTCGTGCTCGCGTGGATGAAGGAGACCGGCGCCGATCCCGCCCGCGTCAACGTCAACGGCGGCGCCATCGCCCTCGGCCACCCGCTGGGCAGCTCGGGCGCGCGGCTGCTGACCACGATCCTCTACGAGCTGGAGCGGCGCAACCTGAAGCGCGGCCTGGTCACGATGTGCATCGGCATGGGCCAGGGCGTCGCCACGATCATCGAACGCGTGTAGAAAACACAGGGACACAGAGGAGAACTCTGTGGAGGCATGATGAAGCTGCTCGAAGGGAAGGTCGCGATCATCACGGGCGCCGGCGGCGGGCTGGGCCGCGCGCATGCGCTGGCCATGGCCGCCGAGGGCGCGAAGATCGTCGTCAACGACCCCGGCGTCTCGCGCGACGGCAGCGGGGGCACGGGCGCGAAGATGGCCGACACCGTCGTCGCCGAAATCACGAAGGCCGGCGGCGAGGCCGTCCCGAACTACGACTCCGTTTCGGACGGCGCCGACAAGATCGTCAAGGCCGCGGTCGACGCGTTCGGCCGCGTCGATATCCTCGTCAACAACGCCGGCATCCTGCGCGACAAGACGATCCACAACATGACGGACGACATGTGGGACCTCGTGATCGCGGTCCACCTGCGCGGCACCTTCGCGTGCACCCGCGCGGCGGCGAAAGTCATGAAGGAGAAAGGCACGGGCGGCCGCATCATCAACACGACGTCCGTCGCGGGCCTCAAGGGCAACTTCGGCCAGTCGAACTACAGCGCCGCCAAGGCCGGCATCTACGGCTTCACCCTGACCGCGTCGATGGAGCTGCTCAAGGACGGCATCACCGTCAACGCGATCGCGCCCATCGCCAAGACGCGCATGACCGAGGAGATCGACAGCGTCCCGGCCGAATACCGTCCCGAGGAAGTGTCGCCGGTCGTCGTCTACTTCGCGAGCGACCTCGCCAAGGATCTGACGGGCCGCATCATCGGTGTCCACGGCCGCCATCTGTTCGAGTACCGGATGGAGACCAGCGAGGGCAGGGAGAAGAAGGATCCCTGGACCCCCGCCGAGGTCAACGCATGGATCCGAACGCCGGAGGCTCCGAAAACCGCCGCGGCTGCTGCGCCCGCGGGCGGCGGCAACAAGGTCGCCGGGATCTTCAAGGCCCTGCCCGGCGCGTTCGATCCCGAAAAGGCCGCGGGCTGGGACACGCTCATCCACTTCGCCGTCACCGGCTCCGGAGACTGGACCGTCGAGGTGAAGGACAAGAAGGTCCGCGTCGCCGAGGGCAAGCCGGACGCGCCGACCTCCGTGATCACCACCGACGCCGACACGCTGATCGGAATGGTCGAAGGCCGCGTCAAAGGCGATATGGCGTTCATGTCCGGCAAGCTCAAGGCCACGAAGGTGCCGGACCTCGGCAAGTTCGGGAAGGCCTTCGACTTCAAAAAGATCAAGGTCGGCGCCCCGGCCGCCGCCGCTGCGCCCGCGTCGACGTGCCCGGTCGACCTCCCCTCCCTGCTCGCGCGGCTGCAGGCCCAGTTCATCCCCGACAAGGCGGCGGGCTTCAACGCCACGCTGCTCTTCAAGGTCGACGGCCAGGCCGCGACGCTCGAGATCAGGGACAAGGCGGCGTCGGTGAAGCCGCCGGTCCCGCTGGCCACCTGCACGATCACGACCGACGGGGCGACGCTCGCAGGGATCATCGGCGGCTCGCTCGACGCCCAGAAGGCGTTCGGCGAGGGGAAGATCAAGATCACCCATCTCCCGAGCTGGCTGAAGTTCCGGCAGATGTTCACGTTCGCCCCCGAAATGGGGCTGCACCGCTCGCTGATCGGCAAACGTTATGGCGGCGCCGCGCAGCTGATCCGCCCGGAGCAGCTGGCCGCCTTCGACGCGGCCGTCGGCGCTCCGGGCTCCGTCGTCTTCCCGGTGACGCTGGTCAAGGACCCCTTCGTCAAGCTGTTCGAGGATCCCGACTTCAACGGCGAGCTCTCGCGCATGGTGCACGGCGAGCAGGTCTTCGTCTTCCATAAGCCGCTGAAAGCCTGGGATCTGATCACGCCGCGAGGCCGCGTCCTCGGCATCGAGGACAAGTCCTCCGGCCAGGTGCTCAATTTCGGCCAGAGCATCTTCCGCGAGGGAGAGCTCGTCGTCGAGATGGAGTCGCGCCTCTTCTTCCGCGGCGAGTCCAGGGGCGCGAAATCGGCCCCCCCTGCCCCGCCGGTGAGACCGGCGGCGACGTCGATCTCGACGGTCACCGTCGCCCCCGACCTTCCCCGCCGCTATGCGGAGGCATCGGGGGACATGAATCCGATCCACGTGGACAAAGGCTTCGCGCAGTCGGCGGGATTCAAGGACGTGATCCTGCACGGCCTAGGGACCCTGGCGCTGGTCGCGGCCACGTTCCCGCAGCCGCCGAAGAAGCTCCAGGTCCGCTTCGCCAAGCCGGTCTATCCGGGCGACGTGCTGAAGACGTCGTTCTGGAAGGGCGGCGACCGCGTCGAGTTCGAGACGTCGAACGCGGCGGGCGAACTGGTGCTGTCGCAGGGCGTGGCGGACCTGTAACCCGGGCGGCCCTTTCCTTCTTCCTATGGCAACAGGATGGAGGAGACCATGGGCTACACGACCTACCTCAAGATCGACGGGATCGCCGGCGAGTGCACCGAGCAGGCGCATCACGGCTGGATGGCGATCGATTCCTTCAGCCACAGCGTCTGTGCTCCCCCGCCGCGCGGGGGCCCCGTGAACATGACGGACCTCTCGATCTGCAAGTTCGCCGATCGGACCATGCCGCTGCTCGCCCGCGCGGCCGCCGAAGGGCGGATGTTCCAGTTCGCGACGATCGAGCTCTGCCAGACCGACGCCCGCAAATCGAAGTTCATGGAGATCCGGCTTTCGCAGGTCCGCGTCACGATGCACTCGCTCTCGGGCAGCCCCCAGGGCGACGTCCGGACCCCCTATGAGAACCTGACCCTGGGCTTCGACAAGATCGAGTGGTTTTATTATCCGGGCGCCTTCGAGACCGGCTCCGGGAAGGCGGACGAGGTTCGTGCGGGCTGGTGCACGGAATCCGCCATGGCGATCAACTGAGGCCGCTCGCGTCCGACACTCTCCGGCACGCCGCCGGAGAGTGTCGACGCTTTTTGTCCGTCAACACAGATCCTCCCCCTGAAGCTCCGGCACGCCGTTTGCTTTCCTCCCTCCGGTGAACACGCGGCCCTACTGGATCGGCCTGGCGCTCTTTCTGTCCGTGCTCGCGCTGGCCCCTATCGGAAACGCCATCGGTCCGGGTTCCTCCCACGGGTGTTGCGAGCGAAATGCGTCGACCATCCTCAAGACGATCACCTCCGCGCAGGCGGATTTCCGCGCCAACGATCGGGACGGGGATGGGGTGCCGCAGTTCTGGCGGGGCGACATCGCGGGCCTGTACACCCTCACGCCGCTGGGAGGCGGGCCCGCGATCAAGCTGATCGAGCTTTCGTTGGCCTGCGCCGATGAGCGGCCGGTGACGAACCTCAGCCCTTATGGCGTTCCCGAGGCGAAGGCCGGATACTGGTTCCGGGCCCTCCGCCACACCGACGAGCGCACCCTCGATGCCGCCGCGCGCTTCGCAGCGGAGGCGCACCCCGCCCGCTATCCCACGAGCGGCAAGTACACCTATGTCGTCGACGAGAACAACACCGTCTACCGCGCCGACCTGGGCCACGGGCGGGGCGTGGTCGTCTTCCCCACCGAATCGGAGCTGAAGACCCGATGGTCCAAGTTCGACTGAAACCGCTCCGGCTCCGGGCGCTCACCGGATTCCTGGCCATCGCGTACACCGCGATCCTCGGAGAGGCGGTGATTTCAGAGGTGGTCGGCGTCACGGTCGGGAACGATCGGTCTTCCAGCGACGACGACAGTTGGCCGAGTCTGAGCGATCTCTACAGGACGACATCGGTGACGGAAGCCATGCCTGACGCCCGCGCCGGCGATCGGGAGTGGCGCCGCGTCAATGACTTCTGGTCCGGCGAAACCCAAGGATTCTATCCGATCACCGGCGCAGTGCATCCCCCCGAGGACCCCCAGAAAGTCCGCTGCCTGCCCATTGAATACTGGGATGGAGTCGGGGAATGGAAGGGCAATCTCTGGATGCTCTACAGGATGTCCACGACGCCTCCGGACCCCTCTCCAACACCGGAGGAACTGATTCAGCGCGCGATCGACGAACTCTCGAAGTGACCCCGTTGCAGGGCGGCACCCTCTTCTCCGGATGCCTGATGCCTACTATGGCGTCGGATGCAGCCCGCACTCCTTCGACTCGGGGTTCTCCCACCACCAGCGGCCTGCGCGCTCGTCCTCGCCCGGCTTCACCGCCCGGGTGCAGGGGGCGCAGCCAATGGACGGATACCCCATCGCGTGCAACTTGTTCGTCGGGACTTTCTGAGCCTTCAGGTAGTCGAAGACCTGCTCCGTCGTCCAGTCGGCGAGCGGGTTCAGCTTCACGATCTTGTCGTGGCCGAAGTCGATCTCGACTTTCGACAACTTCCCGCGCGTCACCGCCTGGGTCCGCCTCAGTCCCGTGATCCAGCCGTCGAGCGACTTCAGCATGCGGTTCAGCGGCTCGACCTTGCGGACGCCGCAGCACTCCTTGCGGTTGTCGAGCGAGCGGTAGAACAGATTGATCCCCTTCTCGCCGACCATCTTCTGCACCGCGGCTGCGTCGGGAAACTGGATCTCGATCGGGATCTTGTAGCGGCTCTGGACCTCGTCGATCAGCTCGTAGGTCTCGGGGTTGAGGCGGCCGGTGTCGAGGGTGAACACCCGCGTCGCCCGGGGGTCGATGCGGTGCATCATGTCGAGCACGGCGACGTCCTCGGCGCCGCTCCACGCCAGGGCGATCCCGCGGCCGAAGGTCGAGAGGGCCCACGTCAGGACCTCCTGGGGGGAGGCCTGCTCGAGCTTGCGGTCGGCCTCGGCGGCCTCCTCTTTCGACAGCCGTTTTCCGGGGACGTTCGTCATCGGCATCCGTATAGCACGATCCGGGAACCTCGTCCAGCGCGAATCGTGAAAGAAGGACGCGGGAATTGTCGATGATATTCCAGAGAGAGACGTTGAGGATAAGGCGATGATGGAAACCACCATTCTGCGGCGCCTGCCGCCGGTGTCCTCCCGCGGCGCCCTGCTTCTCGCGGGTTGCGGCCTCTTCTTCATCCTGGCCGGCCTGCTCGCGGGCGCCTATCTCCTCATCCCCGCGGGCATCGCGTTCGTCGTCGGCCTCGTGACCGGCTTCTCCAACTGGCTCCGCGTCCGCATGGGCCAGGCCTATCCCGCCGAGGGCAAGGTCGCCCTCGTCGCCGCCACGTTCTTCAACGGCAGCCTCGCCCTCTACGTGGTCCTGGCGGGGTATATCCTCCTGCGATTCGGTTTGTAATTTCGGCCGGAGCTTCCGGGCGTCTGCTATCTTCGGCGCCCGGAAGCCCCGGTTTCCCCCCTTACTTCCCGATCTCCGCCGCCAGCTCCAGCATGAACCGCAGGCCCTGCTTCACGCTGTCGACCCGGATCCGCTCGTTGTGGTGGTGCGGCGTGGATTCCTCGGCCTCGCCCACCGGGCACGGACTGATCCCGTAGCCTTGCACGCCCTTCAGGCGGAAGAAGCGGAGGTCCGTCGCTCCGGCGCTCATCCGCGGAATGACCACCGCCGCCGGCGAAATCCGGCGCGCCGTCAGCACCAGCGCGCGATAGAGGTCGGTGTCCAGCGACGACGGCGGGGCGTCGATCCCGCGGTCCACCAGGAAAACGCCGACGTCCCCGCCCTTCCGCTGACGCTTCCACTGCTCCACCGCCGCCTCGCCTTCGACGAGCTGGTACTTCGCGACGCCGGCATGGGCCATCAGCGCGGCGATCAGGTCGTCGATCGAGTCGCCGGGCAGCAGCCGCGCATTGAAGTTGATCTCCACGTCCGGCGGCAGCACGTTCTCGCGGATGCCGCCCCGGACGATCGTCGGCACGAACGTCGAGCGCAGCTGGGCGTTGAAGCGGGGGTTCTGCGCCAGGTGGGCGGCCGCGTCCATGTCGCCCGCGGCGGTTTTCTTCAGGTACTCCTGGCCCCAGACGACGCCGCGCGGCGCGGTGCCCAGGCCGTCGAAGGAGGCGCGGGTGGTTTCGATCAGGCGCAGCGGCGTCTGGTACGTTTCGAGCTTCGCCAGGATGCGCCCCGCCTCGTAGACGGCGTTGCGCTGCACGGGCACCGAGCTGTGCCCGCTCTCGCCCGGGATGAACAGGCGGAAGTCGTTGTAGACCTTTTCCGCGGTTTCGAATCCATACTGCACGACGCCGGAGTCCCCGAGCAACGCGCTGCCGCCTTCGGAGAGCACGAACTCGCAGTCGATCCTGTCCCCATGATGCTCCGCCATCCAGCGAGCGCCGAAGCGCCCGCTCGACTCCTCGTCGGCGTTCAGCATCAGGATCACGTCGCGCGACAGCCGCGTCCCGCTCCGCTTCAGCGCACGCAGGGTCTGGACGAACACCGCGGCGTCGTCCTTGTCGTCGAGCGCCCCGCGGCCCCAGATGAAGCCGTCCCGCAGCTCCCCTGACAAGGGATCGACCTCCCACTGGGAACGGTCGACGTTGACGACGTCGACATGGGCCATCAGCAGGATCGGCCGGCGCTCGCCGCTGCCGGCCACGCGCGCGACGAGGTTGCCGCGGCCGGGCTCGGACTCGTAGATCTCGGACGCGATCCCGTCTGAGGCGAGCACGCTCCGGACGTGCCGGAGCAGGGCCGTCTCGTTCGCGTTGGACTTGGCCGAGCCCGGCTGCGGCGGATTGATCGTATCGAAGCGCAGGAGCTCGCGGAGCAGATCGACGGCCTCCTGCGCGTCGCGGTCGAAGTCGGGGCGGATCGCGACCCCGCGGGGAAGCGGAGCGCAGGAACCGAGAACCAGGATCGCCGTCAGGCCCGCCCACCGCATCCGGAACGCTCCTCCGAATCTTTACACCCAATATATTGAGACGGAGGGCATTCTCGAATAGACTTCACCCATGCACGCGACGGGAAAAACAGAAGACCGGGTGTTCGGGCTGTCGGACCGGCTGCCGCCGCTGCCGATCGTCACCCGCGAGTCCCACGAATTCGACCTGCTGAGCGTCTCGGTGGACGGCGCCGAAGTCGCCTACGCGCAGCAGGGCCGCCTGGCGCTCCCGCCCCTGGTGCTGCTCCACGGCTGGGGCGCGTCGCACAAATTCTGGAAGTACTGCTACTCGGCCTTCGCCCCCCGCTGGCGCGTCATCGCGCCCGACCTCGTCGGCTTCGGCCTTTCCGAAAAGCCCCGGCGCGACTATTCGATCGAGGCCCTGTCCGACTGGCTGGGCAAGTTCCTGGATTCGCTGCACCTGGACCGCGTAGTGCTGGTCTCGCACTCGATGGGCGCGACGATCGGGCTGCAGTATGCCCTGTCGCATCCGGAACGGCTGAACAAGCTGGCGGTGGTCAACCCGCTGGTGGTCGGCGCCACGGCCTTCAACGACCGCACCCGGTTCAGCATGACGCCCGGCATCCGCTGGCTGCTCTACTGGGGGAGCCGCATCACCCCGGTCCGCCGCTGGGTGACGCGCGATTTCTCCTATATCCAGCGCTATGACGACGAGCTGTCGCGCGACATGATCCGCGGCTCGTATCAGTCCACGGTGGACCTGCTGATTTCCGGCGCGAAGATCGACCTGCGCCCGAAGCTGTCGGCGCTGGCCGTCGAGACGCTGGCCGTCGGCACCGACCGGGACCTGCTCGTGGCCCCCGACCAGTACACGCTTGTTCCGGCGCACCGCCGGGAGCTCATCACCGACTCCGGACACGTGCCGATGGTCGAGCGGCCCGAGGAGTTCAACCGCATCCTCGACAGCTTCCTCACCCCGGCGCCCGCGCACTAATCGCGCTGCGCCGCCCAGACGAGGGCATTCCGGACGATCTGGCCGTAGGGGGCGTTCGTCTGCATGTTCTGGACGCGCTCCCCGGGCTGCAGGAAGACGAGCCGTCCCGCGGTGCCGTCGCCGTTCCCGTCGTACCGCTTCACGAAGCCCGACGTGTGCACCTGGCCGGGGGATGCGACATAGTCGTTGGCGAAGAGCAGCTGGATCTGCCCGACGCCGCGGCCGAACGACGGCGTTCCGGTGAAAGCGGTGTTGTTGTAGATCTCGTCCGTGATCGAGAACGCAGGATAGCCCGCCGCACCGGGATTCGCCGGAACCGGGCCCGCCGGGAAGCCCGCAGGAGGCGTCACCGACGCCGCCCCGTACGTCACGCCGAAGGTCGAGACGAAGTGGCCGTAGTTGGTGCTGAGCAGGCCATACGGGCCGTTGTCGGGCGGGCGCGCGGACCAGCCGGCCGCCGCGGACTCGGCGCCGAAGAGGTCGCGGCAGAGGATGTTCTTCCCGCTCGCGGCGTTGTAGAGCGCGTGATGCAGCGCGACCACGCCGCCGCCCGCGTCGGCATAGTCCCGCAGCGCCGACTGCAACGCGTCCGGAAACGACGTGCTCCAGTGCTTGAAGACCAGGACCACGTCGAACGTCGAAAAGTAGGCCAGCACGGACGCGCTGCTGGAGAGATTGAACGGCAGCGCGCCGTCCAGCAGGTTCACGTCGGAGACGCTGAACGAGTACGCATCCTGCGGCGAGTCCGCATTCAGCAGCGCGCTCAGATCGAGGTAGTCGACCGGGATCACGCTCGGCGGCGACATGCCGTAGTTCGCTGGGATGTCGTTCTCGGGATTGCTGGGGTCGCAGGGCCCGCCGTGGAGGATGAGGACGGTCGTGGTCGACGCCATCGCCGCCGCGCTCGGATAACTTCCGACCATATTGAGGAGGGTCCGCGCGGCGTAAGCGACCGTCTGCGGGTACCAATCCCGGAGCTGACGACGCCGAACGTCGCAGTCGCCGGGGCATCGACCACGGTGACCCGGTCCTGCAGGAAGGTCACGCCGAAGGCGGCGCAAATTGCGGCCGTGTCGCCGGTATGGAGCGGGAAGCCCGTCAAGGAGCGGCCCTGAAGCACGCTGCGGCCCAGGGCGTCCGGGGCGGGCATCTGCCCGGCGCTGCCGGGCGTCCGCGCGAAGACGGGGATCGTCGCGCCATGGCACTCGGCAAGCAGCGGCTTCTCCGTCTGCAGCGCCTCGACGATGAGCTGGTTCAGCTTCTCCGCCGCGGCCTGGACATCCGCTGCCGTATCGACATGGGCGCCCTCGACGGTGTCGGCATAAACGCCGTCGTAGCGGTAGTCGACCGCGCCCACGCCGCCGACGACGACCAGCCCCGCATAGGGGGCGAGCGAGGCGACATCCTGAAGACGGCCGGACAGCGGGATCGCCGCGGGGCTGTTCCACGCCGGGTCCCAGGCCGCGCCGAAGTCCGACGCGAACGCGGCCTGGAAGGCCGCATAAGAGGATCCGGCCACGTTGTTGGCGGAGGACTGGACGTCGCCGTCGGTCTGGTAAGACGTGGCGCTGCCGGTGGCGCTGCTACGGACGTCGACGTCGTATCCCGCCGCGCGGAGGCCTTCGTAGAGGACCTTGTATTCCGACCACCAGACGCGATTGTAGGCGACGAACACGAGGATCTTCGGGCTGCCGCCGGGGCCGGATCCGGCTCCGGGGTTCGGCGCGAGAATCGGAGCCGGCTTCGGGGCGGGCGTATCGCAGGCCGGAATGATGCCGGCCGCCAGGATCAGGATGCAGGTGCGGGCAAGCGTTCGCATATCGGCTTCCTCCGCTGCTTGATTTGTGCGGAAGAGCCGGGGTTTAGGGGAATCGAATCACGCCCCAAGCTGCAATTCGATCGTCGCTGCGCGAGAACGGGAGCGGTGGTAAGGAAGAGGAGAGAGGGAGAATCCCTGCTGGGGAACGATCGGTGATTCGTAATTCGTGATTCCGGGCTACAGCTTCTGCATCTCGTCCCCTGCATACACCGACCACAGGGTGCCGGGGGCGAGGGACATGCACTCGGAGAAGCGCTGCTTGGCGGTGTCGCCGCCGCCGAGGCGGGTGGAGACGTGGCCGAGG
>DASQOM010000121.1:0-4013 GCA_035644495.1 Planctomycetota bacterium | reverse complement strand
GCCTCCGGCCATTTCCCCGGAAACCCCATCCTGCCGGGGGTCGTGCTGGTCGAGGCCACCGCGCAGGTCTCCCTCGTCGCCTACAAGCGGCTCATGCCCGAGATCCGCGACCGCCTCGTCGTGTTCGCGGGCATCGACGGCGTCCGCTTCCGCGGCGCCATCCGCCCCGGCGACCGCGTCTATATCGTCTCGCGCCTCAAGGAGATGTCGCGGCGCGGCCTGAAATGCGACAGCCAGGGCGTCGTCAACGGCAAGCTCGTCTTCGAAGGCGTCATGTTCGCAGTCGTCACCTGATGGGCGAGGACGCGCTCGTCCGCCGCGCCGCCGATTATCTCCGACGCCGCCTTCCCACCGCTCCCCGCAGGGCGGTGGTCCTGGGTTCCGGCCTGGGCGACCTGGACTTCGGCCGCGTCGGCACGGACGTGCCCTACAGCCGAATTCCGGGCTTTCCGGCGGTGCAGGTGGCCGGACACCCGGGCCGGCTCTCGCTCGTCGGCACAACGGCGATTCTGCGCGGCAGGGTGCACTTTTACGAGGGTCATTCGCTCGACGACATCGTCCGTCCGGTACGCGTCCTGGCCCGGCTCGGCGTTCGGACCCTGGTGCTGACCAACGCCGCGGGCGCCGTTCATCCGAAGTTGCGTCCGGGCGACCTCATGGCGATCGCCGATCACCTTAACCTTATGGGCATCAATCCGTTGCGTGGAGGTCCCCACTTCGTCGACCTGAGCTCCGTGTATGAAGTTCCGAAGGGGCTCGGGTTGAAGAGCGGCGTCTACGCAGCGATGGCGGGTCCGAGCTACGAAACGCCCGCGGAAGTGCGGATGCTCCGGAAGCTGGGAGCGGATGCGGTCGGCATGTCGACGGTGCCGGAGGCGATCGTCGCACGCCAGGAGGGGATGCGGGTGATCGGGATCTCGCTGATCACGAACCTCGCGGCCGGGGTGGGCAAAGGGGGCGTCTCGCATGCGGACGTCATCCGGACCGCCGGGCGGGCGCGGGAGAAGCTGGGGCGAGTCCTGCGCAAGATTCTCGCGCGGGACCTGCCGGAACCGGCGCATCCGGTCCGTCCTTAGTCTATTGAATTGGCTCTCCCCCCGGAGTATAGTGGGGGTCTCGCAACAAGGAGCTACCCATGAAGCTGAAGCACGCGGCGGTGGCGGCGTCGATCCTCTTCCTCGCGGCCTGCGGCATCGGCAAGCCCGAAGGCGAGGTGCGGTTCACCGGCTTCGCGCCGGTGACATCGAAGGACAAGGACGTCCGCGAAGTGCGGACGCTGTGTCCCAACTGCGGCGACCCGATCGCGGTCGACACCAACCGCTGCCCGAACAAGAAGTGCAAGACTGACATGTCGTGGCCCAAGGACTACCGCTGCCCGTCCTGCAAGGGCTCGGGCCGCTGCTCGGCGTGCGTGCTGATGGAGCAGGAGGCGAGCAGGGGGGACTGCTACAACTGCAAGGGCCAGGGCGTCCTGGTCTATGCGGGCCAGTCGCCCGAGTGCCCGAACTGCAAGGGCGCCAAGAAGTGCCCGATCTGCAAGGGCTCGGCCAAGTGCGATTACTGCGGCGGCGAAGGCAAGGTCGGCAAGGAAGTCGTGAAGGCCAAGGCCGCCAAGTTCCTCGCCGGCGGCGACGACGCGCTGCCCCCCTCGGATCCCCGTCCTCCCGCCGAGAAGAAGGACGAGATGCCGAAGGAAGAGCCCAAGAAGGACGCGGCCGCTCCCGCTCCCGAAGGCGACAAGAAATAGCCGGAGTCTCCCATCGCGCTCCACATCGCCGGCCGCTTCCTGATGGGCCTCGGCATCTGCATCGTCGGCGTCGGGCTCATGGTCGGCCTCGCCTACGACAGCCTCAAGGTCGAAACCACCTACCTGCTGACCGGCCTGATCCTCTTCTGCGTCGGCCAGCTGATGCAGCGGAAGAAATGAGGGGGTCCGCTACTTCCGGAGTTTGAGCAGCCGGAAGTTCGCGGTCGCGGTCGACCAGATCTCGATGTCGCGGTCGACGCCGACAGGCACGGCGGTCAGGAGCACCGGCCGCTGATCCACAAAGCAGACCAGGTCGCCTCCTTCGGCGGCGAACGCCAGCTCCACCCACTGGTTGACGGAGAGCTTCTTCCCGAGAGAGCCGCGGTCGACGCGCTTCTCCTCGCGGCCGTCAAAGGCATAGAGGGTCACCTCCCCCGTATCGCGGATCACCAGCTTCTTGTAGAGGCCGTCGGCGTCCGAGACGTCGAAGCGGAATCCGGTGCTGAACGCGGACTGCGGAGGGGCGATCGTCAGTTCCACCTGCGCCCCGGTGCTGCCGCGGGAACGGACCGGCGCCACGCGCATCGGCTTCTCGGACTTCAGCTTGAGGCCGCGGCCGGCCGTGGTCTCGTCCTCGGCGGGGCAGGGGGTTCCCTGGGCTCTGCCCTCCCAGGTCCAGTCGTCGTTGAGGAGATTGGCCGTGCTTCGCCACTCGCCGGTCTGTCTCAGGGCGTTGGCATAGGGGGCGAAGATCACTTCCTCCGGATACATTTTCGGGTACTTCGTGCGGAGCAGGCGCGCGGCCGCCTTCAGCCGGGTCCAGTCGCGATTTCGATCGTGCTGGAGGACTTCGGCGACCAGCACGGTGGCCATCGCGCGGCCGATCTCCGCCTTGAGCGAAGGATCGTGCTTCCAAGCCTCCTCGATCTCGGCCAGCAGCTGCTTCGCCCCGTCGAAGTTCTTCCTTTCGAACTCCTTCCGGGACGACGCGATCCGGTTGCGGACCTCCTGGTATCCGCGCTCGCGGAAGTCCTCGAGCCGGAAGTCCAGCCCGAGCGCGCCCAGTTTTTTGGCCTGCTGCAAGCAGCGTCCCGCCTGGGCCCAGCGCTGGGGGAGGCCGGAATAGACCCACATCTCGCCCATCGTGCGGCACATCTCCTCGTTCGACTCGAATATCTGCTCGACCGGGAGCTCCAGCGGAAGCGCGGCCAGCTGCAGGATGTCCTGCACGTGGAGCTGGCGGTAGTCGATGGTTTTCGGCGTGCCCGTCTTTTGGGCGAATTTGTAGAGGGCGACGTCCAGCGTCACCTTCCCGGTGGCGTTGAAGGTGGCGAGGTGGATTTCGCCGTTCACGCGCGCGATGCCGTCCAGCCCCCGCGTGGCCTGGCGGATCAGGAACTCGACGTCGAGCGCGTCCAGCAGATCCGAGAGGATGCGGTATCCCAGGGTGTCCCTGGCCCGGTTCATCGCGCCGGAGATCGTGCTGCGCGCGAGCATCTGGTCGTCGGTCAGGAGCTTGTCCGGAAACGGCTTCAGCAGCGGTTCATAGCCCAGGCCCGGGACTCGGATCTTCATCCGCTCCGACTCCCCGGTCTGGTCCCGGATGAATTTCGTGACCTTCGAGTAGGCGGTCCCCGTCTCCCGCTTCGTCAGCGCCTCCTCGAAGGCGGCATGCACGGCCGAGTAGCCCTGCGTGACGCGCCGCAGCGTCTCGTCCTCAAAGTCCTTCTCCCGCCGCTGGGTGTCGTCCTTGATCTTCAGGAGACGCTCCTGCCGGGCGCCTTCGGACACGGGGATCAGGGCGTCGAGCAGCGTCAGGGCCTCCTTGAACCGGTTCTCCTTGAGGGCGGCGTCGATCTGCCGCTCGTCGTTGAGATACTTGGTCTCCGCCTCCCCGTGCGCGAAGGCCAGCTCCTCGCGCAGCCGCTTGTCGATCGACGTCAGGTCGATCAGGATCCTGGGGTAGCTCTGCAGCGACCGGACGCGCCGGTAGGGGTCCGTTTCCTTTCTCCGGCGGTCGAACTCCAGCTCCGCCCGCTTCTCCATGAAATCGACGAATTCCTGGCGGGCCGTCTTGCCTTTCAGGATGAAGCTGGCGGAAGCAGTCGAGTTGATGAAGACGTCGTAGGCGCTCAGAACGTCGGGCCAGGCGGCGAGAACTTCCTTGTTCTCCTTCTCCAGTTCCATGCACTTGCGCAGCTGCACGCTTTCCGGCAATTCGGCGATCGCGACGGGAGGAGGCGGGGGCTTCGAGACGGCCTGTTCG
>DASQOM010000120.1:0-70457 GCA_035644495.1 Planctomycetota bacterium | reverse complement strand
ACGGGGAAGGACATCGTGGCGGGCCGCACGGTGGAGTACAAGAAGCAGCTGATCGGGTTCTGCTGCGCGGATTGCGTCAGCAAGTTCGAAGGCGATCCCGAGAAGTACATCAGGAAGGTCAAGGAGTTCAAGAAGGCCTCGGTGGAGGAGATCTCCCTCCCGGTCGAGGACCCGATCAACAAGAAGTGCCCGCTGACGGGGAAGGACATCGTGGCGGGCCGGACGGTGGAATACAAGAAGCAGCTGATCGGATTCTGCTGCGCGGACTGCGTCAGCAAGTTCGAGGGCGACCCCGAGAAGTACATCAAGAAGGTGAAGGAATTCAAGAAGGCGTCGGTTCAGTAATCGGATAAAAAAGCCGAAGTGGATCGTTGGGTATTGTTGGGTCAAATAGACCTTAGGAGGATGCGGATGAAGAAGCTCGTGGTGACGATGTCGCTGCTCGTAGTGGCGGCGGTGGCCTTCTCGACGGTGTACGCGGTGGCGACCCGCGATGCCATCAACAAGGAGTGCCCCTACAAGAAGAAGCCCGTGGATTCCGGCATCACGTCGGAGTACAAGGGGCCGAAGGACAAGGCGGCCGTGACCGTCGCGTTCTGCTGCCCGGGCTGCAAGAAGACGTTCGATGCGAAGCCCGACGCCGAGATCAAGAAGTTCAAGGAGTACAAGGCGGGCGCGCAGTAGTCTGACATCGCACTCAAAAGCCCCCCCGGGCGACCGGGGGGGTTTTTTTATGTCTATTTCCTCGCGCCGGCGGGCGGACGCAGCAGCTCCGGGACGTCCTTCCCGACGAAGAGGATCGTCTCGGCGTCCAGGATCCGGACGGCCTCCGGATTCCGCTTTTTCAGCTCCTCCGCCTTCTTCCGGTCCCGGTACTTGGCGATGATCCCCTCCTTGCCCGGGGAGACCGAGGCCAGGTCCCAGCGCGCGGCCCGGAGCTTCACCCGCATCGTCCGGATGAACCCTTCGACGGGCGGCGGAACGGCGCCGAACCGGTCGAGGATCTCCCGCTCCGCCTCCTGCAGCGCCTCCTCCGTCCGGCAGCCGGTGAGCCGGCGGTAGACCTCGACGCGGGTCCTCAGATCCGGGATATAGTCCTCGGGGATCCAGGTGTCGAGGGCCAGGTCGACGTGCGTCTCCAGCGGCTCGACCACGACCTGCTTCTTCGTCTTCTTCACCGCCTTTTCGAGCAGGCGGCAGTAGAGGTCGTATCCGATCGCGGCGATGTGGCCGTGCTGCTCGCGGCCGAGCAGGTTGCCGACGCCGCGGATCTCCAGGTCGCGCATGGCGATCTTGAAGCCGGCGCCGAGCTCGCTGAACTCCTCGATGGCCTTGAGGCGCTTCTGGGCCTGCGGGACCAGGGGCCGGTCCGGCGGCAGCAGCAGGTAGCAGAAGGCCTGGCGCTTGTAGCGGCCCACGCGGCCCCGCAGCTGGTGCAGATCCGCGAGCCCGAACATGTCCGCCTGGTTGATGAGGATCGTGTTCACGTTCGGGATGTCGAGGCCGCTTTCAATGATCGTCGTGCAGACCAGAACGTCGATCTCCTTCGCGAGGAACTTGAGCATGGTCTCTTCCAGCTCGCCCTGGTCCATCTGGCCGTGCCCGACGGCGATGCGGACCTCGGGCACCCGCAGGCGCAGCCGCGTGGCGATCGATTCGATGTTGTAGACGCGGTTGTGCAGGAAGTAGACCTGGCCGCCCCGGTTGGCCTCGAAGAGAATCGCCTCCCGGATGCGGCGCTCGTCGTAGGGCAGGATCTCCGTCCGGATCGCGAGCCGGTCCTGCGGCGGCGTGGTCAGCGAGGAGATGTCGCGGATGCCCAGCAGCGCCATATGGAGCGTCCGCGGGATCGGCGTCGCGGAGAGCGTCAGCACGTCGACCGTCGCCCGGATCCGCTTCAGGAACTCCTTATGCTCCACCCCGAAGCGCTGCTCCTCGTCGATCACCACGAGGCCCAGGTCCTTGAAGCGGACGTCCGGCTGCACGAGGCGGTGCGTCCCGATCACGATGTCGACGGCGCCCTCGGCGATCCCGGCCAGGATCTTCTTCTGGTCCTTCTTCGTCTTGAACCGGGACAGCGATTCGATGCGGACCGGATAGTCGGCCATGCGTTCGTGGAAGCTCTGGTCGTGCTGCTGGGCCAGCACCGTCGTCGGGACGAGGACGGCGACCTGGCGGTTGGCGACGGCGCAGCGGAAGGCCGCGCGCATCGCGAGCTCGGTCTTGCCGTAGCCGACGTCGCCGCAGACCAGGCGGTCCATGGGCCGCGTCGAGTGCATGTCGCCCGCGATCTCGGTGGCGACGTGCAGCTGGTCGTCGGTCTCCTCGTAGGGGAAGGCGGCCTCGAATTCGCGCTGCCATTCGCCGTCGGCGGGGAAGGCCTGGCCCATCTCCATGGCGCGCAGGGCCTGGATCTGGATCATCTCCTGGGCGAGCTTCTCGACGGCGGCCTGCGCGCGCAGTTTGGCGGCGTTCCAGGCGTCGCCGCCCAGCGTGGACAAGGGCGGCGGGTTTTCCGAGCCGCCGACGTAGCGCTGGACGAGGTCGAGGTTCGTCACGGGGACGAAGAGCCGGGCGCCGCCCGAGTACTCGAGGATCATGAACTCCTGCCGCTCGCGGCGCTCGATGCCGACGAAGCGACCGATGCCGTGGGTGACATGGACGACGATGTCGCCGCGCTCGATCTCGAGGAGCGTGTCGATTGGCCGCGTGTCGGCGCGGCGGATGCTCCGGCGCAGGCGGTAGCGGTTGAAGAGCTCGTGGTGGGGGATGAAGGAGCTCTGGAGGTCCTCGACGATGAAGCCGTGGTTGAGGCGGCCGCGGCGGACCTCGATCGGGGACTTGATGAGCTCGCGCAACCGCTTCTCCTCGCCGTCGTTCGTGCAGAAGACGATCGTGTGCTTCCGGCGCACCGCTTCGAGCTCGCGCTCGACGTTGGCCAGCACGCCGGTGAAGCGCTGCAGCGAGAGGATCTTCAGGTTCTCGGCGTCGGGCTCGGGCAGGGCGGACAGGGAGAGGACGGGATGCCGCGCGAGGATCGCGTAGGCTTCCTCCCAGCGCGGGTGCCGCAGGTTCATCTCGGACGGCTCCTTCATCACGACCGACGCCTTCGGGGGAAGGAAGTCGAAGAGGGTGGCCGTGCGGGGGGCGTCCGGGGGAAGCAGGCTGAAGTCCAGGCGCGGCAGGGCGTCGAGCGACCCCTGGGTCCCCGGATCGAAGCTGCGGAGGGACTCGATGTCGTCGCCCGCGAGCTCGATGCGGACGGGGAGGTCGGAGGTCAGGGGGTAGAGGTCCAGGATGCCGCCGCGGACGGCGAATTCGCCCGGGCGCTCGACCAGGGCGGTCCGCTCATAGCCGCCTTCCACGAGCTTGAGGGAGAGCGCGGGCAGGTCCAGCTTCCCGCCGGGGGCGAAGGCCACGCGGGTGCTCCGGAGGACCGCGGGGGAAGGCAACTCGCCGAGGGCGGAGGCGAGGTCGGCCACGAGCACGTCGACCGTTCCGGACTGGAAGCGGCCCACCTGCTTGAGGTTTTCGAACAGGACGGGGGCGGCGCCGAAGCAGCGGAGGTCCTCGACGGCCTCCTCCGCGGCGATGGGGTTCGGCACCAGGAGCAGGAGCGGACGGGGGACGACCTGGGCCGTGATCAGGGCATAGGACGACCCCCACACGCCGCCGGCCCGGGCGGGTCTGCCCTGGGCCAGCGCCATGTTCAGGCGTTCGAGGGCCGGTGAGCTGAGCACGAAGCGGACGCCGAGGGAGTCGGTCCTATTCGACGTTCGCTTCCACCGTCAGCAGCCCGAGCTGCTCCAGCGCGAGCTTGGCGGCGCGCTGCTCGGCTTCCTTCTTGTTGGCCCCCCACGCGGGTCCGTATTGGGTGGCGTTGAGCTCGACGACGACCTGGAACATCTTCTTGTGATCGGGTCCCATTTCCTTCATGACGCGATAGACGGGGATCGAATTCACGCGCCGCTGGGCGTAGTCCTGCAGCAGCGACTTGTAGTTCTTCTCGTGCTCGTCCTTGAGGATCTCGTCGACCTTCACCTTCAGGCTGCCCAGGATGAAATTGCGGGCGGCGTCCATGCCCCCGTCGAGATAGAGGGCGGCGATGACGGCTTCGAAGGCGTTGCAGAGGATCGAGCGGGGCAGCTGGCGCTTTTCCGTCAGGCCGCGGCCGAGGATGATGACGCGCTCGAGTTCCAGTTCGCGGGCTTTCTCGGACAGGGTCTTGGCGGAGACGATGATGGACTTCATCGTCGAGAGGTCGCCTTCCTCGTAGCCGGGGAAGTGGTGGTACAGGTGCTCGCTGATCACCTGGCCCAGGATGGAGTCGCCCAGGAACTCCAGGCGCTCGTTGCAGGGGAGATCCTTGTCCTTGGCGGAGGAATGCGTCAGGGCCTGGACGGCGAGCCGGGTGTCCTTGAAGCGGTGCTGGAGCTTGGCCTCGAGATGGGTGAGGATCTCCTCCTCGTTGGGTCGCGGTGCGTCCATGCGGTCCCCGTCAATGAAAGCCGGAACGCGTCCGGGAGACGGGGTTTGCCGGTGATTCCGGGGATACGTCTTATCCGCAGGATCAGGGGCAAAGGTGAAACCGCTCCCGAGAACCCCTCTCTCTTAACATACGGGACCGGGGATTGCAACGGGGGCCAATCCTGTCAGGCGACGGTCAGCACGCAGTTCTGGGTGCCGAACGGATTGCCGATGCGCTTGGGAGCGTCGGGATGGTCGCGCCATTCACCGTCGACGATCAGCCGGTATTGATATTCGCCCGGAACGAGCTCCAGCACGGTGATCCATTCGCCGCCGGCGGTCGGGGTCAGCCGGACCTTGTCCTTGGACCACTGGGTGAAGTCGCCCGTGAGGACGACCTCCCTGGCCCCCTGCAGCTTCACCTTGAGGGGGACCTTCTTCAGAGTCGAGGCGGCAACGACGGTGACGACCGGTTCCTTGAACTTCTTCGCCATGATGGCTCCTCTTCGGGAAATACCCGCTCTCTCCAGGGACTACTACGGGCAGAACGGCCCGGCCCGGAGACTCCAGATCGCCTGTCGGACGCCCGCTCCCCGCCCGCTCAGCTCGACCTCATAGACCGCCTCGCGGGCCGTGACCCGGCCGCGGAGGATGTTCAGCAGCACCCCGGGGATCCTCGAGAGCCCCTCGAGACACGATCCCGCGATGCCGGCGCTGGGGAATCTCAGTTCCATCCGCACGGGATCCGGGGTCGCCTCTTTCGGGGCCATCGTTCGTTCTCCTGCACTGAATGCCACCCTGGAAGGGAAGCAAAGCCCGTGCCACGGGGATCCCTTGGGAACAGGGGGTTCGGCAGGTACAGAACCGTAGACGGGGAGGGGGGATTCCTACCTTCGGGTAGGAACACTAGCGCCTGGCGATGGCGTCGATTTCGACGCGGACGCCCCGGGGGAGGGCGCTGACCTGGACCGTGGAGCGCGCGGGCGGCTCGGTAGCGAAGTGGCGAGCATAGACCTCGTTCATTTTCGCGAACTCGGCCAAGTCGGTCATATAGACAGTCGTGCGGACGACGTGGCCCAGGGTGAGGCCGGCGGCCTGGAGGACTGCGGCGAGGTTCTGGAGGACGCGTTCGGTCTGGGCGACGACATCGCCCGGCCCGACAATCTGCCCGCCGGCGGGGTCGAGCGGGATCTGGCCCGAGCAGAAGACGAGGTCGCCGGCATCGACGGCCTGGGAGTAGGGGCCGATGGCCTTGGGGGCGCGGTCGCTGGAGACGATTTTCTTGGGCACGGGACGGTCCTCCGGGCGGCCATGATAACGTTGAAAGCGGGGGCGGGCAACGTAGAATAGCCACACGTTCATGGCGGATCAGCGGTTCGGCGTGGTGATCATCGGCGCGGGGATCATTGGGACCTCGATCGCGTACCACCTCGCGCGCGGCGGGAAGGCGAGCGTCGCCGTCCTGGAGAAGGAATCCGCGGCGGGGCTCGGATCGACGGCGAAGGCGGCGGGGGGGATCCGGGCGCAGTTCTCGAGCCCGGTGAACGTCGAGCTGTCGCGCCTGTCGATCGAACGATTCGAGCGCTTCGAGAAGGAGATGGGGGTGGCGGCGCCGTTCATCCAGGCGGGCTACCTGTGGATGGCGTCGACTCCGGGGCAGCTGCGCCTGTTCGAGGCGAATGCGGCGGTGCAGCGGAGCCAGGGGCTGAAGATCGAGCTGCTGGACCGGGCGGGGGTGGAGAAGAAGGCCCCGTACGTGCGGAGCGACGACCTGCTGGGCGGCATCTTCCACGGGCGGGACGGGTATGCGTCGCCCGCCGACTTCGTGGCGGGCTACGAGAAGAAGGCGCGGGAGCTCGGGGTGTCGTTCTTCTTCCGGGAGGAAGTGACGGGGCGCGAGGGGCGGACGGTGAGGACGCGGACGGGGTCCTATGCGGCGGAGAACGTGGTGATCGCGGCGGGGGCGTACTCGGGGCGGCTGGGCCAGGTCTTCGGGCTGGAGCTCCCGGTGAAACCGGTGCGGCGCCAGTGCTTCGTGACGGAGCCGATGCCGGAGTTCCCTCACCCGATCCCGATGACGATCGATTACACGACGGGCGTGTACCTGCACAGCGAGTCGGGCGGCCTGCTGATCGGGAAGGCGGACAAGGACGAGCCCTCGAGTTTCAATGAGAACGCGGACTATGGATTCCTGGAGAAGGTGGCGGAGCTGGCGATGGGTCGGGTGCCGGCGCTGGAGAATGCGCGGATCCGGACGGGCTGGGGAGGGCTCTACGAGGTGACGCCGGACAACCATCCGATCATCGGTTCCGCGGGCGAGCCGGGCTGGTGGGCCGCCTGCGGATTCAGCGGCCACGGCGTGATGCACGCGCCGGCGACGGGGATGCTGGTGGCGGAGCTCCTCACGACCGGCCGTCCCTCGATGGATCTGACTCCGCTCCGCCTGTCGCGGTTCAAGGAAGGCTCCCCCAATCTCGAGACCAACGTCATATGAACATCGTCTTCTTCGGGACGTCGGGCTTTGCGGTCCCGGCCGTCGAGAAGTTGCTGGCGTCGGAGCACCGGCTGATGGCGGTCGTGACGCAGCCGGACCGGCCGGCGGGCCGCGGCCAGGAGATCCACAAGAGTCCGGTCAAGGAGGTCGCGGAGGCGAAGGGAATCCACCTCTTCCAGCCGGAGAACTGCAACGAGTACGAGTTCATCCGCGAGCTGCGGGCGCTCTCGCCGGACGTCATCGTCGTCGTCGCGTACGGGCAGAAGCTCGGCAACGACATCCTGTCGATGCCGCGCTACTACGTGCTGAACATCCATCCCTCGCTGCTGCCGAAGCATCGCGGGCCGGAGCCGGTGGCGCGGGCGCTGCTCAACGGCGACCCGTTCGCGGGCGTCTGCATCGTCAAGGTGGTGGAGAAGATGGACGCGGGCCCGATCCTGGGGATTACGCGGGTGCCGGTGCCGCCGGAGGCGACGACCCCCGAGCTCGAGGACCAGCTCTCGCAGGTGGGCGCCGAGCTGCTGGTCGACGTGATCACCAAGATCCAGGAGCGGCAGCAGATCGAGGTGCCGCAGGACGAGCGCGAGGCCACCTATGCCAAGAAGTTCGAGAAGAACGACGGCCGCATCGACTGGCGGAAGCCGGCCGCGAAGATCCACAACTTCGTGCGCGCGCTGATCCCCTATCCCTGCGCCTTCACGTTCCTCGGCGGCAAGCAGCGGGTGGTGATCCACAAGGTGAAGGGGACGCGCTACCCGCAGAAGCCCGACCACCGGCCGGGCTCGATCCTCTCCGTGGACGAGTCGTTCAAGGTGGCCTGCGCGGACGGGGACGTGACGATCCTCGAGCTGCAGCCCGAGAACAAGCGGCGGATGACGGCCGCGGAGTTCGTGAACGGCTACCAGCCCAAGGTCGGCCAGTTCTTTTCCTAGACCCGGCCGCACCCGCCCGCCGACCCCTCCATTTTCCGCTTGCCTTTCTGTGAAATGCCTGTTTAATACAGACGTTTGAAACCATAGTTTCACCCGGAGGGCCGATGACCCGGACCGCGGACCCGGCGATCGACACCCGCGAGCGCCTCCTCGAGGCCGGCGGCGCCGTCTTCTCCGAGGCCGGCTTCCGCGCCGCCACCGTCCGCGACATCGTCACCCGCGCCGGCGCCAACCTCGCCGCCGTCAATTACTACTTCGGCGACAAGGAGGGCCTCTACACCGCCGTCCTCCAGCACTACGCCAAGGAATCCTTCCTCAAGCATCCGCACCACGGCGGACTTTCCGGCGCCGCGACCCCGGAAGATCAGCTCCACGCCTTCGTCCGCGCCTTCCTGCTCCGCGTCTTCGACAAGGGCCACCAGGCCGTGCACGGCAAGATGATGGCCCGCGAAATGATCGAGCCCACCGCCGCCCTGGACCGCATCGTCGAGCAGATGATCCGCCCCCTCTACGGCCGCCTTTGCGCGATCATCAAGGTCCTCGCCGGGCCCGGCGCCGGCATCGTCCAGGTCCAGCGCGCCGCCAAGAGCGTCGTCGGCCAGTGCCTCTTCTACAAGCACTGTGCGCCCGTTATCAAGCGGCTCGACGGCGCCCTGCCCGACCTCCGCGATCTCGACGCGCTCGCGGATCACATCGTCACCTTCTCCATCGCCGGCATCCGGGCTCTGGGAACTCCGAAGAGGAAAGGCGGCCCGCGATGATCTACGTTGCCCTCCGCATGCTCACCGGCGACCGCGGCAAATACTTCGGCATCGTCATGGGCCTCACCTTCGCCTCGTTCCTCATCACCCAGCAGATGGCGATCTTCGTCGGCCTCATGACCCGGACCTACGGCTTCATCACCGACTCTGCCCTGGCCGACGTCTGGGTCATGGACCCCAAGGTCCAGTTCGTCGACGACATCAAGCCCCTGCAGGACACCCAGCTGCTCCGCGTCCGCGGCATCGAAGGCGTCGAGTGGGCCGTCCCCCTCTACAAGGGCATCCTCAAGGCCCGGCTCGACAACGGCAACTTCCAGGCCTGCAACGTCGTCGGGCTCGACGACGCGACCCTGATCGGCGGACCCGCGACGATGATCGAGGGGGCCCTGGCGGACCTGCGCCGCGCCGACGGCGTCATCATCGACGAGGCGGGCGCGAAGGGCAAGCTCGCCAGGAAAGGCCCCGACGGGATTGCGATCCCGCTCAAGGTCGGCAGCACGGTGGAGCTCAACGACCACCGCGCGGTCGTCGTCGGCATCTGCCGCGTCTCGCGCACCTTCCAGTCGCAGCCCGTCGTCTACACGACCTATACCCGCGCGACGACGTTCGCGCCGATGGAGCGGAAGCTGCTCTCCTTCATCCAGGCGAAGGCCAGGCCGGGCATCACCCCGAAGGAGCTCGCCTCCCGGATCGCGAAGGGCACGACGCTGGCCGCCTATACGAAGCCGGAGTTCGAGAGCCTGACGATCAGCTATTTCATGAAGTACACAGGCATCCCGATCAACTTCGGGATCGCCGTGCTCCTCGGCTTCCTCGTCGGTACCGCCATCGCGGGCCAGACCTTCTACAACTTCACGCTCGAGAACCTCAAGCACTTCGCCGCGCTCAAGGCGATGGGCGCGACGAACGGGACCCTGCTCGTCATGGTCGTCCTCCAGGCCCTCCTGGTCGGCGGCATCGGCTACGGCTTCGGCACCGGCCTCGCCGCGATGTTCGGCCGCGCGGTCGGCACGAACACCGAATTGGCGTTCCGGCTCCCCTGGCAGATCCTCTGCGGCACGGGCGGGGCCATCGCCGTGATCTGCACCTTCGCCGCCCTGCTCAGCCTGATCAAGGTCATCCGACTCGAACCCGCGATCGTCTTCAAGGGGTGACGCATGGAAGTTGCACAGGAACTCGCCGTCGAGCTGTCCGGGATCACGAAGACCTACGGCAGCGGCGACTCGAAAGTCACGGCCCTCCGGGGCGTCGACCTGGAGGTCTCCTCCGACGAGCTGCTCATGCTCGTCGGGCCCTCGGGCTGCGGAAAAACCACCCTCATCTCCATCGTCGCCGGGATCCTCGACCAGGACGCCGGCTCCTGCCACGTCTTCGGCCAGGACATGAAGGCGATGCGCGACCGCGACCGCGTCCGCTACCGCGGCGACCATATCGGCTTCGTCTTCCAGGCCTTCAACCTGCTCCCCACGCTCACCGCCGCGGAGAACGCCGCGATCCCGCTCCTCATCAAGGGCGTCGCCCGCCGCGAAGCCGTCGAGCGCGCCTCGGACATGCTGGAGCGGGTCGGCCTCAAGGGCCGCGGCCATTCCCTGCCGTCGCAGCTCTCCGGAGGCCAGCAGCAGCGCGTCGCGATCGCGCGATCCCTCGTCCACCAGCCCCGCCTCATCGTCTGCGACGAGCCCACCAGCGCGCTCGACCACGAGACCGGCCACAAGGTCATGGAACTGTTCCGGGACGTGGCCATGGGCGAGGGGCGGTCCCTGATCATCGTGACCCACGACTCGCGCATTTTCGAGTTCGCCGACCGCATCGCGACGATGGACGACGGCCGCATCGTCGAAGTGACCAAGGCGCCGCCCAAGTCTCATTGAGGTGACGAGATGCTCCGAATCATCCTGCTCCCGGTCCTCGCCCTGGCGGGCGCCGCGTTCGCGATCGTGACCGTGGCCGCGGGGAGCCAGCCGGCGCCCGTCGCCCAGCCGATCGCGGATCCGGCGCGGCCACCCTTCGCGACCTATATCGCGGGCTCCGGCATCCTCGAGGCGATGAACCGCAACGTCGCCATCGGCGCGCCGCTCGCCCGCCTCGTGCTCGAGGTGAACGTGAAGGTCGGCGACGACGTCGCCGCGGGCGCGCCGCTGTTCAAGCTCGACGATCGGGACACGCGGGCCGAGCTCGCCGTCCGGAAGACCGCGCTCGGCTCGGCGAAGGCCCGGCTGGAGCGGCTCAAGTCTGCGCCGCGCGCGGAGGAGCTGCCGCCGGCGGAGTCGCGCGTGGCCGCTGCGGAAGCCCAGCTCGCCGACTTCAGGAACCAGGTCACGCTCTGGGAAAGCGTCGCCGACAAGCGCGCGGTCACGGTCGAGGACCTCCAGCGCCGCAAGTTCGCGGTGCAGGCCCAGGAGGCTCGGCTCGCGGAGGCGAAGGCCGCGCTGATCCTGCTCAAGGCCGGGTCGTGGAAGGCCGACATCCAGGTCTCCGAGGCGGAGGTCGCCGCGGCTCAGGCCCTGGTGGACCAGACCGACACCGAGATCGGACGGCTCGTGGTCCGCGCCCCCGCGAAGGGGAAGGTCCTCCAGGTCAATATCCGCGCCGGCGAATTCGCCCCCGCGGGCGCGCTCCAGAGTCCGCTCGTGCTCTTCGGCCCGCTGGAGCGGGTGAATCTGCGCGTCGACGTCGACGAGAACGACGCCTGGCGCTTCCAGAAGGGGGCGGCCGCCTTCGCCTTCGTGCGCGGCAACCGCGAGCTCAAGACCGCCCTCCAGTTCGAGTACGTCGAGCCCTATGTCGTGCCCAAGCGCTCGCTGACCGGCGACTCCACCGAACGCGTCGACACCCGCGTGATGCAGGCCGTCTACAGCTTCCCGAGCGGGGCGCTGCCCGTGTATGTCGGCCAGCAGATGGACGTCTTCATCGAGGTGAAGAACGGAGCGAAGCCGTGAAGCGAACTTCCGTCGCCGTCCTGCTGCTCGCCGCGGGTTGCGCGGTCGGGCCCGATTACGAGCGCCCGAAGACCGAGGCCCCCGCCGCCTGGGGCGAAAAGGCGGACACCGCGACCGCCGACCTCTCGACCTGGTGGGCCCTGTTCGGCGACGACGAGCTGAACCGCCTGGTCGATCGCGCGGTGAAGTCGAACCACGACTTGAGGATCGCGGTGGGCCGCGTCAACGAGGCCCGCGCGCAGATGGGCATCGTGTTCGCCGCGGCCCTGCCCGAGATCGACGCGGGCGGCTCCGTGACGCGGGCCCGGCAGAGTCCCAACGCCCTCCAGTTCGGGGTGCCGGATCTCTATACGACCCATTACAAGGCCGGCTTCGACGCGTCCTGGGAGCTCGACCTCTGGGGCGCCGTGCAGCGCGGCTACGAGGCCGCGACCGCCGACTATGAGTCCTGGATCGAGAACCGTCGCGCGGTGCTCGTGACGCTGCTGGGCGAGGTGGCCCGCAACTACGTCGGCCTCCGCGGCAACCAGCTCCTGATCGACGTCCTCCGGAGGAACGCGGCGTCCGCGCGCGACACCGTCGAGATCACGCGGGCCCGGCTCGCGGCCGGCGTGGCGACGACGCTGGACGTCTCCCGCGCCGAGGCGCTCCTGGCGTCGGCGGAGGCGGCGATCCCCCAGGTCGAGGCCGCGCTCAAGCAGACGATCCACCGCCTGAGCGTGCTGCTCGGGCTGGCGCCCGAGGCGCTGACGGCCGAGCTCGCGGCGACGCGGCCCATCCCCGGCGCCCCGCCGCGCGTGGTGGTGGGGCTGCCGTCGGAGCTGCTGCTGCGCCGGCCCGACGTGCGCCAGGCCGAGCGCCGGCTGGCGGCGGCGACCGCGGCGATCGGCATCGCGACCGCGGACCTTTATCCCCGGATCTCGCTGACGGGCGCCTTCGGACTGGACAGCCTCAGCTCGGGGGACTTCCTGAAATGGGAAAGCCGGGCCTGGTCGCTGGGTCCGTCGATCCGCTGGCCGATCTTCGCCGGTGGCCGCATCCGCTCCCAGATCGCGGTGCAGGACGCGCAGCAGGAGCAGGCGCTGGCGTTCTACGAGAAATCGGTGCTGAACGCGCTCGAGGATGTCGAGAACGCGCTCGTCGCCTATCTCCGCGAAGGCGACCGCCTGCGCCGTCTCGAGGAGGCGGTCGCGGCGAACCGGAAGTCGGTCGAACTGGCCGACGACCTCTACCGGAAGGGGCTGACGAGCTTCATCGACGTGCTGGACGCGCAGCGCGCGGCGTACATCAACGAGGCCGAACGGGCGCGCAGCCAGGCGGACGTGACGCTGAACCTCGTGGCCCTCTACAAGGCGCTGGGCGGCGGGTGGGAGTCGCGGGAGCCATGAGGTTCTGGCTGACCGTGGGCCGCTGCCTGCGGCTTCGCTGCCCGAGGTGCGGCGAAGGCCGGATGTTCACGCGCTTCCTCACCATGCCCGACGCCTGCGCGTCCTGCGGCCTGGATTTCAAACGCGAGCAGGGCTATTACATCGGCGCGATGTACATCAACTACGGCGTGACCACCCTGATCCTGCTCGCCGTCGCGCTGCCGCTGCTCGACCGGGTTCCGCTGCCCTGGCTCCTGTGGCCGCTGGCCGCCTTCTCCATCGTCTTTCCCCTCTGGTTCTTCCGCTATTCGCGCAGCCTCTGGCTGGGCATCGAGCTCTATGTCGTCTCGCACGTCCAGCGCTGAATCCCCCCCGTCGGACTTTTCTTGAATGTTGGCTCGCGTTCGGGCAATCATTAGCCCCATGGCGAAGCACAACCATTGGCTGATCCCGGCCTCGCCGTACGAGACGTACGCCGCGTACGGAAAGGCGACGGGCGACCACGCCGTCCCGAAGGCGCGCAAGATGAGCCCGGGTGCCGTGCATTCGGAGATCGAGGAGTCCGGGCTCCGCGGGCGCGGCGGCGGCGGGTTTCCGACGGGCACGAAGTGGGGGACGATCCGGAAGCATCCCTGCCCCAGGAAGTCGGTCGTCTGCAACGCGGCCGAGGGCGAGCCCGCGACGTTCAAGGATCGCTGGCTGATCCGCCGCAATCCGTATGCGGTGATCGAGGGCATGCTGATCGCGGCCCACGTCATCGGCACGAAAGAGCTCTATATCGCGATCAAGGAGTCCTTCGGGAAGGAGATCGAGCGGCTGGGTCGCGCGGTCGAGGAGATCCGCGAGGCGGGCCTGCTCGACGGGTACACGATCAAGATCGTCGCCGGTCCCGACGAATACCTCTTCGGCGAGGAGAAGGCGCTGCTCAACGTCATCGAGGGTCAGGGCCCGCTCCCCCGCGAAGCGCATTATCCCCCCTACGAGCGCGGCCTCTTCGCCACGGCCGAATCCCCGAACCCCGCGCTCGTCAACAACGCCCAGACCTTCGCCCACGTGGCGAGCATCATCCGCCACGGCTGGGAATCCTTCCGCAAGCTGGGGACCCGGGACACGCCCGGGACGCTGATCTTCACGCTCTGCGGCGACCTGGAGAAGCCCGGCGTCTACGAGGTGGAGGCCGGCATCCCCCTGCGCGAGCTGCTCTTCCGGCTGGGCGGGGGCCCGCGCGGGCCTCGCTCCTTCAAGGCCGCCATCCCCGGCGTGTCGTCGAACTTCATCGGCCCCGAGAAGTTCGAGACGCGCGCGGACTTCGTCTCGCTCAAGATGATCGGCTCCGGCCTGGGCTCCTGCGGCTTCGTCGTGATCGACGACGAGGCCAGCATTCCGCGCGTCACGCAGGCGATCGCCCGCTTCCTGTACGTCGAGTCGTGCAACCAGTGCACCGCGTGCAAGCACGGGCTGCGGACCGCGTCGAGCGCGATCGACGAGCTGTTCGACCCGAAGACCGCGACGCCCGACGACTACGAGCGCGCGCTCTTCGGCGCCCGCTCCGCGCCGCAGGGCAACCGCTGCTATCTGCCCGTGGGCGGCGCGCAGCTGCTTCCGAGCCTGATGACGCGCTTCAAGGCGGAGTTCGACCAGCAGCTCGCGCACGCGAAGTCGTCGCCGCCGCGCTGGCGCCTGCCGAAGATCACCGACTACGACGAGGCGACGAAAAAGTTCGTCTTCGATCTCCGCCAGGAGGCGAAGAATCCCGACTGGACCTACAAGAACCCGGACCGGACGACGTCGCGCTTCGTCGTCATGCAGCCCACGCCGGAAGGCGACGCCGGCGTGCGCCTCGCGCCGGACGTCTGGGAGTCCATGAAAGTGCTGTCGGAGACGAAGGGCCTCGACATGGACCGCCAGGTCAACGAAGCCCTCCGCGACTGGCTGAAGAAGGGCAAGAAATAGGACCGGCCGCGCGTTGAGACGGTGATGGTCTTCGCGAGGCGGGTGTTCCGGGGGGCCGGGATCTACGGACTGCTCGTCGTCGGGCCGCAATACTTCCTCGAGACGCGGACCGGCGTGGATCATCCCCCTCCGGTGACGCACCCGGAGTTCTACTACGGCTTCGTCGGCGTCACCGTCGCGTTCCAGGTCGTCTTCCTCATGATCGCGACGGATCCCGCCCGCTACCGTCCGATGATGCTCGCGTCCGTCCTCGAGAAGGCGACGTTCGCGATCGCCATGCCCCTCCTCTACCTGCAGCAGCGCATCCCGGGGCTGGTGCTGGGCTTCAGCATGATCGACCTGCTGCTGGGCGTGCTGTTCGCCGTCGCCTACGTCAGGACTTCGGACGCGTCCCGTTCCCGCCCGTGATCAGCCGCGCGCCGCGCTGCCACGTCCAGTAGGCCCAGGCCCACTGGAACAGGACGAGCATGCGGTTGCGGAAGCCGATCAGGAAGAGGATATGGATGATGAGCCAGGCCCACCACGCGACGAAGCCCGACCAGTTCGACTTGGGGAACGCGGCCACCCCGGCGCCGCGGCCGATGACGGCCAGCGAACCCTTGTCCTTATAGACGAAGGGGAGCGCCGGCTCGCCCCGCACGGCGCGGGCGATGTTGAGCGCGGCGTGCCGACCCTGCTGCATCGCGGCCGGCGCCACGCCCGGCAGCAGCTTTCCGTCCTGCTTCAGCGCGGCCAGATCTCCGATCACCTGGATCTCCGGATGGCCGGGGATGCTCAGGTCGGGGTTGATCTCGACCCGCCCGGCGTTGTCGAGCTTCACCCCGAGCGACTTCGCGAGCGGCGACGCCGCCACGCCCGCGGCCCAGAGCGCGGTCTTCGCGGGGATGCGCTCCTCGCCGATGCGGACGGACTCGGCATCGATGCCGGTGACGAGCGCGTTGAGGCGGACCTCGACGCCGAGGCCGACCAGCTGGAGGCGCGCCTTCTCGCAGAGGTCGGGCGGGAACGTGGGCAGGACGCGGTCGCCGCCCTGCAGGAGAAGGATGCGGGACTGGCGCGGATCGATGTTGCGGAAGTCGCGGACCAGCGCGTGGCGGGCGATCTCGGCCAGGGCGCCCGCGAGCTCGACGCCCGTGGGGCCGCCGCCGACAATCACGAAGGTCAGCCACGCCTTCCGGGTCTCCGGGTCCTGCTCCCGCTCTGCCTGTTCGTACGCGCTGAGCACCCGCCGGCGGATCTCGAGCGCGTCCTCGATCGTCTTCAGTCCGACCGCATACGGCGCCCACTCGGGGTGGCCGAAGTACGAGTGGGTCGCGCCGGTGGCGACGATCAGGCGGTCATAAGCGCATTCGCCGTCGGCGAGCACGATCTTCCGGCCGGCCGCATCGATTGCGGTCGCCTCGGCCATCAGCACGGTCGCGTTCTTCTGGCGGCTGAGGATGTGGCGGATGGGCGCGGCGATGTCGCCCGCGTTCAGGGCGGCGGTGGCGACCTGGTAGAGCAGCGGCTGGAACAGGTGGTGGTTGCGGCGGTCGAGCAGCGTGATCCGCACGGGCGCCTTCCGGAGCGCGCGGGCCGCCGAAAGCCCGCCGAAGCCGCCGCCCAGGATCACGACGTGAGGGGTCGGGTCCATGGCCGGGTAGGATATCAGAAGTGATGACAAATCTGCGCCGCAGAAACGTCATCGCCCGGGTTCCAATACCGGAGGGATTCCCATGAAACGAATCCGCGGCTTCGTCGTTCTCGCCGCCCTGCTCTGCGCCGCGGGCGCACCCCAGGCGACGCCGAAGAAGAACATCCTCTTCATCGCCGTCGACGACATGAACAACGACCTCGGCTGCTACGGGCACCCCGTCGTGCAGTCGCCGAACATCGACCGGCTCGCAAAGCGCGGCGTCCGCTTCGACCGCGCCTACTGCCAGTACCCGCTCTGCAGCCCGAGCCGCTCGTCCCTGATGACGGGTCTGCGCCCGTCCTCGACCCGCGTCTACAACCTCACCGATCACTTCCGCACCGGACTGCCCGACGTCGTCACCCTGCCGCAGATGTTCATGGCCAACGCCTACGTCGCGACCCGCATCGGCAAGATCTACCATTACGGCAATCCCGGCGACATCGGCACGAGCGGCCTCGACGACCCGGCCTCGTGGAACCGCGTCTTCAACCCGGCCGGCCGCGACAAGACGACGCTGGAGTCGGAGATCCTCAACTACACGCCCAAGCGCGGGCTCGGCTCCGCGATGTGCCTGCTCAACGACAAGGACGGCCGCGACGAGGACCATACCGACGGGAAGGTGGCGACGCAGGCGATCCAGCTGCTCGAGGAGTCGCGCGAAAAGCCGTTCTTCCTCGCCGTGGGCTTCTACAAGCCGCACTGCCCGTACATCGCGCCGAAGAAGTACTTCGATCTGTACCCGATGGAGAGGATCCAGCTGCCGAAGGAGCCGGAGGACGCGCTCAAGGCGGTGCCGAAGCCCGCGCTTGCGTCGACGGCGCCCTGGCCGAACTTCGGCGTGACCGTCGACCAAGCCCGGGAATGCAAACAGGCGTACTATGCGGCGATCTCGTTCGTCGACGCGCAGATCGGGCGCGTCCTGGATGCCGTCGACCGCCTCAAGCTCTGGGACGACACGATCGTCGTCTTCTGGAGCGACCACGGCTACCACCTGGGCGAGCACGGCCTCTGGATGAAGCAGAGTCTCTTCGAGGAGTCCGCGCGGGTACCGATGATCATCGCCGTGCCGGGGGTGAAGGGGGCCGGAAAGGCGTCGCCGCGCACGGTCGAGCTGCTCGATCTTTATCCGACGCTCGCGGACCTGGCGGGCCTCGCGGCGCCGAAGAACCTCGAAGGCTCGAGCTTGAAGCCGCTGCTCGAGGATCCCGCGGCGGCCTGGGAGAGGGCCGCGCACTCGCAGGTCGAGCGCAACGGATTCCCCGGCTATGCGGTGCGCACGGAGCGCTGGCGCTACGTGGAGTGGGACGACGCGAAGAAAGGCGCCCAGCTTTACGATGAGGACGCGGACCCGCACGAGTACGTCAACCTCGCGGCGGATCCGAGGCGCGCGGACGTCGTCGCGGACCTGAAGGCCCGGATGAAGAAGGCCTGGCCCGCGCGCGTGCCCGGCGGCGAGGCGCCCAAGAAGAAATGACGGCTGCTATCCGGGATGAATCGGGCGCCGGTGCGCCGGCGAGGCCGCGCGGTTCTCCACCTGCGAGCGGAACAGCGAGTGCTCGTCGGAGAGCATGAACGAGATCACGCAGACCCAGATCGCCGGCAGCAGCATATGGTAGCTGCCGGTCAGCTCGCTGACGATCACCAGCGTCGAGAAGGGCGTCTTCGCCGCCGCGGCGAAGAAGCCGCCCATGCCGAGGACGACATAGCTCGCGGGATAAGGGACCAGGCGGGGCCAGGCGTGGTGGAAGACGAGGCCCAGGGCGCCCCCGCTGCAGCCGCCGATCACCATCGACGGGCCGAAGACGCCGCCCGAGCCGCCGCTGCCGATGGTGAGGCTCGTCGTCAGGATCTTGCCCAGCGCGACGATCATCAGGATGCCCGCGCCGTCCGTCGGGTCGCCGTCGAGGGCGCGCTGGAGCGAGTCGTATCCGAAAGACAGGACGGAGAGCGCCTCCGTGCGGCGGCCGGTGGCATAGTACAGGGCGAGGCCGACGGCGCCGGTCAGGAAGGCCCCGAGCGCGGGCTTCATCCAGGGCGGCAGCTTCAGTTTGTGGAAGAGGTCGGCGAATCCGTAGAACGAGCGGGTGTAGACGCCTGCGAGCGTGGTCATGGCGAGCGCCAGCAGCAGATAGGGTCCCAGCTCGAGCGGGTTGTGGAAGGCGAAGTCCGGCGTCCGGAACAGCGGGGCCCAGCCGAACACCGAGCCGAAGGTGCAGTAGGACACGACGCTGGCGATCCCGGCGGGGATGATGACCTCGGACTCGAACTCGGGCGACCAGTAGAGGACTTCCGCGGCGAAGAGGGCGCCCGCCAGCGGGGCCCGGAAGATCGCCGCCACGCCGGCGCCCACGCCCGCGGCCATGAGGACGCGCCGTTCCGAGGGGGCGAGCCCCAGGAGATTCGCCAGCGTGGACCCGATGCCCGCCCCGATCTGCGCGATCGGCCCTTCGCGGCCGCCCGACCCGCCGGAGCCGATCGTCAGCGCGCTGGCCAGGGTCTTCACGAGAGGCACGCGGGGGCGGATCAGGCCGTCCTTCTCGTGGTAGGCCTTGATGGCGGCGTCGGTCCCGTGTCCCTCCGCCTCCGGCGCGAACATCCCCACCAGCAGCCCGCTCAGGAGACCGCCGACGGCCGGGATCAGGAGCAGCAGTCCGGGGATGAACTCATGCCGGGGCAGGACGGGCCAGATCAGATGCGGCTCGCCGCCGGGATGCGGCTCCGGCCAGTATCCCGCGCCCCCGCCCAGGGCCAGCCGCACCGCGACGACCGTGGCCACGTAGAACAGCACCGCCCCGGTACCCGTCGCCACGCCCACCAGGGTTGCCAGCAGCATCAGCCGGATCTGCCGGCGGGGCCGCTTGCGGGTGATCAGCAGGAACTCGGGGATCCAGTAGTGGGGATGGGCGGGGTTGCGCCGCTTGGTGGTGTGCTCGGACATTCGTTATTTACGGTCGAGAAGGAGAGATGATAGCGCGCGCGGGGGGCCGGGTCTAGTCGATCGCCTTGCGGAGGCCGGCGACGAACTGCTCCACGTCCTTCGCGGTGCCGCCGTCCTCGACGAGCTTCAGCAGCGCGCTGGCGACGATGATGCCGTCCGCCACCTGGGCGATGCGGGCGGCGTCGTCGGGCGTCGAGATCCCGAAGCCGACATAGAGGGGATGCTTCGTCAGCCTGCGGACGCGCGTCACGAAGGACGCGACGTCCGACTGGATCTTCGACCCGGTCACGCCTTTGATGGAGACGATATAGATCCACGCGCGGCTGAGCTTGTCGATCATCTTGATCCGCGCGTCCGTGCAGGTCGGCGAGATCAGGAAGATGTTCGGGACGCCGCTGGCCTGCGACGCGGCCGTCATCGCGTCCGCCTCCTCGGGCGGCACGTCGGGCACGATGACGGCCTTCACCCCGGCCTTCGCGGCGCGGTCGAAGAACTTCCGCTCCCCGTACTGCAGCACGGGGTTGACGTAGGTCATGAGGTTGAGCGGCACGGCCTTGAACGTCTCGGCGATGCCGAAGACATCCTCGACGGTGATGCCCCCGACGAGGGCCTTATAGGAGGTCGCCTGGATGACGGGGCCGTCGGCGAGCGGGTCGCTGAACGGGATGCCGAGCTCGATCTGGTCGCCGCCGCCCGACGCGCAGGCGTTCAGCAGGTCGACGCAGCCGGCCTTCGTCGGATAGCCCGCGGTGACGAACGGCAGGAGCAGCTTACGCATGCGGCTTGCCCGCCTTGTCCTTGTCGTAGTCCTGGATGATGCCGATATCCTTGTCGCCGCGGCCGGAGATGTTGACGACGAGGATCTGGCCCTTCCTCATGGTCGGCGCGAGCTTCTCGGCGTACGCGACGGCGTGCGACGACTCGAGGGCGGGCATGATGCCCTCCTCGCGCGTCAGCCGGTGGAAGGCGGCGACGGCTTCGTCGTCGGTCGCGGCGACGTAGGTCACGCGCCCCGCGTCCTTGAGCGCCGAATGCTCGGGGCCGACGCCGGGATAGTCCAGGCCGGCCGAGATCGAATGCGTCGGGATCACCTGGCCGTCCTTGTCCTGCAGCAGGTAGCTGTGCGAGCCATGGAGGACGCCGGGGCGCCCGCCGCTGATGGTGGCGGAGTGCATCGTTGTCGTCACGCCGTGGCCGCCGGCCTCGACGCCGTAGAGCTTCACCTTCTTCTCCCGGATGAAGTCGTAGAAGATGCCGATCGCGTTGGAGCCGCCGCCGACGCAGGCGACGACGGCGTCGGGCAGCTTCGGCTTGAGCTGCTTGCGGACTTCCTTGCCGATGATCGACTGGAAGTCGCGGACCATCATCGGGTAGGGGTGCGGGCCGACGACCGACCCGATGATGTAGTGCGTGGTGTCGACGTTCGTGACCCAGTCGCGGATGGCCTCGTTGCAGGCGTCCTTGAGCGTCTTCGTCCCGCTCGTGACGGGGACGACGGTCGCGCCGAGGAGCTTCATGCGGTAGACGTTGAGGGCCTGGCGGCGGGTGTCCTCCTCGCCCATATAGACGATGCACTCGAGGCCGAAGAGGGCGCAGACCGTCGCGCTCGCGACGCCGTGCTGGCCGGCGCCGGTCTCGGCGATGATGCGCTTCTTGCCGAGGCGCCTGGCGAGCAGGACCTGGCCCAGCACGTTGTTGAGCTTGTGCGAGCCGGTGTGGTTCAGGTCTTCGCGCTTGAGGTAGATCGACGGCTTCCCGAGGCGCCGGGTCCAGCGCTCCGCGAGGAAGAGCGGGGTGGGGCGGCCGGCGAAGTCGTCGTTGTACTTCTGGAACTCCTTCCAGAACGACTTGTCCTTGCGCGCCTTGGCGTAGGCCTTCTCGAGCTCCGAGCACGCGGCCATGAGGGTGTCGGGCACGAAGCGGCCGCCATAAGGGCCGAACTTGCCTCGGGCGTCGGGGAAGGACCAGTTCACGGGGAGGGCCTTATCGAGTTTTGACTTTGATGCGGGTCGTTTCCTTGTAGGCCGCCTGCGCGGCCTGGATGAAGTCCCGGATTTTCGACCGGTCCTTGATCCCGGGCGCCTGCTCGACGGAGCTGGAGACGTCGACGCCCCAGGGCCGGACCTTGCGGACCAGGTCGCCCACGGAGTGCGGGGTCAGCTTGCCCGCGAGGAGGACTTTGCCGTGGCGCTTGGCCAGGGAGGCCCACTCGGTGTCGATCTGCGACCGCGCTCCGGCGCCGCCGCCTTTGGGCAGGTCGAGCAGGAACGCGAAGGCGTCGTACTTCTTGAGCTTGTCCATCGAGCCGTCGCTGAAGGTGTCGAACGTCTTGATCACGGGGACGCCGAGCTCCTTGCAGAAGCGGGGCGATTCGTCTCCGTGGAGCTGGGCGATCTTGAGCCCGGTCGCGTCCAGGATGCGGCGGACCTCGTCGAGGGTCTGGTTCATGAACACGCCCACGGCTTCGACGCCGCGGGGGAGGTTCCAGAGGATGTCCTGGGCGGTCTTGACCTCGATCCTGCGGGCGGACTTGGCGAAGATGAGGCCGACATAGTCGGCGCCCTCCGCGCCTGCGGCGACCGCGTCCTCGGGTCGGGTGATCCCGCAGATCTTGATTTTCAGCATGGGCGTTGAATTCTAAGCCGCCGGGGGGGCCGGGTGCAAGACCCGAGTGTGCAATCCGTGACTCCGAGTCCCCGATTACACTACAACCTCTTGAGGCGGAGGTCTTTATACTGCACCCGCATGGGCTCGGAGATGATGGGCATCGCGAGAACGCCTTCGGCGGCGGCGTGCTCGCGGTCGCGGTCGACCAGCTCGCTCACCTTGCGGCCGTTGATTTCGAGGACGATATGGCTGCCCTGGGCCAGGATGCGGTAGTCGGTCCAGTCGCCGATATTGACGCCCTGGACGAGGTCGGCGGGGTCGGCGAACTTGGTGACGGTCTTCTTGCCGTCCTCGTCGATGACGACGCTTTCGCCGCGGGCGGCGAGGGACTTGCGGGGGCCGTACTCGTCCCAGATGCCGCCCAGGTAGGGGCCGTTCAGCGCGATGTCGGCCTGATACCCGTGGACCAGGCCCTTCTCCTTCACCGTGCTGCGGAACTGCATCCCGGAGTTGGCCTTGGGGCCGGTGATGCGGAACTTGAAGCGCAGGTCGAAGTCCTTCACGGTGCCGCCCTGCCAGACGATGAACTGGTTGATCGGAGGCAGATGCTTGGGGGTCGCCTCCCCGGTGATGGCGCCGTCGGCGACGGAGAAGTAGCTCATGTCGGGCGCGGACCAGCCGACGAGGGTCTTGCCGTCGAAGATCTCGACATCGCCGTCGGCGTTCCGGGCGGGGGCGCTGCTGCAGCCGGCGAGGAGAATAAGGGCGAAGATTGTTCTCATGGGCGGTTAGGATAGCACGCCGCAGACGTATGGTCTAAGAAAGCAGGGAGGACCGAATGCTGAGACATCTCGCGCTACTGTGCATGATTGCGACCTCGACGCGGCCGCAGGCGGTGCCGCTCTTCGACGGCAAGACCCTGGACGGCTGGGAGGGGAGCGAGAAGGTCTGGCGGGTGGCCGACGGCGTCATCGTCGGCGGCTCGCTGGAAGGGAACAAGCAGAACGAGTTCCTGGCGACGAAGAAGGCCTACAAGGACTTCGTCCTGAAGCTGGAGTACAAGCTGACGGGAACGGAGGGCTTCATCAACAGCGGGGTGCAGATCCGCAGTCGCCGGATCGACAAGCCGGCGAACGAGATGAAGGGGTACCAGGCGGACATCGGCGTGGGCTGGACCGGGAGCCTCTACGACGAGTCCCGCCGCAACAAGGTGATGGCGAAGGCGGACGCGGAGCTGATCAAGAAGACGGAGAAGCTCGGCGACTGGAACACGTACGAGATCCGCTGCGAGGGCCCGCGGGTGGTCCTGAAGCTGAACGGCGTGCAGACGATCGACTATACGGAAGAGGACAAGACCCTCGAGCAGGAGGGCCTGATCGGTCTGCAGATCCACGGCGGCGCGAAGTCGGAGGTCTCCTTCCGCAACATCACGATCGAGGAACTCGGGGAGAAGAGGTAAGCAGTCCTCATGAGCGGGCAACAGGACAAATGTTCTGTGGGAGCAGTTCAGCCAAATAGACACCAAGAAATTGCAGTTTGATTCCGGTGTGAGAGGAAGCCAAGGGGTATTCCAACAGCTCTTCTAGTACTGCTATTGCTCGATGCGCTTGTCTTTCTATTTGCATGGTCCTCAGATCTGGTCGGAGTTTCGGGGTCCGTGCGATTTGAATGGATGATGCCAAAGGTTGGTGTGATTTCTGGATATCTTGGAGCTGCACTAGTCATTTCACTTCTGATTTCACTACGGACTGCCAGAGGCTCTAGGTCCTCGCAGTGATTGCCGACTTCGTCACTGAACACAGGCACTCGACAGTATTGGATAAATGAAATCCTACAGCGTATCCGCCGCGGTGAGAAACCGGATGCGCTGTTCGCAGAGGTGGTAGCCGCTCCCGGGCGGGTCCTGCTCGCGGTCCCAGGGGGAGAAGTTCGAGCCGTACCAGAGCCAGGCGTTCCGGCCGTCCGACGACAGGAACTTCGACGGCAGGTTCGGATAACAAGCCTGCTTGCCGAACGACGGCCAGTAGTGCACCAGCTTCCACGGGCCCGTCATCGACGACGACTCCACCGTATAGCTGTCGAACTCGCCGAAGTCCGTCTTCGTCCCCGTCACCGAGTAGCCGTTCTTCTAGAACAGCATCAGGTACTTGCCCAGCCCCGGGTTCCACGTCATCGTCGCTCCGCTCACGTGATTGCGCCACTCGAAGATCGACGACGCGGCCGATGGTGATCCCGACCAGCCGCCGCCGTTCCAGAACTCCCAAGTGGCGATGTTGTTGATCCCTCCCGCCGACGCCGTCGCCGTCGCGCTGCACAGGGTACACTTGATCGTCGTTCAGATGGTCCGTTCCTGCGCTCGTGTCCGTCGAGCCGCTCGACACGAAGTACACCTTGCCGTCCGGCGAGCGCTCCTGGTTCTTCCCGAAGTCGACCTGATAGGGCTGGCCGAACTTCAGACGCTGGTTGCCGCCGTGCGGCTCGTTGACCAGCGGCGCGTCCGCGTTGGGCGACGCCGACCAGCTGGCGCCCCCGTCCGTCGACGTATGGAACCCGATGAAGGTCCCGCTCGCGTAGCGGTAGTTCGTGTTCGGATCTGTCGACAGGTTGCCGTTGGTGTCGTAGACGGCCGTCGAACGCACGCCATAATAGACCACGCCGTCCTTGGCGAAGATCGCCGCGGGGTAGCGGCCCGACCAGTTCCCGCGCGGGCCCGCCAGCTCGCCGGCGTTCGTCAGCAGCAGGTCCTGGGGATCGATGCCGACGATCTTGCCCCAGCCGTTCAGCGCCGTCGGATCGCCCGCGTGCCGGCCGCCCATATTGACGAAGGGCGACGTCATCAAGACGCCGTCCTGCCACGGCGAATACATCGTCCCGTCTGAAGCCCACGTCGGCATCCACGTGTCGCAGAAGTGCGCGGTCGCGGCGCGCCCGACGAACGCGATCCCGGCCAGATCCATAAGCCCGCCTTCGCGGGACGGCCCGACCCCGCCGCGGGCGCCGTCCACGTCACCGTCGGGCCCGTCCCCGTGATCGTCCCGCCGCTGGCGGGCGCCCACCCATAGTCGAGCGTATTCCCCTCGACGTCGAACGCGTCCGCGGTCAGCTGCACGTTCTGGCCTGGCGCCACTGATACGAGGTTCGACCGCACCGATCGGAACGCGGCCGGGTGGTTGCCGACGCCGGTCGTCGGATTCGAGCCGCCGACGGTCACCGTCACCGTCCCGCGGCTGATGACGTGGCCGTCGACGACCTGGACGTAGACGCCGGCGAACGTCGCGTGCGGGCCGTCGAACACGCTGGCGACGAGGAGGCGGACGTCGGGCCCGAGCCCGGCGACGGCGAAGCTGGCGGAGCCGGTCCACGTCACCGAGTCGAACGTCGCGGCCGAGACGGCCGAGTTGTTGTGCGCGGTCACGCAGAGCCCGATATAGACGGTCGCGCCCATGCTGATCGTCTGGCCGGCGATGAGGGTCCACGAGGCGCCGCGGCCGACGCGTACCCGCTCAGCCTGTTGCCGACGCGGACGATGCGAACCCAATAAGGGGCGGGCTGCGACGGTCCGAAGGCGAGGGCGCAGCTCTGCTCCGTCAGCGGCCGGTATTGGAAGGACGTGCCGTTCGAGGATGTGACGACGCTCCTGGCGAACGTCGAGCCGGGGCCCAGGGATTCGCGGATCATGACGCCGGCCTTGGCCCACGCGTCGGTGTTGGCGAGACTGACGACGCGCGCGGCCATCTCGCCGTCGCCGGTCAGGCTGCGGTAGACGAAGTGGAAGGCGTCGGCGTTATCCCAGATATCCGCGCCCGATCCGGTGGCGGAGTACTGGCCGCCGAGATGGAGGATGCTGCCCGCGGAGCCGACGGCGCCGATATCGGTCGTCTGCCAGCCGGGCGGCAGGTTTCCGGTGCCTTGATGGATGCCGCTTTCGCCGCCCCCGCCCCCGCAGCGGACCAGCGTCGGGCAGGAGAGGACCAGGAACGCGCGGATTGCACGAGCCATCGTTCACCCCCGATGGCTCACCCCGCCCTTCGTTGTCCGAAGGGACTGGATCGGCGCGGGGAATCCGGGACCCCACAAACAAGACTGGCTTGTTTGTGGGACTACTGCGATAGACCCTTGTGCTTGAGCCAGTCCTGGATGGCCGAGATGCTCGACTTGAAGGCCAGCTGGTCCCAGGGGATTTCCTTCGACCCGATCATACGGGCGTCGATGCAGTCGTCGTCGGCTTTGAGCGTGCCGGCCAGGATCTTCGCGCGATAAACGACCACGACGATCGCGCCGCCGTAGAAGTTGTCCGGGTAGGAATAGGTCCCGAGATGGCCCTCGAGCGCGACGTCGAGGCCCGTCTCCTCCTTCGTCTCGCGCATCGCCGCCTGCTCGGTCGTCTCGTCGATCTCCATGAAGCCGCAGGGGAAGCTCCAGAAGCCCTTGCGCGGCTCGATCCCGCGCTGGATCAGGGCGAAACGGCCGTCGACCTCCGCGATGGTGCCGCAGGCGACTTTCGGCTCGAGGTAGTGGATGAACTGGCATTTCGGGCAGACGTGGCGCGAACGCTGGTCGTGGGGCGGAACGGACTTCACCATCGGCGCCCCGCAGCGCGAGCAGAACTTCGGGTCCATGATGACGGCCATCAGCGGGTCGCCGCCACGAATTGGTCGACCTTGTCTTTCACCGCGCCGGAATCGATCGCGTCCGAGACCTTGGCGGCGCCGTCCTTGGGATTCTTCGCCCGGCCGGCCGCCACCAGCGCGATCGCCGCATTCATGACGACGATGTCCCGCTTCGGGCCCTTCTTTCCTGCGAGGATCGCTTTCGCGATCGCGACGTTCTCCGCGACATCGCCGCCCAGGAGGTCGGCGCCCTTGGCGACCGGCACCCCGACCGTCTCCGGGCCGATCGACACGTCCATCAGCTTCCCGGCGTTCATGTCGATCGCGGTGTTCCATCCGGTCGTCGACAGCTCGTCGAGGCCGCCATGGCCGTGGAACGTGAACGCCCGCGTCGTCCCGAGGGCCTGAAGCACCTTGGCGATCGGCTTCGTCAGGTGGGGCGCGAAGACGCCGATGACCTGGACGTTGGCGCCCGCGGGGTTGCAGATCGGGCCGAGCAGGTTGAAGATCGTGCGGAAGCCGAGCTCTTTCCGGACCGGCGCCGCGTGCTTCATGGCGGGATGGAAATTCGGCGCGTGCAGGTAGACGAAGCCGACCTCCCGGAGGATGCCCTCGAGCTTCTCCTTCGGGTTCTCGAGCTGGACGCCGAGGGCCTCGAGCAGGTCGGCGCTGCCGCACTTCGAGCTCGCCGCGCGGTTGCCGTGCTTGGCGACCTTGACGCCGCATGCCGCGACGACGAACGCGGAGATCGTGGAGATGTTGAAGGTCCCCAGGCCGTCGCCGCCGGTGCCGCAGGTGTCCAGGACGACGCCCGGGCCGGCGTCGATCTTCACCGAGCGCTGCCGCATCGCGCGGGCGGAGCCGGCGATCTCGTCGACGGTCTCGCCTTTCATCCGCAGCGCGGTCAGGAAGGCCGCGATCTGGGCGGGCGTGGCGCTGCCGTCCATGATCTCGCCCATCGCGGCCGCGGCCTCGTCGGCGGAGAGATCCTGGGCCGCCGCGAGCTTTGTTAAGGCCTCCTTCAGCATGCCGCGATTCTAACGGATTTCTCTTGTGCCGCCAAACCGACCTCGCTATTTATTAGGCCCCATGCCCGAGCCGAACGGACCGCTGGACGAGTACGAGGCTGAAAAGTTCCTCAACAGCCCGAAAACGCGTCGGATGTTGAAGAAATTGCAGCCGACGGAGCCGGAGATCGAGGCGCTCCAGGATTTCGAGAAGCACCCGCTCTACCGGAAGGCCCTGCGCTTCGGCACCTACGTGCACCGCGTCTCCCGGCTCTATCGTCCGCGTCGCCGCAAGCGCGACCCGAAGCCCGTCGACGAGCTGGTCCTGAACGCGTACATGACCGGCGCCATGATCGCGGCCGGGGTGGGGCGGCTCGACGAGGCCGAGATCGGCTTCTCGATCGCGTACCTGAAGCGCGCGCTCCGGGCGACGCACCTCGCCCTCCAGGCCCTGCACGAGATCCGCGGCGCCCACCACCTTCCCGAGAAGGGCGCGGACCACGTCACCCACAAGCTCATCTCCCTGCGGGACGACATCGTGTCCGAGGTGATGGCGCTGCGGCTGGAATGGCGGCAGAAGTTCGCGCATTAAGAGAAACACAAAGACACTCGAGAACCCCGAGAAGATCCCCCACCCCTCGAGATGACCCGGACGAAATAGCATCCATCCCCAAGCCTTGGGACGGAATGCTGCGCGGGAAAGCCCCACAACACTACCCTTTCTTTGTGGTCTCTGGGTCCCCGGTGTCCTTGGGCTCCTCTTCAAGTCCTGGGGTACCGCGGGCAGGATTCCCGTCGGAATCGCGGTACGCAGGAGCGCCATGAAACCGTCCTTCTTTGTGGCCTTCGTGTTCCTGGTGTCTTTGTGTTCTCTCTTCATCGATTTCGGTTGTGTCCTCCGCCCCGTTGTGGTGAATTCGTAACGGCATGATGCGCATCCTCGCGGCCCTGACCCTGGGACTGACCGGCGCCGCGGTCTCCTCGGGCGGGTCTTGGATCCATTTCCTCTGGTCCGCCCCGCTCATCGTGGGGTCGGCGTTCCTGATCGCCTGGGGCGCGGAGGCGCTGCAATTCATGGTTTCGCAGGGGCTGGCCCTGGCGCTGCTCGCCTGGCTGCAGACGTTGCCGGAGTTCGCGGTCGAGGCCGATATCGCCTGGAACGCGGCGCGGCATACGGAGGGCTACAGCGACTCGCTGGTGACCGCCAACTTCACCGGGTCGATCCGGCTGCTCATGGGCTTCGGGATGCCGACCGTCTACTTCATCCGCGCGTGGATGAACCGGAAGAACACGACGGTGGAGAAGGCGATCAGCCTCGATCCTTTCCACTCGGTCGAGATCGTGTCGCTCTTCCCCCCCACGATCTACTTCTTCTTCATCGTCTACCGCGGCCGGCTGGACCTGCTCGACTCCGTCGTGCTGCTGGGCTTCTACGTCATGTACATGTTCCTGCTGCTCCGCATGCCGCCCGAGGAGGAGGACGAGTCGATCGACGAGCTGCCGTTCCTGGCCCGGGTGGTGCTCCGCCGCGGCAAGCACGGGCGCGTGATCGGCGTGGCCTCCATCTTCATCGGCGGCGGCGTCATTCTCTACCTCTGCGTCCACCCCTTCGTTAACAGCCTCCAGTCGCTGGCCGCGCTGGTCGGCATCTCCGGCTACTTCTTCATCCAGTGGATCGCGCCGTTCATGTCGGAGTTCCCCGAGAAGGTCAGCGCGTATGGCTGGGCGATGAAGGAAGGCAAGGCCAAGATGGGCCTCATGAACTTCCTCTCCTCCAACATCAATCAGATGACGATGCTCGTGGCCATGATCCCCATCGTCTACGCCGTCTCGTCGGGGCGCTGGTACGCCCCCATCCTCTTCACCGAGGACCAGAAGGAGGAGGTGCTGCTGACGGCCACCCAGGCGGCCCTCTGCATGATCCTCCTCTTCAACATGAAATTCGAGTGGTGGGAGGCCGCCGGCATGTTCATCCTCTGGATCGTGCAGTTCACCTCGGTGATCTGGGAGGACGACATCGGCCTGGCCGCCCACACGATCCGCCGCTGGAGCATTTTCGTCAACCTGGGGTGGACCACGGTGGAGATCTTCCTGGCCCTCATCAAGGTCCGGCGCTGGGATTTCCCGTTCCGGATGCGCGCCCGGAGGACCCCGGTTTCCCCATAATGGGCCGCCCCCTTGACATTTTAAAGTAGACGGGGACATAATCCTCGCGGACATGGCTGGAAAAAAGCCGAAAAAGAAGGTCGACGACGCCCCTGCCGAGCCGGAAGCCCTGAACGCCCCTCCGGCCCCTCCCGAGGCTAGCGGAGAGGCCGCGCCCGCCCCGAAGCCAAAAAAGAAGACCCCGAAGAAGGCCGTCGAAAAGCCCGCCCCGGAGCCCGCCGCCGAGGCTGCGGAAACCCCCGTCGACGGCAACGGCGAGACCCCGGAGAAGCCCAAAAAGAAGTCCAAAAAGGCCCCCAAGGGCAAGCCCGTCGTCATCGTCGAATCCCCCGCCAAGGCCAAGACCATCAACAAGATCCTGGGCACGGGCTTCGTGGTGAAGGCCTGCATGGGGCACGTCCGGGACCTCCCCGAGCGGGCGTTCGGGATCAAAGTCGAGAACAACTTCCAGCCGACCTACCAGACCATCAAGGGGAAGACCAAGATCGTCTCCGAGCTGAAGGCGCTTACCAAGAGCTCGGAAATGGTCTACCTGGCGCCGGACCCCGACCGCGAAGGCGAAGCCATCGCGTGGCATCTGGTCGAGGCGCTCAAGATCCCGAAGGAGCGAGCCAGGCGCGTCACCTTCAACGAGATCACCAAGCGCGGTGTCGAGGAGGCGTTCAAACGCCCGGGCGACATTTCGATGCCCCGCGTGAACGCCCAGCAGGCGCGGCGCTTCCTGGACCGCATCGTCGGCTACAAGCTCTCGCCGCTGCTCTGGAAGAAGGTCGGGCGCGGCCTCTCGGCCGGGCGGGTGCAGTCGGTGGCCGTCCGCCTGATCGTGGAGCGCGAGCGCGAGATCAAGGCCTTCAAGCCCGAGGAATACTGGACGATCATCGCCAAGCTCGACAAGAACGGCACGATCTTCTCGGCGACGTTGACGAAGCTCGACGGCAAGGAGATCGGGCTTGCCGGCGAATCGACCGAGAAGCGTCCCTATATCCAGGTTTCGAGCACGGAGCAGTCGAAGTCGCTGGTCGAGGAGCTCAAGAAGGAAGTCTTCGAGATCGTCGAGGTGCGCCAGAAGGAACGGCAGGAGCAGCCGCCCCCGCCGTTCACCACGAGCCTCCTGCAGCAGGCCGCCTCGACGCGGCTGCACTACTCCGCGAAGCGGACCATGATGATGGCCCAGCAGCTCTACGAAGGCGTGGAGCTCGGGTCCGAGGGCGCGGTCGGCTTGATCACCTACATGCGCACGGACTCGTTCCGCATCGCGAACGAGGCGCTGGACGAGGTCCGCGCCCTGATCGCCAAGGACTTCGGCCCGAACTACGTGCCGGAGAAGCCGGTGCTGCGGGCGGCGCGCAAGGGCGCCCAGGAGGCGCACGAGGCGATCCGTCCCACCTATGTCACGCGCAAGCCCGACGAGATCAAACAATACCTGACCGAGGACCAGTACCGCCTGTACCGCCTGATCTGGCGCCGCTTCGTCGCCTGTCAGATGAAGCCCGCCCAGTACCTGCTCACCGAGGCGGAGATCAAGGCGGGGCGGGCGACCTTCGCCGCGAAGGGCCGCGAGCTGAAGTTCGACGGCTTCACGGCGCTGCTCGGTCACGCGCTCGGCAAGGACCAGCAGATCCTGCCGCCGCTCGAGGCGGGGGACAAGCCCGAGCTGAAGGACCTGACCGGAGATCAGCACTTCACGGAGCCGCCGGCGCGCTATACGGAGGCGTCGCTGGTCAAGGCGCTGGAGCGCAACGGCATCGGCCGCCCGTCGACCTATGCGCCGATCATCTCGACGATCCAGGAGCGCGGCTACGTCCGCAACGAGGAGCGCAAGCTCTTCCCGACGGAGCTGGGCACCCTGATCAACGACAAGCTGGTGAAGCACTTCAACGACATCATGGAGCTGGGCTTCACCGCGAAGATGGAGAAGAACCTCGACGACATCGAGGACGGCGAGCGGAAGTGGACCGACGTGCTCAAGGAGTTCAACGATCCCTTCATGAAGGGGATCGACAAGGCCAAGGAGGAGATGGAGAGCGAGAAGGGCCAGGAGGCGTCGGGCGAGGTCTGCCCGAAATGCGCCAAGCCCATGATGATTCGCTGGAACAAGTACGGCCGCTTCCTCGGCTGCGCCGGCTTCCCGGAGTGCAAGAACACCAAGTCGCTGCCGTCGGAGGAGGCCAAGGGCGAGAAGTGCGATCTCTGCCAGGCGCCGATGGTGATCAAGTCGGGCCGGCTGGGGCGCTTCCTGGCCTGCACGCGGTATCCGGACTGCCGCGGGACTCGGTCGCTGCCGCGGGGCAACAAGCGGCTGGAAATTCCGAAGGACTGGAAGGAAGACTGCGAGAAGTGCAGCAAGCCGTTCCGGATCCGCTACGGCCGTCGCGGCGGCTTCATCGCCTGCAGCGGCTATCCCGACTGCAAGAACACGCGCCGCTTCCCCAAGGAGTGGTACAAGGACATCAAGGCGGAGGGCGAGGCGGCCGCCGCCGGACCGTCGACCACCGCCGCCGACGACGCCGCGGACAGCTCGGATTCCGAGGGCGGCGACCCCTCCGAGCAGGGATAACCGTGACGGTTCCTTCCCTCCCGTGATCCCCTCGTTTCTGGTCACGGGAACGGATACCGGCATCGGCAAAACCTTCATCAGCGCCGGGCTGGCGGCCGCCCTGCACCGGCGCGGGCTGTCCGTCGGGGTCATGAAGCCGTTCGCGAGCGGCGCCCGAACGGTCCGGGGACGCCTGGTTTCCGAGGACGCGGAGCTCCTGAAATGGGCGGCGGGCGTCGACGACCCCCTGGAGCTCATCAATCCCGTCTGCCTCAAGCCGCCGCTGGCCCCGCTGATGGCGTCGCAGGTGGCGAAGAAGCCCATCCGGCTCGCCAAAGTCTGGAAAGCCTACGAAACCCTGCGCCGCCGTCACGCCCCGATGATCGTCGAAGGAGTCGGAGGACTCCTCGTCCCACTGCTCACCGGGTTCACGGTCGTCGATCTGGCCCGGAAGCTGCGGCTCCCCCTGGTGATCGTGACCCGGCCTTCCCTCGGCACCCTGAATCACACGGCTCTCACCCTCCACGCCGCCCGCACCCTGGGGCTGCGCGTCCTGGGTCTGGTCGTCAATCACTCGACCCGGTCGCGGAAGGGCCTGGCGGAGAGGCTGAATCCCGCTGCGATGGTCGAATTGACCGGAGCGCCGCTGCTCGGCGAAGTCCCCTATATGGGGGGCAATCCCGCCCGCGCCCCCGCTCAGCGGGTCTTCGAGGGAATCCTTGATCGCCTCGGATCCTGACGCCGCCTCTCTTTTGCTCTCAATAGATCCGGCGTTCCAGCCGATGTATAGGTTGGAGTACCTGAAGGGAGACCGTCCATGAAGCCGTTCGTCCTCGCGCTCCCGCTCCTTCTCGCGGCCGCGGCCGCCGCGCGCGCCGACGAACTGGGGCTCCCGCTCACGATGTCGCTCGAGGACGAGCCCCGCGAACGGCAGGACGTGGAGAACGACCGGCAGCGGCCCGACGACACCGCCTCGCTCACCCCGATGGAGTTCTTCTACCGGCACAGCGAGCTCGAGGCCGGCGCGATGTACACCGACTTCAGCAGCGACCTGCAGCTCAAGTCGCATATGGGGTTCTACGTCCGGTACGGCGTCGAGATCTTCCCGCACATCTCGGTCCACATGACCTACCGCTACAACGAGTTCGGGAACGGTCCCACCTCGGCGCCGCCCGAGGACATCCGCATGCAGGCGCTCCTCTTCGGGGCCGGGATCCACGTCCCGCTGCATCCGGAGTTCGCCCTGGTGCTGGGCGGCGGCGTCGGTCCGACGTGGCTCGACTCGTCGGTGGTCCGCAACGAAATCGGGTTTACGGTCACGGGCGAGGCGGCCGTGACGGCGCGCCTCTGGGAAATGCTGCGGCTGAAGGTCGGTCTCGTGATCGACGGCATCAACACCGACTTCCACCAGACGTCGACGAACTTCTCGCTGAACCTATCCTATCTCGTCGGGCTTGAGATCGGGATGTAGGTCCTCCTCCTCGGAGGCTTCGGCGGGCAGGCCCTCGACGGCGAGCGTGAACTCGCCGCGCGGCTCCTCCCTTCTGTACTTCTCGATCGCCTTCGACACCGTCGACCGCCACACCTCCTCGTGCAGCTTCGTGAGCTCCCGGCAGACGGTGATCCGCCGGTCCCCGAGCACGGCCTGGACGTCGTCGAGCAGGGCGGCCACGCGATAAGGCGACTCGAAGAAGATCAGCGTCACCTCCAGGGCCTTCATCGTTTCCAGCATCCTCCGTCTCTTGCCGGGCTTCTTCGGGAGGAAGCCGGCGAAGTGGAAGGCGTCGGCGCCGAATCCGCAGACGGAGGCCGCGACGGCGACCGCCGAGGGGCCGGGCAGCGGGACGACCTTGATGCCCGCATCGAAGGCCGCGTCGACGAGCCGCGCGCCGGGGTCGCTGACGCCCGGAGTCCCCGACTCGGTTACGAGCGCGATCGACTGTCCGGCCTTCAGCTTTTCGAGGATCTCCTGGAGGCGCCGGGGAGGACTGTACTGGAAATAGGCGATGAGCGGCTTGCGGATCTCGTGGCGGGCGAGCAGCTTCATCGTCGTGCGCGTGTCTTCGCTGACAATCGCGTCCACTTCCCGTAAGATGCGGAGCGCGCGCGCCGACAGGTCCTCGAGGTTGCCGATCGGCGTCGCGAGCACGTAAAGCATGGACGGAATTCTACTGGTCGACAAGCCCCAGGGAAAGACATCGCACGATGTCGTCGACGCCGTCCGCCGCGAACTCGGGGAGCGGAGCGTCGGCCACGCGGGGACGCTGGATCCCCTGGCGACCGGGCTGCTCCTCCTCGGAGTGGGGAAGGCGACGCGGCTGCTGGAGTACATGCAGTACGACAAGACGTACGAGGTCGAGTTCGAGCTCGGGATCCTGACGGAGACGGACGACGCGGACGGGCCGCGGATCGGGGAGCGGCCGGTGCTGTCGCGCGCGGAGCTCCAGGCGGCGTCGGCAAAGCTGCTCGGCGAGATCGTCCAGCGGCCGCCGAAGTACTCGGCCGTGAAGGTCGAGGGCCGGAAGCTGTACGAATACGCCCGGAAGGGCCGCGAGGTCGAGGCGCCGGAGCGGCGGGTGCGCGTGGACGAGCTGGCGCTGCTGTCGTACGAGCCGCCGCGGGCGAGGTTCCGGGTGCGCGGCTCGAAGGGCCTCTATGTGAGGTCGATCGCGCGCGATCTGGGCGGCCACGTCACGGTGCTGCGGCGCACGGCCTGCGGTCCGTTCCGCGTGGAGGACGCGTCGACCGAGCTGCTGCCGATGGACGCGGCGCTGCTGCACCTGCCGGAGATCCGCCTGACGACCGAGGAGCTGCACCGTTTCGAGAACGGCCGCGTGGTCGATCGTCCGGTCGGCGGGATCGTCCGCGTCTATTGCGGCCCGCGCTTCGTGGGGATCGGGGAGAAGGCGGACTTGGGGCTCAAGCCGCGCAAGGTGATCCACGGGGGATGACGGATCCGCGCCGCGGATCCGGCTTCAGTTTTCGAGGGGGGCGACGGTGACGCCGCGATCCTTGAGGAAGGTGAGGGCGTGCTCGATGTTCTTGGGGGCTCCGAGCAGCTCGACGTCGAGCCAGGCGCCCTTGTCGGTGATGCGGCCGCGGATCATGTTATAGCTGACCCCGAAGTCGTGCGAGAGCTTGGTCATGATGGGCTCCCCGACGATCTTGGCGGGGAAGGTCATCTTGAATTTTTCGGACTTCTTCGATTCCTTCGCGGCCATGGTCAGGAGCTTAGGCCCCGGCACGGGGGACGGTCAAGGAGATTATAGAACCCGTCAGCGATAGGCGTGGACGCCGGCGTAGCCGCGGGGGTATCCGTCGTGGTAGTAGCCGCCGCCCCAGCCCCAGCCCCAGCCCACGCCGTAGCTGAACGAGACGCTGGTGTAGGGGTAGCCGTAGTAGTACGGATACCCGTAGTAGGGATAGCCATAATAGTAGGGGTACTCCTCGACGTAGACCCTCTCCACGATCTTGCGCTCGGAGGCGATGGCCTTCTGGACGATGGGATCCGGGGCCCCGGCGTTCTTGAGCGCGACCAGGTCGTCGGTCGTCAGCGGCTGGGCGCCGCGCTTCTCGAGAAGCTCATTGACGACCGATTCGGAGACGCCGGCGTTGGAGAGCCGCTCGAGCTCCTCCCGGGACACGGGAGGTTCGCTGGGGAGGACCCGGCGGACGGTATACGCGGGATAGGTGCAGCCGGCGGCGGCCAGGAGCAGGAGGCACAGCATCTTCTTCATGAATTCAGTATATCGGGGGTCGAAGATCGAAGTCAATCCGCGACGCGCGGGGCGGACGGGCGCGTGAAGATCAGCGTCAGGAGGAAGGCCGCGCCGAGGAGGGAGGCGGCCAGCAGGAAGGGCGCGCCGGGGAGGTTCCAGGTGCGGTCGGGACGGATGGCCTCGGCGAACGCCGTGGTGAAGAGTCCCGGTCCGATCAGTCCGGCGATGCCGCCGACGCAGCTGTTGGCCCCCTGCAGTTGTCCCTGCTGGGTGGGGTCGACGACCCGGGACATCAGGCCGAGCGCCGAGGGTCCGAAGAGGCCCATCAGGGAGAAGACCGGGATGCCGAGCAGGATCCCGGTTCCGGTGGTCGCCATCCCGTAAATGGTGAAGCCGGCCATGCCGAAGACGAGGCCGGTCAGCATCGCGCGGCGCTCCCCGATGCGCGCGACGATCCGCTTGACGAGGCCGCCTTGGACGATGACCCCGCAGATCCCGACCCCCGTCATGCAGAGCCCGACGTCGCGCTCCTTCCAGTCGTAGCGGTGGTCGGTGTAGAGGACGAAGACGCTGGGCAGTACCTGGTGGGCGAGCTGATACAGGAGGAAGACGCTCGCAAGCCCGGTGAGGCGGGGATAGGAGCGGAGGAGGACGAGGGCGCCGATCGGGTTGGCCTTCTTCCACGAGAAGCGGACCCGGCGCTCGGGCGAAAGGGACTCCGGGAGCACGAAAAGCCCGTAGAGCGCGTTGACCAGGCTCAAGCTGCCGGCCACCCAGAACGGGAGCCTCGGGGAGATGCCGCCCAGGAGCCCGCCCATCGCCGGACCCAGCACGAAGCCGAGCCCCCACGCGGCGCCCAGCATTCCGAAGCTGGCGGCCCGCTTCTCAGGCGGAGTGACGTCGGCGATGTACGCCCCCGCGGCACCGATGCTCGCGGAGGTGATGCCGGAGACGACACGGCCGACGAAGAGCCAGGCCAGGGTCGGGGCCATCGCCATCGCGAAGTAATCGACGCCGAGTCCGAGGCAGGAGAGGAGAATGACGGGCCTGCGGCCGAAGCGGTCGGACAGCATGCCGAGGAACGGCGAGCAGAGGAATTGCATCAGGGCCCAGACGGTGCCGAAGAGGCCGAAGAGGTGGGCGGCTTTCGGGGCGTCCCCGCCGACGAAGGTCTTCACCAGCTTGGGGAGGACGGGGATGATGACGCCGAGCGCGAGGACGTCGAGGGCGACGGTCATGAAGATGAACACGAAGGCGGCGCGCCGGCCGGCGGAGGGCGGGGCCTCGGTGCTCATGGCGGTCCGAAGCCTATCGGAACCCGCCGCTCCTGTCGAGCTTCCACAAACAAGACCGTCACCTTTGTGGTGTTCCACAAAATAGACTGGCTATTTTGTGGGGGGCGATGGCAGGATAGGCCCCTTCATGGCCGAACTCGTCCGGATCGAGCGACTCACCCGGCGCTACGTGATGGGCGAGACCGTGCTCTCCGCGCTCGACGGCGTCTCGCTCGACTTCGCCACGGGGGAGATCGCCGCCATCGTGGGGCGGTCCGGCAGCGGCAAGTCGACCCTGCTCCAGCTCATCGGGGGCCTCGACCGGCCGACCTCGGGCGAGGTCTTCGTCCGCGGGAAGCGCCTGGCCGAGAGCAGCGAGGACGAGCTCGCCCTCTACCGCCGGCAGGACGTGGGGTTCATCTTCCAGTTCTTCAACCTGATCCCGACCCTCACCGCGCAGCAGAACGTCGAGCTGCCGCTGGTGCTCGCCGGCGTCCCGAAAGCCGAGCGCGCCCGGCGCGCCGCCGAGCTCCTCTCGCGGACCGGGCTCGAAGGCCGCCGCGCGCACCGTCCCGGCCAGCTCTCCGGCGGAGAGCAGCAGCGCGTCGCGATCGCGCGCGCCCTCGTCCACGATCCGCCCCTGCTCCTGGCCGACGAGCCGACCGGGAACCTCGACTCGAAGACCGCCGCCGAGATCCTCGAGCTCCTCCGCACGCTGAAGGACAAGACAATCCTCGTCGTGACCCACGACCGCGTCCTGGCGGACGGTTTCGCCCGGCGCACGGTCGAGCTTCGCGACGGCAAGGTGGTCGGCGATGAACGCCGCTGACACCCTCTCGATGGCCTGGGAGAACCTCGCGCGCCGCAAGGGGCGGACGCTGCTGACCTCGGCCGGCGTCGTCGTCGGCGTCGCCTCCCTGGTCCTCATGGTTTCCCTCGGCCTCGGGCTCCAGCGCCAGGTCGTCCAGCTCTTCGAGACCGACGAATCGCTCCGGACGCTGACCGTCCGCCGCGTGCGGGGCGACGCGGCCAAGAAGAAGGCCGCGCCCTTCAACTTCGGCCTCGACGCGCAGATGCTGCCCATGACCGACAAGGACCTGGACGAGATCCGCGCGATCCCGGGCATCGCGTCCGTGAGGCCGGAGCTGAACCTGTTCCTCCGCGTCGCGATCGAAGGGAAGGAGGGCGCCGTCGTCTATCCGGTCGAGGGCGTCGGGGCCGACGAGGAGGCCCGATATGCGAAGCACATCGTCGCCGGGTCGATGTGGACCTCGCGCACCGACAAGGTCTGCCTGCTGCCGACGGCGTTCCTGGAGCTCCGGGTGAACCTGAAGCCCGGGGAGGCGGTGAACCGGAAGGTGACGTTCACGGGGTTCCTCCAGGACGACGCCGAAGCGCCGGACGAAGATGTCTATACGGTGGCCGGCGTGCTCGACACCGAGGCCTTTGGCTTCAAGGGCCGCCAGATCTATCTTCCCCTCGATCAGGCCCTTTCGCTGAGAGAGCGAAAAGCAGCCCATCCGCTCCTGCCGTCCAAGCGGGGAAGCTACCTGTCCGCCGAGGTCCGCCTCAGCGATCCCCGGCAGTCCGAGGAAGTGGCCCGTCGGCTGCGGAACTCGGGATTCGCCACCCTCAGCGCCGTCGAGCTCCTCAAGAACATCAACCTCATCTTTCTGGTGCTGGAAGGCTTCATGGCCTGCGTCGGAGCCATCGGTCTTGTCGTGTCACTCTTCGGGATCGCGAACACGATGGCGATGGCGGTGCTTGAACGGACGCGGGAGATCGGTATCATGAAGGCGCTGGGAGCCCGGAACGGCGACATCGGCCGCCTTTTTCTGGCGGAAGCGGCGTCGATCGGGCTTCTGGGTGGGACGGTCGGACTGGCGGCGGGCGCGCTGATCGGGAAGGCGCTGAACTTCATCGCCCATCCGGTGTTCGACCTGCCGCCGACCGTCAGCCTCTTCCACGTTTCGGCCTGGCTGGCGGCCGGCTCCGTGGTATTTTCGGTGTTTGTTAGCGTGCTGGCCGGCTGGCTCCCCGCACGGCGCGCGGCGAGGATGGAGCCGGTGGCCGCCGTGAGGTACGAATGACGCTCGCCGCCCTGGCCGTGCTCGCGCTCCTCGCGCAGGACCCTTCGTCGAACGGGGTGGCGGTCGAGCGCACCGTCAAGCGGACCACGATCGACTGGCTCGGCCGCCGCGACGAGGTCCAGCGGAAGGAACGGATCCTCATCAAGGGCGGAAACCTCGCCATCCTCGACCTCACCTTCGGCGAGCGCCTGATCATCCGCAGCGACCTGAAGAAGATCTATAAGGCGGACCCGCTGGCGCGGGAGTACGCGGAGTTCACCTTCGACGAGGCCGCCGCCCTCCGGAAGACGCGACTGGACGAGATCCGCGCGGCAAAGGCCCGCGTCCCGGGCACCGCCGACGAGAAGGAACTCGACGACCTCCTCCAGGGCTTCGACCAGTTCGCAGCGGCCCCCCAGGTCGAGCTCAAGTCCGACGGCCTCCGGCGCGAGGTGATCGTGAACGGCGACCGCATCCGGATCTCCGTCGACGTCAACGCCAACCTCCAGGCCCCGGGATGGATGGACGCGCTGTCGGCCGCGGGCGGCTTCCATCCGGCGGTCGCCGAGAAGCTGCGCTCCCTCGGAGGCCTGCCCTCCAAAGGGACGATCCGCTATACGCTCTTCATGGACCGCATCGTCGAGCAGTTCGAGGTCACGGCGGCGCAGGCGCGTGAGATCCCCGACGCGGACTTCGAGCTGCCGCCCGGACTGGTGCGCACGCCGCTGAAGGGCTTCGAGCCGCCGCCGGCGCGGGTCCTGTCGCGGCCGCCGTCGGTGAAGCAGTCGTTCAAGGAGGACGACGGCGACAAGCCTCCCCCCGCCCCCGACAAGAAGGACAAACCGTGACGCCCAAGCAGCTGGAAGTCCTGAGGTTCGTCGAAGACTTCACGCAGCGCAACGGCTACTCGCCGACGCTGCAGGAGGTGGCCGACCACCTCAAGATCACGAAGGTCACGGTCCTGAGCCACCTCCGCCAGCTCGAGAAGTCCCGGCACATCAAGCGGAGCTATTACCGCCGCCGCGGGATCGAGGTGCTGACCTCCACGCGCCGGCTGCCCGTCACCGGCCGGATCGCCGCCGGCAAGCCCATCGAGGCGATCGTTCATCCGGACGAACTCGACGTGCTCGGGGTCATGAAGGCCGGCAAGGACTACTTCGCCCTCGAGGTGCGCGGCAACTCCATGATCGAGGACCATATCCGCGACGGCGACTATGTCATCGTCGAACGGACCCCCGCCGCGCGGAACGGCGAGACCGTGGTGGCGCTCCTCGACGACGGCGAGGCGACGCTGAAGCGCTTCTACAAGGAGAACGGCAGGATCCGGCTGCAGCCGGCGAACGGCACGATGGCGCCGATCGTCGTCGACCGCGTCGACGTCCAGGGCGTGGTCGTCGGGGTCTTCCGGAAACTCTGATGGTCCGCGCGCGCCTGCTCATCTCCGGGATCGTGCAGGGCGTGGGGTACCGCTGGTCGTGCCGCCGCGAGGGGCAGGGGATCGGCGTCACGGGCTGGGTGCGCAATCTCCCGGACGGCCGCGTCGAGGCCGTGGCGCAGGGCACGCGGGAGCAGGTCGAGAAGCTCATCAAGTGGTGCTATCGCGGCCCGGAGGAGGCGCGCGTCACGGACATCGCGGTGACGTACGAGGAGACGCTGGAGGATTTCAGGGATTTCGGGATCCGATAGGACATGGGCGAGAACAGGATTCACCGCATCACCGCGCTGGGCAACGTGGAGTTCATGAAGAAATACGCCAAGCCCGGCTGCGTGGGGCTGTTCGGCGGCAGCTCGGGGATCGACCGCGCGATCCGCGTCGGGCAGAAGGACATGAACGACGAGGCCAGGCCCAGTCTCTGGTCGCACGTCGCGGTGTTCGAGGGCGAGCGCGTGGACGGCGAGCACTGGCTGCTCGAGAGCGACTTCGACATGGGCAAGGGGCAACTCCGCAACGGCGTGCAGGAAAACCGCATCGACAAGTACGGCAGCGAAAAGGAGTGGCCCAACGTGGCCGTGCTGGATCTCGGGCTCAAGGACAAGGACGTCCGGCGGGTCGTGGTTGCCGGCCTCGACCTGGTCGCGAAGCGGACCAAGTACGACCTGCCCGGGATCCTCCAGACCTATTGGGCGATGATGCGGAAGACGATGGACAAGGGAGCGGACCGGGATTCGGCCTTCTGTTCGGCGTTCGTGCGCGCCGTGTTCAAGGTCGCGGAGATCGACCTGGTCCCGGGGGTCGCGATCCAGCATACGCTGCCGGAGCACGTCTCCCGGACGGCGCTTCCCCACACCCGATACCTGCTCGTGCGCGACGGCACCTAAGGCGGCGACGCGCTGGCGCAGCGGAAGCCGAGCGTCGGCGACCGCTTCGTGACGGGCAGTTCCTGCCGCTCGCGGATCGTCCGGCGGTCCTGCGGGCTCAGCCAGTGGCCGCCGCGCACGACCCGCGTGTCCCGCCCCGGGCGTCCCTCGGTCGCCGTCCACTCCGCCAGGTGATCGGCCATATCCCGGCAGCCTTCAGCCGCCCCCGCCTCCCACTCCGGCTCGGTCGGCAGCCGTTTGCCGGCGCGCAGACAGTAGGCGACGGCGTCGAGATACGAATATCCTCCCGCGCGCGGCGGCGCCTCCTCGCGGTCAATCCAGATCTCGCCGATCCGGATCATCGAGGGGGGCGGCCGGTCGGACGGCGCGGCGCCCCACAGGGCGGCGGCGGCCGCGGCGAGGAGTATCGGGAGTGCCGCGGGCCAGCGCGACGGCCGGCGCGGCAGCCAGCGGGCCAGGCTCCGGGCGAGCGCGACGGCGTCGGGCCGCGATGCCGGATTCTTCTCCAGGCAGCGGCGCACGAGATTCCGCAGGGCGGGGTCGAATCCTTCGAGGTCGGGCGCGGGATCGTTGAGGATCTTGGACGACAGCTCGAGGAACGACGGCGCGCTGTGCGGGAGACGGCCGGAGAGCAGCTCGTGGAGCATGACGCCGATGGAGTAGACGTCGGCCCGTCCGTCGGCTTCGCGCGAGTCTCCCCGGGCCTGTTCGGGCGCCATATAGGCGGGGGTGCCGAGCAGTTCGCCGGTCTCGGTCAACCGCGGATCTCCGGGGCCGCGCGCCACGCCGAAGTCGGTCACGACGGGCTCGCCCGAGCAGACGACGATGTTGGAGGGCTTGAGGTCGCGGTGGACGATCCCGCGGGAGTGGGCGTGCGCGGCGGCGCGGGCGACGCGCTCGAGGAGGCGGCAGGCTTCGGCGGGCGGCAGCGGCCCCCGCAGGAGCTCGCCCTCGAGCAGCGGCATCGTGTAGAAGAGCCGGCCCTCGTGTTCCCCGGTCTCGAGGATCTTGACGATGTTCGGGTGGTCGAGGGACGCGGCCAGCCGCGCCTCGCGGAGGAAGCGCTCGCGGGAAAGCGGGCCGGAGTCGTCCTGTCGCAGCGCCTTGAGGGCGACGATGCGGTCGAGCTCGCGGTCGCGCGCCTGATAGACGATGCCGCAGGCGCCGCGCGCCCGTTCTTCCAGGATCTCGTAGCGTCCAAAGTCCATAGGGCCCCTCAGGGGGACCGGGCCACGGGGGATCCCCCCCGTGGCCGGCCCTGACGCCGCCGTCGGCGCTAGCCCTTCAGCCGGGTGATGACCCAGTCGAGCAAGCTCGGCAGGGCCAGGATCACCGTCTGCAGGACCTGATCGAGGAAGCTCTGAAAGCCATCCATCGTCAGTCCCTCCCATGGAACAGCATCGCTGACCAGGAGCGATGCCGGAGTCAAAGTGCCCCGACACCGCTCCACAAGGAGGGGCGCCGTCCTGGCGGCAAAGCGAAGCTTCAAGAAAGAGCTTCGCGCAACAATCTCAAAGAACGGGCCGGGGGTCAGCGCCCCTCGGCCCGGCCGCGGCATCGGCAGAGCCTCCGCCGCAGCTCCTCCATCAGCCGCGCCGGCTCGGCGAACCGGGACGACAGGGCGAGGAGGAAGTAGATCCTTCGGGCCGTCTCCCGCACGAACCGGTCCCGGTATCGTCCGGAGCGCGGCCCTCCGTCCGGCGCCATCGGCACCTCCCTGACCTGCACCCTCGCGCGAGGGGTGCAGGCCCGGGCCGCCTGCGCCGGCCGGGGTCTACGTCACGAAATTCTCCCGGGCGATCTCGCGCCCGCGATCGATCAAGTCACGCACTTGGCCCCGGATTCGCTCCCGCGCATCCTCCGCGGGCGGCTGCCGGAGGCACTCGTCGAGGAGCCGGACCACCTGCACCAGCCGCAGCGTCTCGGGGAAGTGGCAGAAGACCGGCTCCATCTGGCTCATGCGGTCCGCTCCTCCTGGAGCGATTGCGAGAGGCTCCGGAGCGACAACGCCCGCTCCATCCGGAGCATGTGCCGGGCCTTTTCGTCTGGCACCGGCCCCGTGGCCCGCCCCATCACCATCTGGACCACCACGCGCCGCACCGAGACGGGATCGCGTCTGCAGAACAGCTTTCCGTCTTTCACGCTCCACATTCGCTCGTCCTCCACCCGGGTAGTGGGCCGGACGGCAATAATGCGGGCCGATCATTTTTCCTGCCGACTTTTCCCCCTTCCCCCCCACTCCTCAGGCGGATGATGGAACACAAGCCACAAAGGACACCGAAGAAGAAATCAAGGCGGTGTCCCCCCGGATCATCGGAGCCGCCAATGCGGTGCGCCGGGCGCTGGGACCGGGACTCTTCGAATCGATCTACGAGGAGTGCCTGGTGCACGAGGTGACCCTATCTCCGACCCACGGGAAAGTGGCTTGGCCTTCTTTTGAACTTCCGCACCCCGGTGCTGCAGCGGGGCATCCGCCGCGTCGTGAATGGAACTTCGTGTTCTGGGTGACCTTCGTGGCTTTGGGTTGAACGGGTCTTTATGAAACTGCTCGCTGCCTTGCTCGTCGCCGGGCTGGCTTCCTCTCAGGACGCTCCGACGATCTGGATCTTCTTCTCGCCGGACTCTCCGGATGCGTCCCGGATTTTCGAGCAGGTCAAGGGGGAGAAGGTGCGGGCGGTGCTGCTCGTCGAGCGGTACTTCGGCGACCGCGAGCCCTCGGAGGCGTTCCTTGCCACGGTGCAGGCCGCCGGCGACGTCCGCCCGTTCGACGAGGACGGCCTCCGGATGGCGAGGAAGCTCGGCATCCGGCGGTTGCCGGCGGTCGCCGTCGTGCGCGGGGACCGGGTCCACGTCGCGACGGGGACGAAGGTCGACGTGAAGGAGCTGATGAAATGCGCGCGCTGATCGCCTTATGGGCGCTCGTCGGGGACGACAGCCGGTTCTTCGAGCGGCGGGACGTGGACTTCTGGAACAGCCGGCGGAAGGCGTCGGAGCCCGCGGCGGCGGATCTCTGGGCGGACTCGGCGGCGCCGCCGGCGGTGAAGCGGCTGCTGGACGCTCCGAGCGCCGAGACTGCGCGCTCGTATCTGGCCTGGCAGGAGGAGCGGTTCCGACGACTGCGGGCGGCCATTGCGGCGGTGGAGGCGGAGCAGGGGAGGAAGGCCGAGGCGCCGCTGCTCTACTTCTCGCGCGAGGGTTGCCCCTGGTGCGCCCGGCAGGATCAGGAGCTGCAGGGACTCCCCGTCGTCCGCGTTCCGGCCGGATCCCCGCTCTGGTCGCAGTATGGCGTGACGATGACGCCCACACTGGTCGCCGGGGGGAAAGTGCTGCGCGGCTTCACGCCGCGCGAAGCGCTGATGAAGGAGCTGCCGCATGACTAGCCTGCTGTTCCTCGGGCTGCTCCTGGGCCAGGACCTGATCGAGCGGGATCGGGAGCTGCGGCGGCGTCTGCCTCCGGGCGTGGAGCTGAAGGACGTGAAGCCTCAGCGGGCGTCGATCCAGCTGGACGCGGCGCCGGACCTGGGGTGCGGAAGCTTCGATCTCAAGGCCAGCTTCCGCAGCCTCTTCACCAAGAACCTGAAGGAGGAGTTTCTGGGTGGGGCGCTGTCGGCCGTGCAGTCGGAACTGGCCGGGTCGGCCCTGGTGCTCGCCTGCTACGCGTCGCCGACCGTGTGCGACGCGATCAAGCACTACCGCATCTCGGCCAACACGATGCTGGGGCAGGAGCTGGACGGCTGCCGTTCGCTGGAACGGGCGCTCGACGGCGTCCAGCGCGAGTCGCAGGCCCGGGCCATCAAGGAGTGTCTCGATGCCAAGGCGAAGCAGGGGATGGCGCTGGACGAGGCGCAGAAAGCCTGCCGCCGGACCTCGGAGCTCCGGGGCCTGGACGGGAAGCCGGTGCGGGAGATCGATCTGAACCGCGACCTGGGGATTCCCGAGACGCTGGTGCCGCCGCTGAAGATCGGGGCGGGGACGCTCCGGGCCGAAGCTCGCAATACGGCGGTGATGGAGCAGTATGAGGTCCGCCGCAAGGAGAAGGCGGCGCTCTGGAACGACGCGCTCAAGGATCCCTGGAAGGCGCCGATCGACAAACTGGGCCCCGTCTCCCGCGAAGAGCTGGGACGGATCTCGGCCATGGAGGCGTCTCGCCGGGAGGCGGCGGTGAGGAGCGTGTCGGCGGCGCAGGCGCTGGCCGAGGTGGTCGGGGAGGCGCAGTCGGCGGAGCGCTCGCTGGAATCCGGGGAGCTGCTCGCCACGCCGGAGGTCCGGCGCGAGCTGGAACGGCGGCGCCAGCAGCTGAGGAACGAGATCACGCGTCTCACCGAGACTTTTGAAGCGGAGCGGCGGGTGAACGCCGCGATCGGCGAGGCGCAGACGGCGGCCGCGGCGGAGGTGGCGGAGAAGGCGCGTCAGCGTCTCGCCCCCCGCCGGGAGGAGGAAGCGCGGAAGGCCGCCGCCGAGCAGCTCAAACCGTGGGGCTGCGAGGTGAAGAGGGACGAAAGGAGCCCGAAATGAAAGGGCCGAGAATTCCCGGGGATCCCTCGCTCTTCCATATCCTGATGGGGGAGCCGGACGAGAAGTGCGAGATCTGCCGCGCCCATGCCCTGACGGGGCACGACTTCCCCCAGGTCGTTCCGGGCATCACGATCATCGAGTCGGGGCCGCTCGATGCGATCCTGCGCTGTCCCTGTCCGCTCTGCGCGCAGATCGACTTCGAGCGCTTCGAGGAGGACCGGGATCCCGATCCCGACGATCCCCGTCACGGATGAAGCAGTCCCTCCTTTCCCTTCTTCTCTTCGCCGGGGGGATGTCCTGCGCGGGGCGGCCCTCCCTTCCGACGCCGCCAGGACATCCCCCCCTCGCGTGGCGGTTGTCCGAAGCGTCCGCCCCCGGCGGGAAGGAGCTGGTCTTCGAGGCCTTCGACCCGACCGCGGACGTCCGCATCTCCGTGCGCTTCGCGCGGGAGCTGGCCTCCGTGGGCGAAGTCGTGGAGGCGGAGGTCTGCCTCCCCGAGGCGACGGGTCTGCATCGACTGGAAGTCGTTCCGGACCGCGAGGGCGTGACGATCCTCGGCCCGCGCGAAGTCTGGGTCGACGGCCCCGCGCCGGTGCGCGTCCGCTTCACGTGCTCCGCACCCGGTCGCGGCGGAATCTCGGTGATCCTGAAGGAGTGATTCCCGAGAAGCTCCTCAAGCGCGCCATGAAATGGAGCGGCGAGAAGCGCAAGGTCGCCCTTGTGAACGGGGGGCCGGCGATCCTCGTCGAGCATCTGCAGCAGCGGGAGATCCTGAAGTCCGCGGGCAAGGTCGTGGGGGAGGGGAACCTGGACGAGATGAGGGGCCGTGTTCGTCGTGGACACCTCTGTCTGGATTGAATTCCTCGCCGCCCGATGGGGCCGGGAGTCAACCCTTCTGCGGGAGGCCCTGCATCGGGTCAACCGGGTGCGGCTCTGCGGGGCGATCCTCCAGGAGGTCCTGCAGGGGATCCGGGAGGATGACGACTTCCGGCGGGAGCGGCAGAATCTCGCGCAGTTCCGCTACCGGGAGGCGACGCGCGGGACCTGTCTCCGGGTCGCCCAGCTCTATCGGCAGCTGAGGCGGAAAGGGGTGAAGGTCAGTTCCTTCGACACGACGATCGAAGCGGTTTGCCTGGAGAACGGGCTTCCCTTGCGGACTTGCGACAGGCGCCACTTCGAGCCGATGGCGAAGCACGCGGGCCTCAAGCTGGCGTGACGGCCTTTCGGATCGCCACCACGTCGCGCAGCAGGGCGGGGAGGTCGGCGAGCTTCAGCATGTTGGGGCCGTCGCTCGGACCCTTGTCGGGGTTCTCGTGCACCTCGATGAAGAGGCCATCGGCGCCGGCGGCGACGCCGCAGCGCGCGATCACCGGGATCATGTCGCGCATGCCGCCCGACGCGTTGCCCAGCCCGCCCGGCTGCTGCACCGCGTGGCCCGCATCCATCACCACCTTGCAGCCGAACGACTTCATGATCGGAATCGCGCGCATGTCGACGACCAGGTTCTGGTAGCCGAAGGTCGCGCCGCGCTCGCAGAGCATCACGTCCTTGTTCCCCGTCGACGTCGCCTTCTCCAGGATGTTGCGCATCGACCAGGGATCCATGAACTGGCCCTTCTTGATGTTCACGGTCCGCTTCGTCTTCGCCGCGGCCACCACCAGGTCGGTCTGGCGGCAGAGCATGGCGGGGATCTGGAGGACGTCGACGACTTTCGCCGCGGCCTTCGCCTCCTCGGGCGAGTGGACGTCGGTGAGCAAGCGCAGTCCGGTCTGCTTCTTCACCTTGGCGAGGATCGCGAGGCCGTCCTTGAGGCCCGGTCCGCGGTAGGTCTTGCCCGAGGTGCGGTTGGCCTTGTCGTAGGAGCTCTTGTAGACGAAGTCGACGCCGGCGGCGCGGCAGATCTCGGCGATGGCGTTCGCGTGGCGGAGGGCGTGGGCTTCGGACTCGATGACGCAGGGGCCGCCGATGAAGAACAGATCGGTCATGTCCCCTCGATCAGGTCGTTGATCTGCTTGAAGGAGTGGCCCATCTTGTCCCGCTTGTCCCGGAGATACTTCCGGTTGTGCTCGTTGGGCGCGATCTCGATGGGGACCTGCTCGACGATCTCGAGGCCGTAGCCCGCGATCGAGTGCATCTTCTTGGGGTTGTTCGTCAGCAGTCGCATCCTGCGCACGCCGAGGTCGTAGAGGATCTGCGCGCCCGTGCCGTATTCGCGCACGTCGGCGGGCAGGCCGAGCTTCAGGTTGGCCTCGACCGTGTCGGAGCCCTCGTCCTGGAGCTTGTACGCCTTGAGCTTCTGGATGAGGCCGATGCCGCGGCCCTCCTGCCGGATGTACAGGAAGACGCCGCGCTTCTCGCGCGCGATGATCTCCAGCGCGGCCTCCATCTGCTCGCCGCACTCGCAGCGCAGCGAATGGAAGATGTCGCCGGTCAGGCACTCGGAGTGGACGCGCACCGTGACGGCCTCGGGCTGGACGACCGTCTCTCCGTTCTTCACGGCGCCGACGTCGCCCGCGCAGAGGGCGACGTGGAGGTACTCGTCGACCTTCGAGCGGTAAAGGTGGACGCGGAAGTCCCCGAAGCGGGTGGGGAGGGTGGTTTCGACGACCTTCTCGATGATCCGCTCCTTCTGGCGCCGGTACTCGATGAGCTGGGCGATGGTGGCGATCTTCAATCGATGCTGCGTCGCGAATTCGAGCAGGTCGGGGAGCCGCGCCATCGAGCCGTCTTCCTTGAGGATTTCGATGATGACCGCCGCGGGTTTCAGGCCGGCCAGCCGGACGAGGTCGACCGAGCCCTCGGTATGGCCGGCGCGGACGAGCGCGCCGCCCTCCCGGGCGCGGAGGGGATGGACGTGGCCCGGCCGGGCCAGGTCCGCTGGTCGGCAGCGGTCGTCGATGGCCGTCAGGATGGTCTTCGCCCGGTCGAACGCCGACGTGCCGGTGGAGATGCCGGCGGCCGCGTCGATGGTGACGGTGAAGTTGGTTCCGTGCTTGGAGGTGTTGTCGAGCGCCTGGAGGCCCAGGCCGAGGGCATCGCACTTTTCGCTGGTCAGCGCCAGGCAGAGCTCGCCGCAGGCCTTGCGGACCATGAAGTTGACCCCCTCGGGGGTCACCTTCTCCGCGGCCATGACGAGGTCGCCCTCGTTTTCGCGGTTTTCGTCGTCCACCAGGACGACCATCCGGCCGGCGCGAAGCTCGTCCAGGACTTCCGGGATCGATGCGAATTCACTCATGAGATGGGGATCATAGCTCGAGTTCATCGGCCCCGTCAACGTCACTACAAGTAACTGGCGGCCAGGGCCTTACATTCCCACAAACGCAACCGGTGCGTTTGTGGTCAGCGGAGGCGGACTTCGAGGCGGGAGTCCACCTTGCTGCCGCGCGATTCGTTGAGGGCGATCTGGACGGCGTCGCCGGCGGCCTTTGCGTCGGCCACGCGCCCCTCCAGGGTGATCTGGAGGTCTTCGCAGGTCACGCGGACGTCCTGGAACCGTTTCCCGGGATCCTGGTGAAAGCGCCAGAGGATATTGCGGGCGATCTCCTGGTCGGTGCCGGCCCGCTGCGACGGAGACTTGGATCCGCAGCCGGGAATCAGGAGAAGGGCGAGCGCGAGGGCCGCGGACGCGAGCGATTTCCAGGGCACGAGAGCCTCCTCCGGCGTCGAATCTGCATCCGGATCTTCCGGGAAAATTATAGTAGATGATGGCGTTCCCACCATTTCTATTGGTGAGCCGTAGTATTTCTGGTACCTTCGGTTTTTGGCTTTGATGGAGGCGCGCATGGACCCTCTGGCCCCCGGTTCGACTCCCGACGGCTCCCGCGGAGACATGGAATCCATCCAGAAGCTGAAAGCCGCCTACGATACCCTGAAGGCGGAGATGCACCGGGTGATCGTCGGCCAGGAACGCGTCCTGGACGAGCTCCTGACCTGCATCTTCTCGAAGGGCCACGCGCTCCTGGTCGGCGTCCCGGGCCTCGCCAAGACCCTCATGATCCGGACGCTCGCCCAGACCCTCTCGCTCTCCTTCAGCCGGGTCCAGTTCACGCCCGACCTGATGCCCAGCGATATCACCGGCACCGAGGTGATCGACGTCGACAAGGCCTCGGGCGACCGCGCGCTGCGTTTCATCAAGGGGCCGATCTTCGCCAATGTGCTCCTGGCGGACGAGATCAACCGGACTCCGCCGAAGACGCAGGCGGCGCTGCTCGAGGCGATGCAGGAGCTGCAGGTGACGGTCGGCGGCAAGCGCCACGCCCTCCAGCACCCCTTCTTCGTCCTGGCCACCCAGAACCCGATCGAACAGGAAGGCACGTATCCCCTGCCCGAGGCGCAGCTCGACCGCTTCATGTACATGATCCGGGTCGGCTACCCGACGGAACAGGAAGAGCTCGAGATCATGAAGCTCACGACCTCCGTCTTCGAGCACAAGCTCTCGACGGTGCTGTCGGGCGACGAGATCCTCCGGCTGCAGGACCTGGTCCGCCGGGTGCCGGTGGCCGATCACGTCATCCGCTACGCGATGGCGCTGTCGCGGGCGACGCGCGTCTCCGAGGGCGGCGTGCCCGACTTCGTGAAGGAGTGGGTGCACTGGGGCGCCGGACCGCGCGCGAGCCAGTACTTGATCATCGGCGCCAAGGCGCATGCGGTGCTGCAGGGGCGCTACTACGTCACGATTCAGGACATCCGGGCGATCGCCCACCCGGTGCTGAGGCACCGCATCGTCACGAACTTCACGGCCGAGGCCGAAGGGGTGACGCCGGACAAGATCGTGGACAAGCTCCTCGAGGTCATCCCCGCGAAGGAGGCTTCGCTCGAGAAGGACCAGGCGCTTCCCAAAGTCACCGGGGCTTAGAGGGTCCGTCGTCCTCGGTGCCCGTGAGGGGATTTCCTTATGGCCGACGCCACGCATAAGTTTCTCGACTCCAAGGTCCTCAACAAGATCACGCGCCTGGATCTGAAGGCGCGCCACATCGTCGAGGGCTTCATGGGGGGCATGCACAAGAGCCCCTACCACGGGTTCTCGGTGGAGTTCGCCGAGCACCGCGAGTACGCCCCGGGCGACGACCTCAAGCACCTCGACTGGAAGGTCTTCGGCCGCAGCGACCGCCTCTTCATCAAGGAGTACGAGCTCGAGACCAACCTGCGCTCGCACATCCTGCTCGACACCTCGGAGTCCATGGACTACGGCGGCAGGGAGACCACCAAGCTCGAGCTGGCGAGCCACATCGCCGCGTCGATGGCCTACCTGATCCTGAAACAGCAGGATTCCGTGGGCATGGTCTGCTTCGACAAGGAGGTGAAGACGTTCATCCCCACGTCGAGCTCGATGGGGCACCTGCGGCCGATCCTGGGCACGCTCGCGCAGGCCGAGGGGAAGAACAAGACCGACCTGGGGGCCGTGCTCAATGCGCTCGCCGAGCGCATCCAGCGTCGCGGCCTGATCATCCTGATCTCGGACCTCTTCGACAGGCCCGAGGTCATCCTCAAGAGCCTGCAGCATTTCAGCCACAAGCGGCACGACGTGATCGTCTTCCACGTCCTCGACGAATACGAGCTGACCTTCCCCTTCGAGCGGATGACGCTTTTCGAGGGGCTCGAAGAGTATCCCAAGCAGCTCGTCGACCCGCGCTCGCTGCGGAAGGCCTACCTGGCCGAGGTCAACCAGTTCTGCGAGGAGATCCGCAAGGGCTGCGTGAAGCAGATGGTCGACTACGTCCGCATCTCGACCGACCAGGACCTCGACGTCGAGCTGACGAAGTACCTCGCCGGCCGTCTCTCGATCCGGGGCAAGCTGACTTAAGATGAAACACAAAGACACCAGGGACACCGGGAAGAGGCTGCTCCGGAAGTGCGACCGGAACGGACGGGGGTCTTCTCCGTGTCTCCGCGTCCGGGTCTTGGGATCCACCTGCTGAGATGGGTTTCTTCAATCCCGCCCTGCTCTGGTTCGCGCTGGGAGGCGCGATCCCGGTCATTATCCATCTGCTGCACCGCCAGAAGTTCAAGCGGATGCGCTGGGCCGCGATGGAGTTCCTGCTCCGCGCCCTTCAGAAGACCCGCAAGCGCATGCAGATGGAGAACCTCCTCCTCCTGCTCGTGCGCATCCTCATCATGATCCTTCTCTCGCTCGCCATCGCGCGGCCCTTCTTCCGCGAGGCGCCCGTCGAGGCGCTCGGCGACACCGACACCCACCACTTCTTCGTCATCGACCAGTCCTACAGCATGGCCTACAAGCGCGCGCAGCACATGACGCTGGACGTCGCCAAGCGCGCCGCGCTCAAGGTGCTCCAGGACATCCGGCCGAGCGAGCAGGACCGCTTCTCGATCCTGCCCCTCAGCTCGTATCCGGAGCCGATCCTCGTCAACAGCAACCGCAAAGAGCGGATCCAGACCGCGATCAACGAACTGCGGCCCTCCGACTTCGGCACGAGCGTCTACGCGACCATGCAGTCCCTGCGCAACCTTCTCGAGTCGGCCGAGATCCGCAACCGCGACCGCCGCATCTATATCTTCACCGACCTGCAGCGCGGCGGCTGGGTGCTTCGCGACGACCAGGAGGCGAAGAAGTTCGCCGAGCTCCTGAAGGCCCTCTCGAAGAAGGACAACACCCGCTTCTTCCTCTACGACGCGGGCACCTCCGACGCCTTCAACCATGCGATCGTCGACCTCCGCGCCAACGACCGCGTCATCACCACCAAGCGGACCACCCGCTTCACCGCCTCCATTCACAACTTTTCGTCGATCCCCCGCCCCGCGGTGAACGTCGGATTCTACGTGAACGACTCGCTCGTCAAAACCGAGCCCACCGTGCTGCCGCCCAACGCGACGACGCAGGTGGCCTTTGAGTACGACTTCGCCGAGGCCGCGCCCCACGTGGTCCGCGTCTCCATCGATCCGGACTACCTCGACGTCGACGATTCCCGCTGGCTGTCGGTCGACGTCAAGAGCTCGCTGCGGGCGCTGGTGATCGACGGCGAGCCCAAGGACAACCCGAAGGACAGCGAGACGTTCGCGTTCGTGCTCGCGCTGGACCCGGGCCGGCAGGGCATCTTCTTCTCGGTGGACGTGAAGACGGTCGAGCTCTTCAACGCGGAGGGCCTCGACGGCTACGACTTCCTGGTGCTGGCGAACGTCCAGAGCCTGACCTCCGACCGCGTCGAAAAGGTGGAGAACTTCGTCAAGCGGGGCGGCGGGCTGTTCCTGACGATGGGCGCCAAGGTCGACAAGGTCTCGTTCAACGAGTTCTTCTGGAAGAAGGGCGCAGGGCTTTCGCCGGCGCAGCTGGAGGACATCGTCGGCGAGGCGCCCGGCGGCGGCATCGAGCGGGGCACCGAGCGGCGCATCGCCAAGTTCGCCCTGGGCCACCCGATGTTCCGCACCTTCCAGAAGCGGACGATGGCGGCCCTCTACGACCTCGTCTTCTACAAGTACTACAAGGTCAAGGACTACGATCCCGACAAAGTCCTGGCCTCGCTGGACGACAACTTCAATTCGCCGCTCTTCCTCGAGAAGCCGCTCGAGGAGGGCAAGGTGATCCTCCTGACGTCGACCATCGACCATGAATGGAACGCCGGCATCCAGGCCCATCCGCCGTACCTGCCGCTCATGTGGGACCTCTGCCGCTACCTGTCGTCCCGGCCCTCGGCTCGGCGGAACCTGTTCGTCGGCGACCTCGTCAATCTCGACCTTCCGGTGGAGCTGTACCAGCCGCCCTTCATCCTCGAAACGCCGACGGAGGGGTCGGTGACGCTCCCGGCCAGCACGCCGGAGAAGGACCAGAAGTTCTTCCGCCTCTTCTATCCCTCGCGCACGAAGTCGGACGACCCCAAGGCGTTCAAGAACGACGGCGTGCGGAATGCGGGCAAGTACCGCCTGACGCGGAACTCCGCGAAAGAGGAGGAGAAGCTGCTCGCGTACTTTGCGGTCAACGTCGGCCCGCGCGAGCCCACTTCGGAGGAGATCCAGGCGGTCGAGGGCAACCTCGAGCGCATCACGAAGGAGGAGATCCAGTCGCGCTTCCCCGACTTCAAGATCGAGTTCCGCGGGGAGAAGCGCGACGGGGAGCAGGAGATCGACGTCTCGCCGCCGCCGGCGAGCGGCCTCTGGAAATACCTGATGTACTTCCTCGTCGGCTTCCTCCTGCTCGAGTCCGCCCTCGCGTGCCTCTTCGGAAGGGGGAAGCAGTGATCGCCGCCGCCACGGCCGTCCTGGCCCAGGAAGCCGTCAAGGAGGGCGATCTCTGGGGGAAACTCCTGGGCATCGACCGCGTCTCCGTCTCCCCGGACGCCGACTGGTCCATCGCCTGGCAGCACATGCCCCCCGCCTGGGTGCTGTTCCTGATCCTCATCCCCGCGATCCTGGCCGTCATCGGCCTCCTGTACCGCCGCGAGCGGCAGGACGTGGGCACGGGTCCGAAGATCTTCCTCACGGTCCTGAGAGCCTCGCTCCTGCTGCTCACGCTGCTGCTCCTGATGGGGCCCGTGCTGACGGTCGAGACCATCAAGAAACGAAAGGCGTTCATCCTCGTCCTGCTCGACGAATCCCGGTCCATGCAGAAGGTCGACCTGCTCCAGACCGACAAGGAGCGCGAGGCCGTGTCGAAGGTCACGGGCGTCACCGGGGAGAACGAGCTCCGCCAGCTCAGCCGGGCGGACGTGGTCAAGAAGGTGCTCGAGAACCCGAAGCTCCGGATCCTCGAGGAGCTCGAGAACAAGCTCAACGTCGCCTACTTCACGTTCTCGAGCTCGGCGATGTCGCGCGAGAGCCGCGAGAAGCTGCTCGAGGACTACAAGCGGGAGACCTGCATCGGCACGGAGACGGCGATCGGCGACGCGATCAAGACCGCGCTGAACTCGCTGCGGGGGCAGTATGTCGCGGGCGTCGTGATCTTCACCGACGGCAAGAACAACTCGGGGATGGCGACGAAGGAGATCGCCTCGCAGCTGAAGCAGCGTTACCTCCCGATCTACACCGTGGCGGCCGGCGTCCCGCACACGCCGAAGGACATCGCGCTGCAGGAGCTCGAGGCGCGCGACGCGGTCCTCGCGAACGACCTCTTCGAGTTGAACTTCAAGGTCTCGAGCTTCGGATACGACGGCGAGACGGTGAAGGCGAACCTCTACGCCTACCCGATCAAGGAGAAGGACAAGGAGCCCGGCCAGGATCCGAAGGAACTGGACCGCCTGATCGAGGAGTCCAAGACGGAGACGGACCTGGAGATCCCGCTGGGAAGCAACAAGAAGGAGCTGAAGAAGCTCTCCTACTCGCCCAAGGTCCCCGGCGACTACTTCCTGATCCTCCGGATCGCTCCGCGCCCGGAGGAGAACACCGCGCACAACAACTACCTCACGCACCGCCTGCGCGTCGCGGACGACAAGATCAAGGTCCTCTACGTCGAACATCCGCCTCGCTTCGAGTACCGCTACCTGAAGAACTCCCTCGTCCGCGATCCGAAGATCCTCGTCCACTGCCTGCTCACGTCGGCGGACACCGATTTCCCGCAGGAGCATACGCGGTCCGAGGATCCGCTCTTCCGCGAGCCGCTCAAGGAGTTCCCCAAGGACCTCAAGTCGCTCCTCGAATACGACGTCCTCATTCTCGGCGACGTGGACCCCGGCAAGCTCGGCAACGAGGCCGCCAAGAACATCGAGACCTTCGTGTCCGAATTCGGCGGCGGCATCATCTTCATCAGCGGGGCGACGAACAACCCGCGCATGCTGGCCAACACGCCGCTGGCAAACCTGCTCCCGGTGGTCGCCGACGAGAACCGCGACCTCTACGAGCACGAAAAGGTCTACTCCCAGACCTTCGGCTACCAGTTGACCCCCGACGGCCGGACGTCGCCGATCACGAACTTCAAGGAGTTCAAGGGCGACGTCAACCGGAACCAGGAGCACTGGGAGGCCCGGGCCAACCCCCGGATGGGCCTGCCCGGCGTGCGCTGGTTCACGCGGATCAAGAAGCTGAAGGCCGGCGCGTCGCCGCTGGTGGAGATCGTCGGCATGGCGGCGGAATCGAGCCGGCCCCCGCTCTTCGTCACGCAGCACGTCGGCCGGGGCCGCGTCTTCTGGAGCGCGACGGACGAGACCTGGCTGTGGCGCTACGTCGCCGGCGACTATCCGTGGTTCTATCCGTTCTGGCAGCAGGCGATGTACTGGACGCGCGAGGGCAAGCTGCTCGGCGCGCGGCGCTACCGCCTGAGCGTCGACCGGGAACGCTACACCCGCGGCGAGCCCGTCACGGTCCTCGCCACCGCCTACGACGAGAAGTTCCAGCTGCGGACCGACCCGACGATCGAAGTCTTCGTCGATCCGCCCGCCGGCCGGGCCGGGCTGGAGCGCATCAAGGTCACGCTGCTCAAGGACAAGACCCGCGACGGCGGCTACGAGGGCCAGTACCGGCCGGACGACACGGGCCTGTACCGCATCTGGGCGGGCGACGAGGACGAGGCCAGCCGCGCGTCGGCGAAGTTCGTCGTGTTCATCCCCGACCGGGAGGAGGACGAGCCGATCCTGGACGTGGCCACGCTCAAGGAACTCGCGGCCGAGTCGGCGGGCGGCAAGTACTTCCCCGTGGACGAGGTGGGGCGGCTGAACGAGGAAATCCAGAAGAACGACGTGATGCTGCGCGAGACCAAGGAGGACGACCTGTGGGATTCCCCGCTGGTCTATCTGGTGTTCGCGGCGATCATCACGATGGAATGGATCCTGCGGAAGATTTTCCGCATGCTGTAAAATGGCCAAGCGGTACGCGACGATCGGGCTGGTCTGGACGCTGCTGGGCGCCGCCGGGGGCCTCCCCGTCCGCGGCGTCCAGGAAGACGGCTACCAGCAGAAGAACACCGCCATCCCCAACAAGTATCCGGATCTGAGCGAGCTCGAGATCCATGCCTCGGCGCTGGCCGCGGCAGGCCGCTATGTCGAGGCGCTGGGCATCTACGAGGAGGCGCTCGGGAACGGACCCGCCTGCGTGGTCCCCGTCGAAGGCACCCGCTGGGTCGGGATCCGGGACTATATCCTCGGCCAAGTGGCGTCCTGGCCCGAAGAGGGCAAGGCCGCCTACCGGCGTCGCGCCGACCCCCTCGCCGAGCACGCGTTCCAGGGCGCCAAGCGCAGCCGCGACGTCGAGGCGCTGGAGCGGCTGGTCGACCAGTATCCGTTCAGCTCCGTCGTGGACGACGCCCTCGCCCTTATCGCGAACCTGCGGCTCGACGCGGGCGAGTGCGGCGCTGCGGCGGAAGCGCTGGGGCGGCTCCTGGACCGGGAGGGCGGCGGCGACCGGTCGGTGACGATCGCCCGGCTCGGCCTCGCCCTGGCCTGCGACGGTCGGCGCAAGGAACTCGAAGACCTCATCCGCCGGGTGGAACGCGACCTACCGGCCGCCACGGTCCAGGTCGGGGAGAATCCGGTCTCCCTCGCGAAGCACCTGACGGCTCTCTCGTCCGAGGTGCGGGAGCGGTCCACCGCGACCCCGCTGGCCCTGCCCGCCTGGGAGTCGATCGGCGGCGGACCCTCGGGGACCCGGCTGGCGGAACCGGGAGTCGACCTGGCCAAGGTGGCCTGGGCCGACGTGGTCGGCCTGCCGAACCTGGACGGCAACAGCGACGAGCCGCTGGCCCGGCGGAGCAGCGCGCTCCAGCTCAGCGCGGAATTCCGCCCGTTGTTCCCGGCGGTGTCGGACGGAATCCTTTATGTCCATAACGGGATCGTCCTGACCGCCTACAACTTCTACGCGAAGCAGGCGGAGAAGCTCTGGCAGTTCCGCGTGCCCACGCCGTCGGGCGAGGTGATGTTCGACAACCGCGTCATCTTCGCCCCCATGGTCCACGACGGACGCGTCTACGCGAACCTCATCTCCTCCGTCGGCGGCGAGGAGAACCAGCTCGGCTACGTCCGCGTCAAATTCCCGTTCCCCCGCCGCGGCCTCTACTCCTTCGACGCCTACACCGGGAAGCTGCTGTGGAAGGTCGGCGGGAAGTTCGGGGCCGAGGCCCTGGAGGAGAATGCCAGCTTCGCGACGGCGCCCGTCGCCGACGGGGGCCGGCTTTACGTCGGCGCGGTGAAGCAGAAGCTCTCCACCGATCCCTTCCAGCATTATGTCCTCTGCATCGACGCGGTCACGGGGCGGATCGTGTGGTCGACTTACGTGGCCTCCGGCGGCACGGAGATCAACCTCTTCGGAAACTCCACCCGGGAATCGCTCGGGTCGCCGGTGTCGATCGGCGAGGACACCGTCTATTACTGCACGAACCACGGGGCGATCGCCGCGCTGGACCGGAAGACGGGCCGGATCCGCTGGGCGCAGCAGTACCGCCAGCAGCCGGTGATGCCGACGCGCAGCGTCTACGTCCAGAAGAACCGCCTCGAATGGGTGAACTCCCCGCCGGTCGTGGCCCGCGGGACGGTGGTGGTCACGCCCACGGACTCGCCGATGCTCTATGCCTTCGACGCGCAGACGGGGCAGCTGCGCTGGGACGCCCCCCGCGGCCAGGACCTCCGGACGATCTACGGCGTCAAGGACGGGACGCTGGTCCTGGGCGGCGAGCGGGTCGAGCTCCGGGAGCTCCTGACGGGGCGCCAGGCGTCGCCTCCGATGGCCGACGAGCTCCGCGGCAGCGGCCGCGGGGTGATCGCTCCGGACGGCATCTATGTCCCCGGCCAGGACAAGCTCCGCCGGCTCAACTGGGACGGGACCTGGGACGAGTCTCTGGCCCGGCGCTGGCCGGGCGTGTCCGACGGCGGCAACCTGATCATCGTCGACGGCGCGGTGGTGCTCGCGACCCAGGATGCGATCCAGGTCTTCTTCGACCGCCACGACCAGGAGCGGACGATTTTGGAGGCGCTCGAGAAGCATCCGGACGATCCGGCGGTGCTCTACCGCGGGGCGCTGCGCTACCTCCAGTCCGGCGACGCCTCGCATGCGGCCGAGCTGCTGCAGCGGACGGTCGCCCGCACGGCGAAGTCGTCGCGACCGGAGGACGAGTCCCTCCAGCGTGCGGCCCGAAAGCGGCTTTTCGCAGTGTCGATGGAGGCGGGACGGTCGGAGCTCGAGGCGGGGCGTTCGGCGAGCGCCGCCGAGCACTTCGCGGAGGCCCGCTCCTGCGCCGCCGATCTCTCCGCGCACGTCGAGGCGTCCGTCCAGCTGGCCCGCGTCCGGCTGGCGCGGCGGGAGGACGGGGAGGCCGTCGGGGAATACCAGCGGCTGCTGCTGGAGCACGGGGAGGAGTCCGTCGAGGGCGGGCGGGTCTTCGAGCTGGCCCGGAACGCGATCGGCGCGATCCTGGCGGCGGTCGGCCGCGAAGCGTACGCCCCCTATGAGAAGGCGGCGGCGGCGCTGCTGGACGAGGCCCGGCGGGCGAAGACGGCGGACGCCATGCTGAGGGTGTTCCGCCAGTATCCGAACAGTCGCTCGGGGGAGGAGGCGCTGTTCGAGGCGGCCTCGGCCCACGCCCAGCTCGACCGGCTGGACGATCAGATCGCGGCGCTCCGCCAGTTCCTTCGCGAGTGCGCCGAATCCTCCCGCGTCCCCGAGGCCCACGCGCGGCTCGTGCGCGCGCTGGAGAAGAAGGGCCATACCGCGAGCGCGGGGACCTACCTGCGCCGAATGATCCGCCTCTTCCCGGACGCGGACATCGAGGACGCGGGCGGGAAAATCACGGCCCGCGAGTTCGCCGAGCGCCGGCTCAAAACCGAGCTTTATGCAAAGACGCCCGGCGGGATCCCCGTGTCCACGCTGACGCCGCCCCTGACGCCGTGGCTCGACTATACGGAGCCGAAGTTTCCGGAAGGCATTCCCTTGCGCGTCGCCGGCACCCCGCCGGCGGGCCTGAAGGACATGCTCCTCATGCACTACGCGGGGCACTCCTCGGCGGCCGTCGCGGCGATCGAGAAATTCCGGGAAGGGACCGGGGGACGCGAGGCCTGGAAACTGCCGCTCGACGCGCCGGCCCGGTTCGCGTCGTTCCTGGAGAACTCCCTCCTGGTGGCGGACGACCGGACCGTGACGCGACTCGACCCCCGCAGCGGCATTCCCGAGTGGACCTACCGCTCGCCCTCCCGGATGCGCGGGTTCGCCCTCTCGGGACCCCTCCTCCTCTTCATCACCGACGAAGGCGAGTCGCGGATCTCGGCCCTGGAGGGCGCCCGCGGCACGATCGCCTGGGCCCAGAGCTTCGAAGGCGTCGCCTCCTCCCGCATCCAGCCCACCGGCGAGGCGGCCGTGTTCACCACCCTCAATCCCAACCGCATCCTGCTGTTCGAGGTCGAGACCGGACGGCGGCTCATCGGCCAGGCGCCTTATACGGATGGCGCCACCGCCCAGCTGGTCTACGTGGGCGACGACGTCCTCGTCCTCCACTCGGAACAGCGCTTCCTGGAGGCCTACGACCTCCCGTCGGGCAAGCTGCGCTGGCGGCAGCTGCGGTACCGGATCTCGACGCGCGGTCTCGAGGCCACTTCGGAAGGCCTGGTGTTCCTGGGCACCCGGCGGCCCGCGTCCGACCCCGACGAACGGCTCTTCCTGGAGATCATCAATCTCCGGACGGGGAAGATCGTCAAGCAGAAGGAGCCCGCGGACCTGGGCAACGCGCTGTTCCTGATGGTCGACGGCGACCAGGCGGTGGTGGTCTCGCGCGAGCCGGACAAGACGGTGAGCGTCCGCGGGGTGTCGCTGGCGGACCTGTCGGTGACGTGGACGTCGCCGCTGGGGGGCGTCGACGCGACGCTGCTGCCACCGACGCTCACCCGCGACCACGTGATGGTGGGAGCGTTCCTGGAGGATGCGAAGAACGTGAAGTACGCGACGCAGGTCTGGCTGCTTGATAAAAAGGGCCAGGTCGTGCACAATAAGAAGAGTGAGTTCGTCTATGAGCGGCCGCCCGGCTTCCTGGGGGTTGCTCACGACCGGCTGATCACCAGTGTAAAGAATAGGGTGGAAGTGCAGCGGTGAAGAAAGCCCTCCTGGTCGCGACGGGCGTCCTCGCCGTCCTGGCGCTTCCGTCGGGCGCGCAGCAGGACCGGCCCGGAGAGGTCGCCCGCGGCGAATTCAATCCGAACGCCCGCGAAGCCGTCGATCGTGCCCTGTCCTGGATCGCCTCCCGCCAGAACGCCAACGGCTCCTGGACCAACCGCGTCGGATACAAGCTTTATGAGGAGTACTTCGGCGAGGAGAACGAATCGGTCGACGTGACGGCCATCTCCTGCATGGCCCTCGTCTCGGCCGGAAACGTGCCGGGCCGGGGCAAGTACGGCAAGAACGTCGCCCTCGGCGTCGCCTGGCTGCTGTCGAAGGTCCGCGACGAGGACGGTTACGTCACGCACGCCGGATCCAGGATGTACAGCCACGCGTTCGGGACGCTGTTCCTGGCCGAGATCTACGGGATGACCCGTCAGGCGGACATCAAGCCGAAGCTGAAGCGCGCGGTGGACCTGATCGTGAACAGCCAGAACCGGGAGGGCGGCTGGCGCTATCAGCCGATTCCGGTGGACGCGGACCTGTCCGTGACCGTGTCGACCGTGCAGGCCCTCCGGGCCGCCCGGAACGCGGGGCTCGCGGTGCCCCTCGACACCATCCAGCGCGCGATGCGCTATATCATCCGCTGCGCGGTGCCGCGGCGGGGCTTCAGCTACCAGGCGGCGACGTACGACAACGGCATGAACGACACCCGGGTGTCCTTCGCGCTAACGGCCTGCGGGGTGGTCGCGATGTACAGCGCGGGCATGTACGACTCGCGGGAGGTGCGCGAAGGGCTGCGGGTGCTCCCGGACTACAAGCATTCCCTCGTGCCCAACAAGCTTCACTACTACTACGGGCACTATTACGCCTCCCAGGCGATGTACCTCGCGGGGGGCGAGCACTGGGCGAATTACTATCCTCCGGTCCGCGACGAGATTCTGCGCAATCAGAGGGCGGACGGCTCGTGGCTGGACGACGTGGGCGCGACGTATGCGACGGCGATGGCCTGCGTCATCCTCCAGATGCCGTGCGAGTACCTTCCGATCTTTCAAAAGTAGTAGCTGTCCCTGCCTGCTGACAGATGGGGGTTCAGATATTCTAACCACATGACGATCAGTACGTTAGCGGTGGGAACATTTGCACAGGCTTGGGCGTCTAAATTAATGGCTATGGGTGGGGTCCTGAAGTCGCTCGAAGAGCTTTGGTCGCAGGGGCAGTTGCGGGATCTGGAAACCGATCTCGACCGCTTCATCCGGGACAATCTCCAGGAGATCCGGCGGGTGATGTCGGAAGGGCGGGGATCGGGGACCGAAATCGCGCGGCGCCGCTACATGCGGGGCGAGATATCCAACGATCAGCTGGTGGATTACTGCGTCCGGGCGGTGCTCCGGAAACGCGGAACCTGCAATGCCCGGCGGGATATCCAGGACCAGTGCTACGAGATCCAGAAGGAAGTCTGGTATGAAGGCGAGCGGGTGCGCCAGCCCGTCTGCGCCGAACGCCGCGAGGAAATCGCCCGATCGTGGGCCCGCCAGCATGCCTCCAAGTGGCGCGAATGGCGCCTCCTCCAGCTCCTCTACGTCTGGGAGAAGAAAGCCGGCGAATACGTCAAGCTCCTCCAGCCCGACTCCCGCTCGTAGCCTCCCCCCCCCCCGATGAATTGACCCGTTCCCGCCCCGTTCTGCTAGACTCTGTCCCATGGTCGCCGTCCTTCAGACGGAAGGGCTTACCAAGCACTTCGGCGCCTTCAAGGCCGTCCAGGATCTGAACCTGGACGTGCAGGAAGGCGATCTCTACGGCTTTCTCGGGCCCAACGGGTCGGGCAAGACCACGTCCATGCGCATGATGCTCCGCCTCATCCGGCCTACCGCGGGCCGGGTGACGATGTTCGGGGAGGATGTGCGTGACGACTTCATCGGCATCATGGAGCGGGTGGGGGCCCTGGTCGAGCTGCCCGCGTATTACCCCTACCTGTCCGCGGTGCAGAACCTCGAGATCCTGCGCCTGATCAGCGGGGATGTGCCGGTGTCGCGCATCGCCGGGGTGCTGGACGACGTCGGCCTCGGGGCCCGGATGCACGATCGCGTGGGGACCTATTCGCAGGGGATGCGTCAGCGCCTCGGGATCGCGATGGCGCTGCTGGCGAAGCCCCGGCTGGTCTTCCTCGACGAGCCGACGAACGGCCTGGATCCGCAGGGCATCACCCATATCCGCGGGATGATCCAGGAGCTCAACCGCCGGGACGGGGTCACGTTCGTCATCTCCAGCCATCTGCTCCACGAGGTCGAGCTGACCTGCACCCGCATCGGGATGATCAAGCAGGGAAAGATGATCGTCCAGGACAAGCTCGACGCGATCATCGCCCGCACGGTGAACGGGCTCCATATCGTCTGCGATCCCCGGGCGAAGGCCGTCGCTCTGCTGCGGGGCCGCGACGGCATCCGCGAGGTCCGGGAGGAGGAGGGGCGCCTGCGGGTGATCTGCGACGCCTCCAAGTTCGGCGAGATCAACGCGCACTTGGTCGTCAACGGCGTGACCGTGAGCGAGCTCACGCCGGCGCGGCAGACGCTCGAGGAGTATTTCCTCTCGCAATGATGGTCCGCGTGCACCGTCTGATCCGCGCCGAGTTCCTCAAGCTGTCGGCGCAGCCGTTCCTCAAGGTCTGCCTGCTGGTCCTGATCGTCATCACGCTGAGCTTCGAGATCGGGCTCCCGCTGGCGAGGGGACAGAAGGAGACGGTCTGGCGGAGCTACAACTCCGTCATGCTCTTCGCCTACGGGTTCCAGTCGGGGCTGAAGGTCGCCACGTACGTGCTGCTGATCTTCTCCAGCATGATCTTCGCCGGGGAGTTCGACCGCGGGACGATCAAGAACCTGCTGACGCGGCCGATCACCCGCCTGGACTTTTTCGTGGCCAAGTGCCTGACGGTGACGGGACTGGCGGTGTTCCTCTTCGGCTTCGTCTTCTTCGTCGCCTCCGCGTGGGCGCTCTGGCGCGGCGATCTGGGGCCGGTGTGGGACGACGGCAGCTACCTCATCCAGCGCGGCGCGGCGGAGATCACGCAGCACGCGCGGAAGGCCGTCCTGATGAGCTTCCTGTCCTTCCTCGCGGCCGGCTTCCTGGGCATCCTGGTGTCCAACCTGACGGAGTCGTCGGGTTACGCGGTGGCGATCGGGCTCGTGGTCTTTCTCGCGGGCGACCTGGCCACGGGCATGATGGCGGACCGCGCCAAGGAGAAGGTCTTCCTGTTCTACGCCCCCTACGCCCTGGAGAAGCTGACTCAGCTGGGGGAGGGGACGACCACGCGGTGGAACCCCGACATCGACGCGCAACATCTCTATGTCTTCGTCCCGACCGCCTACATGGCCGCGTTCATCCCCCTGGCCTTCGGCCTCTTCCGCACCCGCAACATCACCGCCTGAGCGGGAGACCACAGACCGTCTGTTTTATCCCCGGGAATTACTTGATGGGCGCTCCGAGGGGGGACTATAATATCGCCCTACAATCCCATGAAGGTTTCGTCTCTCCTCAATCCGAAGCTGATCAAATGCGGCCTCGTCGCCCGGACGAAGGACGAGGCGCTTCTCGAGCTCCTCGAGGTGATGGCCGCCGGCACGCCCGAAGTCACGCTCGACGAGCTCAAGGCCGCCCTCGCCGAGCGTGAAAAACTGGGGCCCTTCTCGATGGCCAAGGGCAGCGCCTTCCCCCACGCCCGCACCGAGAAAGTCTCCGACTTCCGGATCGCGATCGGCACCCTCCCCCGGGGGCTCGACTTCAAGGCGCCGGACGGCAACTTCATCCGCCTCGTCGTCCTCTTCGTCATCCCCAAGAAGCATTCGAACCTCTACCTGACCACGCTGGCCCAGTTCCTCAACCTCTTCGCGACCGAGGAGAACCTCCTCAAGGCCGCCAACTCGAAGACCGGCGAGGAGCTCATCGCCGCCGTCGACTCGATCTCGCCCCGCCCGCCGGCACCCCCCGCGCCGTCGACGTCGATGGCGACCGTCACGCCCTCCACGATGCTGTCGAAGGCCATCGAGCTTCTTTCCTCGAGCAGGGGCGAGGCGGTTCCGGTGGTCGACGCCGACGGCAACCTGGTGGGCGAGCTGAGCGCGGGCGCGCTCCTGCAGCTCGGGGTGCGCGAGCACTTCCTCCAGCTGGCCAGCGCCGCCTCGCTGCAGGCGGGCGCGTCGATCGAATCGGTCTTCCGTTCGCACGGCGACGCCACGCTCGAGAAGCTGGGGGTCATCTCCTCCAACGGCTACCGCACGATGCAGGAGGACGAGCCCCTGCTCGAAACCGTGGTGAAACTCTCGCAGTCCGGGGCGCGGGGGGCCTACGTGCTGCGCGGGCGCCGCCTGGTGGGCCACGTCTCCACCGCGGACATCCTCAAGAAGATCTCGGGGAGCCGCTGATGGCCGGCGCGGGCGAGTCCCCGGGGGTCAAGCTCTACAACGCGGGCGCGGAGCACTTCAAGCGCAAGGAGCTGCCGCAGGCGATCGACTGCTTCAAGCGCGCCGCCGAGGCCGATCCGAAGCTCTATCGCGCCTGGGCCTACCTCGGCATGGCCTACGCCCAGCAGGGGTCGCTCGACCCCGCCATCGAGGCATACCGGAAGTGCATCGACATCGCGCCCGAATACCACAAGGCGTTCAACAACGTCGGCGAGCTCTACCGCCGCAAGGGGCTGCTCGACTACGCCGCGATGGTGTTCAAGATGGCGACCGAGATCGAGCCCAAGATCTCGCATTACTTCTACAACCTCGGCATCACCTACTTCGAGATCGGGATGTACAGCCAGGCCGAGGACGCCTTCACGAAGGCCGTCGCGCTCGATCCGAACGACTACGAGTACGCGACCGAGCTCGCGCAGGTCCAGTTCACCCAGAAGAACTACGAGGGCGCCCTCAACACGCTCTCGAAGTTCCATGAGGCCCATCCCGAGCATGCGCGATCCGCCGAGACCGGCGCCCGCGTCCAGATGCTCCGCCGCCGCCTCGACCAGCTCAAGGCCGCCGTCCCGCCCGCCGACGCCAAGGGCGAGACCCGCCGCGTCGCCCTCGAGGAGGACGACGAGAACGCCAAGACCAAGATGGTCGATCCCGCAATCCCGCCGGGACAGAATGACCCACCTGCCCCGAAGAAATAGCCGCCGGCCGCTGGCCCGCCGCTTGCATCCTTGACGTCATGATCCGCATCGGCTGCGTCCCCTACCTGAACGCCAAGCCCCTCATCGAGGGGCTCGACGGCGTCCTCCTGAAACCGCCCGCCGACCTCGTCGGCCTCCTCGTCTCGGGGAAGCTCGACGTCGCGTTGCTTCCCGCGATCGAGGTGCTGCGGCGCAAGCTCGCGTTCGTCCCCGGGATCGCGATCGCGTCGCCGGGGCGGACCGACAGCGTGCGCCTGCACCACGCGGTGCCGGTCCGCGAGATCCGCCGCGTGGCGCTCGACCGGAACTCGCGCACTTCGAACATGCTGACGCGGATCATCCTCGAGAAGCGCTATGAGATCCTCCCGAAGTACGTCGTGCGAGACCCGTCGAAGGGGCTGTCCTTCGAAGCGGTTGACGCCGCCGTGACGATCGGAGATACTTCGTTCCGGCCCGGCGGGGTGCCGTATCTCGACCTGGGGAGCGAGTGGAAGAAGTTCACGGGGCGGCCGTTCGTCTACGCGCTCTGGGCCCTGCGGCCCGGGCAGCGGCGGACGCGCGACATCGCCGCGGCCCTGCGGGCGGCGAAGCAGCGCGGCGGCGCGGCGATCGCGGAGATCGCGACGCGCGAGGCTCCCCGGCTGGGGCTGACCCCGGCCTACTGCCGGAACTACCTGACGAAGGCCATCACCTTCGACCTGGGCCCCGCCGAGCGGGCCGGGTTGAAACTGTTCTGGAAATATGCCGACGACTGTCCGTGACGTGATCGAGAAGGCCAAGGGGGGCGGCCGCCTGAGCGACCCCGAGGCCGTGCTCCTCTTCGAGAAGGGCAACCTGCCCGAGCTCGGCGAGGGCGCGCACGCCATCCGCCGCCGCCTGCATCCCGAGAACGTCGCCACCTACATCGTCGACCGCAACATCAACTACACGAACACCTGCATCACCTACTGCAAGTTCTGCGCCTTCTACCGCCCCCCCGGCCATCCCGAGGAGTACACGCTCACGAAGGAGGCGATGGGGCGGAAGATCCAGGAGACCAAGGCCCTGGGCGGAGTCCAGATCCTCCTCCAGGGCGGCCACCACCCGTACCTCAAGCTCGACTGGTACGAGGACATGCTTCGGCACATGAAGTCCTTCGACATCCACGTGCACGGCTTCTCCCCGTCGGAGATCCAGCACTTCGCGACGGTCAACAAGATGAACTTGCACGAGGTGCTCGTGAAGCTGCGCGCCGCCGGGCTCGACTCGATCCCGGGCGGGGGCGGCGAGATCCTGGTCGACCGCGTCCGCGAAGCGATCAGCCCCCTCAAGATCAAGAGCGACCAGTGGCTCGAGGTCATGGAGGAGGCTCATCAGATCGGGATGAAGACGACGGCGACCATGATGTACGGCCATGTCGAGACGGTCGCCGAGCGCGTCGAGCATCTGCGGCGCCTGCGCGAGCAGCAGGACCGCTCGGTCGCGCGGAAGAACAGCGGCGGCTATACGGCGTTCATCTGCTGGAGCCTGCAGCCGGACAATACGGAGATGGCGGGCACGCCGAAGACCGGCGGCTACGAGTACCTGAAGACGCTCGCGATCTCGCGGATGTACCTCGACAACTTCCCGAACATGCAGTCGTCCTGGGTGACTCAGGGCGACAAGGTCGGCCAAATGGCGCTGCTGTACGGCGCCAACGACATGGGCTCGACGATGCTTGAGGAGAACGTCGTCAGCCAGGCGGGCGCGACGTTCCGGATGACGGAGCAGACGATCCGCCGCGTGATCGAGGACCTTGGATTCCAACCCCGCCGGAGGAACATGTACTACCAGCTGCTGGCCGAGGCGTCGTCATGAAATTCCATCCCCCCTGGCAGGATCGCGTGGCGCTCCTCATCGTCCTCGTCGTCGGCATCGGGCTGGTCGGCTTCTCCGGCTACATGGCCCTGCGCGGCGCGACGTCCCGGATCGGGTCCTGGCGGCAATCCTTCGGCATCACGGGCGCGCTCCTCGCGGCCGCGGTCTATTTCAACTGGTACGCCTATCAGCGGACGATCCGCATCCATGATCTCGGGATCGAGTGGAAGGACTGGACGGAGACGGTGTCGTACCGCTGGGATGAGATCCAGGGGCTCGGCTTCAAGAAGTACACGAAGGTCACGAAGGCCGGACTGGTCCTCAAGTCGACGATGGCGCTGAAGTTCCTCCCCTTCTTCTCCCCCGCCCTCTATGCCGGGTTGAAGGATCGCTGCGGCCGCCTCCCCGCCGAGGTGGAGAAGGCCCTGGGCGTCCGTTCCTGATCTACTTCTTCCGTTTGTACTTGATCTCCCCCGTATTCCTCTCCTTCCCGTCGGGACCGGGCGCGAAGAACTTCATCGAGTGCGAGTCGTCGGTATCGATGTTGATCACCCAGCGCTCCTTGACGGGCTTCATGGTCTGGGGATCGACGCTGTCGACGACGAGCGTGTAGACCTTGCCGGCCGCGTCGACGTCGCCTTCGAAGGTCAGCTGGACCGGCATCATGCTGTCGATCCAGGAGCCGACGAACTTCTTCTTGTTCGTGTCGTAGGTCATCGTCCAGCGCCCGTGGAAGGGCTGGCCGAACATGTCGCCGCTGACCTCGGACGTGAGCCACCAGCCGCCGTACCCCATTTTGGCGGAGTCGGTGCCCTTCATTTCCTGGGGCGGCTGGCTGGGGTCCATGAAGAACTTCGCTTCGTAGGTCCACTCTCCCTCAAACTGATTCTTGAGGGTCTCGTGCTCCTTGCCGGGCTTCGGCATGTCCTGGGGGGCGGCGAAGACGGCGACGGCGATCAGGGCGATGAGCTTCATGGTCGTTCCTCCTTATCTGGGCGCATTCTGACTTTCGCGACGGCGCGCGTCAACGACATGTTCGTTAAATGTTCGCTAAGATCGCGTCGCAGGCGGCGCCCACCCCGTCTTCTCCCGCCACGACCCTGGCGCATTCCTGTGACCGGGGCTTCGCGCCGGGGTCGGCCAGCAGGCCGGCCAGCGTCTCCGCCGCCCGGTCGCGGCGATACTTCGCGCGAGGGAGCGTCCGCGACACGCCGAGCCTCCGGCAGCGAGCCGCGTTATCCGGCTGGTCGTTGGCGAACGGGACGACGACGAAGGGCGACCCGGACTTGAGGCACTGGCTGATGGTTCCGATGCCGCCCGAGCAGACGACGGCCTCGGCGCGGGGGAAGAGCAGGGAATAGGGGGCGTATTCGGCGAGGAGGACGTCCGGGCCGGCCAGCCCGCGGGGCGGCGTTTTTCCGCAGAGCAGAACGGCGCGACGCTTCAGCGCGCGCGCCGCCGCGGCGCTCTCCTCGTAGAAGCCGCCCGCGTCAAGGACGGCCGTCGATCCGAGCGTGAAGACGAGCGGCGGCGGCCCCGAATCGAGGAACGACGCCAGCGCGGGACTGAGCGTCTCGTGCCCTTCCTTCCGGTCGTAGAAACAGACGCCGGTGATGACCGCGTGCGGCGGCCAATCCGGCTGGGGCTTTGCGAGCAGCGTCGTGAACAACGCGAGCACGAGATGCGGCGAGTGCTGGCCCTCGAAGAGCGGGTGGCCGCCCGGAGGGAGGCCCAGCTCCCTGCGAAAGTCGAGCAGGGGCTTCACCCACGACTTCGACAGCGACCGCCCCAGCCAGTCGAAGAACTTCCGGAACCCGCTCGAGTGATACGTCAGGCTCGACAGGAACTCGTAGCCCGAGATCTCCATCGGCTCGTGGACGGACAGGAACGAGAGCGGCGCGAGCGCGACCGACGCCCACTTCATCTTCTTCTGCTCGGCGACGATCGGCGTGTTCAGGGCGATCGGATGGCCGACCATATAGTCCATCCCCTCGGCCGCGCGCAGCGTGTCGGCGTGGCCTTCGCGGATCGCGGGCATCAGCAGCGTGCGGAAGATGTTCTCGCTGCCCTTCTTCGGGTCGCAGACGAGCTTCACGACCCGCTCGTCCTCGGGCGAGATCGAGGGGCCCAGCTTCCGGAACTCCAGGCCGAGGCTTTCAACGCGGCTCT
>DASQOM010000119.1:0-16357 GCA_035644495.1 Planctomycetota bacterium | reverse complement strand
CCCCACGGGACTGCACCGCGTCGGCTTCTACCCCGAGGGACACTGGCGCTTCCGCTGGAGCCCGCAGGAGATGGCGGACCTCTTCGTCGCCGAGATCGAGCGCGGCATCGATGCGAACGATTGCGCCGGCCCCGAGTTGCGGCGGACGCCCCATCAGGCGGGCGTGCTCAAGATCGCGAGCGACGGCGCGGAGCTCGACGACGCCGAGCGCGCGGCCTTCGACGCGGTCGCGTCCGCGCACCGCAGGACGGGCTGCCCCGTCGTGACGCACTGCGAGGCGGCGCGCGGGGGGGAACAGGTCGCCTTCCTTGCCTCGCGCGGAGTCGAGCCGCGTCATGTCGTGCTCTCGCACACCGACCGCCATCCCGAGCCCGCCTATCACCGCGAGCTCTTCAAGACCGGCGCCTCCATCGAGTACGACCGCGTCTTCCGCTCCCCGCTCGACGACGCCAACCCGACCCTCAAGCTCTTCGTCGCGATGGTGAAGGAGTTCCCCTCCCAGGTGATGCTGGGGACCGACGGCGCCCGTCAATCCTACTGGCGCAGCTACGGCGGCAAGCCCGGGCTGGACTACCTCCTCAAGGAGTTCAGCGAGCGGGCGAAGAAGGCGGGCGTGACGGAGTCGGAGCTGAAGGCGGTCTTCGTGGACAATCCCGCGCGGGCCTACGAGTTCCGGCGCTGAAGCAGGTCGAACCAGGGATCGAGGATCGCCGCGGCGCCCTTCCCCAGCAGCGGCCGCAGCTCCTGGATCGCCTGCGCCATCAGCGATCCCGCATGGGACGCCATGATCTTCTCGTGCAGATCGCCCGAGATCGAGAGCGCGAGCAGGGTGAGGGCGATCGCGAGGACGCCGCCTTCGACGGCGCCGAAGACGAGGCCCAGGTGATGGTCCCAGCCTTCGAGTCTGGCCCGCTCGAGCCTGCGCCGCGCCAGGGCCGCGATCCCGAAGACGACCAGCGTGATCAGGACATAGAGCAGTCCGAAGGCGAGCCAGCGATGGAGGGAGGGGAGTTCAGCGGACAGCGGCCAGCCGGCGGCGATGCCGACCACGGGGGAAAGGACGCCGGCGGCCAGCCGCGCGAAGCCCTTCCACGCACCGAACGCGGCGGCGAGGGCCACGACGATCACGACCAGCCCGTCGAACAGCATGCCTGTCTCCAGTATACCCCTGTATCTACGACGAACCGTCCGTCGTCGGCGACCCCATAAAAAAACCCCCGGTCCGGAGACCGGGGGTTTTCAGTCGGCTTGCGAGTTACGCCTTGGCCACGTTCACCCACGTGTGCACGTGGGGCGAGCCGCGGAAGTACCAGGACATCGCGGGGCCCTCGATCTTCCAGCGGTCCCACACCTTGTCGTTGCCCAGGTCGTTGTCCTGGTAGAACGCGAGGTGGATCTTGTCGAGGCCGCCCGCGTCCTTGATGATCGTCATCGCCTCCTCGACGTCCGAGGCGCGATACGGCGCGAGCAGGTCCTTCAGGGTGTCCTCGACCAGGCCCTTCTGGTCCTTGGAAAGCTCGCCCGCGCAGAGGCCGGTCCAGGGGCCGGTCTTCTTGATCTTGATCGACTTCTCGTCGTCCGCGGGCGACTTCTCCAGCAGCGCCTTTTCCTGCTGCTTGCCGTCGAGCGCGGTGAACACCTTGTTGGCCAGCTGGGCCTGCTTCCAGAACACGTTGCCGGGGTGGTTGGGCTCCTCCTTGTCGTTCGGCCCGGCCTGGTGGCCGTAGAAGATCGGGCCGCCGAACGCCGCGCCCACTTCCTTGTCGGAGTTGCAGCGCATCGTCAGGTGGCGGCCGGTCAGCACCCACTCGAACTTCGCCGTCGACGGATCGCCGAACGTCGCGACCGTGTAGCGCTCGAAGCCGCCGTAGTCGTCCTTCATCTGCTTCGCAAAGCGGCCCGCGCCGTCCTCGCTGACGATGCCGCGGAAGATGTCCTTGATCATCTGCTGCTGGTCGCCGCTGTAGAACTTGCCGATCTGCTGCGGCACGATATCCCAGTTGTTCGAGACCTTCAGGCGCCGCGCGTCGTCCCAAGGCAGCGCGACCAGCTCCTTCTGCTCGGGCTTCAGGCTCTCGTAGAAGCTCTTCGCCAGGACTTCCGGCTTCTCCGTGCGCCAGGTCGACGCCCACACCGGCGTCTTCGCGAGGGCCGCCGCGGCCGCGACGCCCGCCGTCGTCTTCATGAAGCTGCGGCGCGAAACTCCGTCGCCGCAATCGGGGCAAATTTTCTCTTCCGCCATGGGGTTCTCCTCAATCCTCTACGAACAATACGCTTGCAGGTACGCCGGAAGCGGACGGACTTTGAAGACGCGCCGAAGGCGCGCCCTCTGGCTGCGGCCTGCGGTCTGAGCCCTATCCGAATACGACCGCTTCGAGGTGGTGCTCGGCTTTGTAGACCTGCTTCCATTCGACGGCGTCCGTCGAGCGCAGGATCTTGCCCTTGTAGTTCGTCCCGACGAAGACGCCCGCGCCGAACGCGGCCGTCAGCGGCGCGTCCTTGTTCTCCTTCCGCGTCCACTCGAGGCCGTCGGGCGACAGGTACGTCGCCCCCTGCCCCACCGCGACAAAGCGGTCGCCCACCCAGAGGATCGAGTTGATGTGCTCGCCCTCCTCGCCGGGAAAGCGGTGCGTCCACTTCTGGCCGTCCTCGGTCACCGAGCGCAGGCCGTGCAGGCCGACCCCGACGAATTTCCCCGCGCCGAAGACGACATCGACCAGCGTGTCCGTCGCCTTAAGATCCCCGGCGTCCACCCACTCCTTGCCGTCCTTCGACATCGCCCGCCGCCCGCGGTCGCCCACGCCGACCCAACGGTCCGTCCCCCACGCGAGGCGGCGGAGAATGTGCTTCCCCGAGATGAACATATAGTCGTCCCACTTGGCGCCGTCGGCCGAGCGGACGACGAAGGGCGACGAGCTGCCGACCGAGCCGGGATCGCCGCCGATCGCGAGGAAGCCGCCGTCGCCGAAGGCGAGGCCGCGGATGAAGTTCTTGTACTGGCCGTCGCGGTTGGAGACGTCCCACTTCGCGCCGTCCTTCGACGTCGCGATGATGTTCGCGCCGCCGAAGTTGCCGACCGCGACGTGGACGCCGTTGCCCGCCGCCGCCGCGCGGTAGGTTTCGCCCTCCTTGCCGAGCTGGAGGTTCTTCCACTCCGCGCCGTCCTCGGAGACGATCCGCTGGCCCTGGTGGCCGACGGCGACGAAGAGGCTCATGCGAGGCCGGGGAGCCGGCCGTTGAAGGCCGCGTGCTTCGACACCTTGCTCTCGCCGAACTCGTCGAGCTTCACGCCCATGCGGTCGAGCATCTCGAGGTAGAGGTTGGACATCGGCGTCTTCTTCGGGAAGGCCAGGTGGCGGCCCGTCTTCAGCGTCCCCTGAGCGTTGCCGGCGAACACGACGGGATAGTCGTCCTTCCCGTGCCCGCCGTCCGCCATATAAGAGGTGTAGAGCAACAGGCTGTTGTCGAGCAGCGTCGAGCCGCCCTCGTCGATCGCCTTCATCCTCTTCACCATCTCGCCGAAGAGGCCGGTGTACCACGCGTGGATCTGGCGGCAGGCCTCGCGCGCGATCGGGTCGGCATGCTCGGGCTTGTCGGCGTTGCCCTGGTGCTCCAGCGTGTGGCAGTGCCGCTCGTAGCCGACCGTCACCACGCCCGGGAACAGCGACTCGTCGGTGCCCACCGCGAACGTGCAGACGCGCGTCGTGTCCGTCTGGAACGCAAGGATCATCAGATCGGCGAAGAGCCGCGTGTATTCCCCGTGGATTTCGGGATCGCGCTCCGTCGCCTGGCGCATGCGGCCGGCCATCCGGCCGTCGGGCAGGTTCGCTGGCACGACGGCCGCCGACGGACCCGGATGCTCGGCGTCCTGCGCGGCCTGGAGCTGCAGATTTTCCACCAGCTGCACCCGGCGCTCCACCGCGCGCACCGAATGGAGATATTCGTCGAGGCGGTGCCGGTCCGCCGCGCTGAGCGACGACTTCAGGCGGCCGGCTTCGTCGACGACGTAGTCGAGGACGCTCTGGTCTTCGGAGTCGCGCTTGGCGCCCGGGACGGCCGGCGCCGCGCTGCGCCGGGTCCAGTCGGGAACCGCCACCTGGCGGCCGCGGAACATCCGGTCGAACACGAGGCGCGGATTGGACTCATAAGGGACGTGCTGGTCCGCGGCGCGCCACGAATAGCGCGTCTCCTGGTTGCTCATCCCCATTTCGAGCGAGGGCAAGTAGCTCGACTGGCCGACGACCTCGGCCGCGGCCTGGTCGACGGACTTCGACGAGTGCGACTTGCCGTTGATCTTCTTCGCCTCCGGGGCGCCGGTCAGGTGGAGATACCCGGCGGACTCGTGGCCGTTGAGGCCGTCGGTCTTCCCGTTGTGGGACAGGCCGGAAATCACCAGCAGGTCGTCCTTATGGGGCTCCAGCGGACGCAGGATCGACGGCAGCTTGCCGAGCGGGCCGGTCTCCTTCGGCTTCCACGACTCGAGGACCGTGCCGCCGGTGACGGTGACGATCCCCATCCGCAGCGGGGGTTTCGCCGCCGCCGCGGCGGGCGCCAGGGACTCGAGGAACGGCAGGGCGATCAGGGCGCCGGTGCCGCGCAGGACGTCGCGTCGGGTGAGTTCCATGCTAATCCTTCGCCTCGATGGTCTTACGGTGCCGGAAGGGAAAACTCTTCACGATTCCGAGCACGATCGACGAATACCGGTGGCCGTCCTTCGCCGCGGCGGCCTGGATCCCGCGGATCGCGCACTCGTCGGAATCCTGCACGTCGCGCCCCAGCGCATACGAGAGCATCTGCTCGATGAGATTGCGCTCGAACGCGTCGCGGCTGCGCGCCAGCACCTGCTTCAGGCCCGGCACGCCCTCGAACTGCTCGCCGGAGGGGAGGACGCCGACCGCGTCGAGCGGCTTCCCGCCCTGGGTGTCGCGCCAGGCGCCGACGGCGTCGTAGTTTTCGAGCGCGAAGCCCAGCGGGTCGATGCGCCGGTGGCAGGCCGCGCACGAGGGTTGGACCGCATGCTGCGCCATCAGCTCGCGGAACGTCCTGGGCTCGGCGCCCTTCTTCTGTTCCTTGATCGTGCCGGCGTCCGGCGGCGGCGGGGGCGGAGGGGTCCCGAAGATCGACTCCAGGATCCACTTGCCCCGCAGGGTCGGGCTGGTGCGCGACGTGTGCGAGGTCAGCGCGAGCACCGCGCCCATCCCGAGCAGGCCGCCGCGGTGGTTCTCGGGCTTCAGCGCGACCTTGCGGAACTGCTTCCCTTCGATGCCGGCGATCCCGTAGTGCTTCGCGAGGTCGTCGTTGAGCCAGGCATAATCGCAGTCCAGGAGGTCGAGCACGCTGCCGTCCTCCTGGCGCAGCTTGTCCAGGAACGTGGACGCCTCGTCGCGCATCGCCTGCTTGAGCTTGTTGTTGAACGCCGGGAAGAATTCGGTGCTCGGCCGGGCGAAGTCCAGCTTCTTCAGCTGGAGCCATTGAAAGGCGAAGTTGGACGTCATCGACTTCCCGTTCGCGTGCGCGAGCATCCGGCGGACCTGGCCCTCGAGCGCGGCGGCCTCGGAGAGCCTGCCCGCTTCGGCGTCCGCGAGCAGCGCCTCGTCGGGCATCGTCGACCACAGGAAGTAGGAGATCCGGGTCGCGAGCTCCGGCCCCGAAAGCGCGTAAGGCGCATTCCCCGGCTGCTCCCGCTCGACGCGGAAGAGGAAGTGGGGCGAGACGAGAATCGCCTTCAGCGGCAGCCGCAGCGTTTTCTCGCGCGCGTGCAGCGCCATCAGGCGGTCGAGCTCGTCGTCCTGGATCGGGCGGCGATACGCCCGGCGGGCGAAGGCCCTGATGAGGTCGCGCGGCGACGGGCCGGCGAGCGGCTTCATCTTCTCGAGGATCAGGTCCGCGGCGGCGAAATACTTTTCCATGAGCGCGGGCGGGAGCACGAGCGCGTTGGCCGACGTGTCGAAGGCCGTCCCGGTCGCCTCCTCGGGGATGCCGACTTCCGCGGCGACGTCGACCGTCACGCCGCTGAGGTCGCGGACCGAGTTGACGTACTCGGTGCGGTTGAGACGCCGGATCAGCGGCGGGCCGGGATCGAGCTCGGCGGGATTGGCGCAATCGATGTAGGCCGCCGCCCCGCGCAGCCAGGCGAGCAGCGTCTCCCGCTGCTCGGGCGAGAGCGGCTTCTCGCCCTCGGGCGGCATCTCGTGCTCGTCGACCTGGAGCAGGGCCTTCTTCCACATCCGGCGTTCGCGCAGCGCCGCGGCGCCGTCCTTGAGGCGGGAGAAGTCGAGGCCGCCCTTCTTCTTCTGGGGGCCATGGCACTTGGAGCAGGCGGATTCGAGGACGGGCCGGATGTCCTTCACGAAGCCGGCCGCGAGGGCGTCGCCCCCGGCGGGCGGCGTGGACTGGGCGGCCAGGCTCCCCGCGAGGGCAGCGAGGAGCAGTCCGACCCAGGCTCGCCTCATCATGTCTCTATATAGTGCGAGGATGCCGCCGGGCAACTCGAAAACGGAAACGGCGCCTACGCCGGATCAGCCCCGCTTCAAATACGCCTGAACGGACGCGTCGAAGATCTTCGACGTGACCCCGCGCAGCCGCGGCGCCCGGGGATCGGCGACGGACGCCGACATCAGGGCGCTCAAGGCGTCGAACTGCTTTTTAAAGCCCCGGACCCGAATCGCCCGGACCGCCGCCGGCGACGGCGTCCACCCGGCCGCGGTCTGCCGGACCAGCCCGGCGCGCAGCAGCCTCGCCAGCCCTCCGCGGACCTCCCCGTAGTTGAAGATCGCGTGGTTGATCCAGTCGCCCGCGGAAAGGATGGCTTCCAATCCGGCCGCCTTTCCGCCCCCGGCGTGGAGGACCGCCAGGAGTACCCAATCGTCGGCGTCGCCAAACCGCATCATTCTGTCGATCTTAAGGTACACTCCTAGCGGAGAAGTAAAAGCATGGAACCCGCGCTCAAGTGCAATTCCTGTTCGACCCTCCTGGCCAAGACGTTCGACCGCACCTGCCCCAAGTGCGGCTGGGACAATCAGGTCCGGGTGCGCAAGTGCCTCAAGTGCCATGCCGGAATGCTTTCCCTTCAGGAGGTGGTCGGGGTCCGGACGATCGGGGGAGTCCTCGTCTTCATGGGACTCGTCCTCTGGTACTTCTGCGGCCCGCTCCTCGCCGGCGCGATCGCCGCCGGTCTCGGCAGCCTGGGCGCCCTGTCCACCCTGGTCCTGATGCGCTATTGCTGCGGCGGCTGCGGCAAAGGCGTGGATCCGCAGCTCCTGTCGACGGCGGAGAAGCAGGCGGCCTGGGTGAAGCGCGGGATCTACCTGGCTGCGGCGGGCCTCCTCGCGGCCGCGGCGGCCGTCCTCGCCTCGAAAGCGCTGCATCCATAATGCAAACCGGAATCTCCGGGGGTGGATTTCCCCGGGGAGGATGCCATGGAAGCCGCCGGTTCGAGGTGCACGGACTGCGGCGCCGCGCGGGACAGGCTCAGCGGCGAGATCTGCCTGCGCTGCGGCTGGGACAACCAGGTCCGGATGCGCAAATGCATCGCGTGCAAGGGCGCCGTCATCCTCAATGAAAAAATCGGCTTCGGCCCCATCGGCGGCGTCGTGGGCCTCGGCGGGTTCGTCTTCTGGCGCCTCTACGGCCCCCTCCTCGGCAGCGCTCCCGTCTCCTCCATCGGCACCGTCTGCGGCGCGATCACGGCCCGGACCCTGGGCTGCAGCTGCGCCGAATGCGGCAGGAAATCCGAGGCCCGCTTCCTCGACTCGGAGGAAAAGGACACGGCCCGGAGGCACCGCCTCGGCTTCACGCTGAGCGCCGCCGGCCTGGGCGCCCTCGCCGCAGTCCTCCTCTTCTGCCGGCTGGCCCTCCTGCGGAGCAGCAGCTCCTCCGTCTAGCGCCCTCCGTCGCCTCCCGTCCCCGTTGCAGGGCGGGCCCCTCTTCATTCCTGATGCCTGATGCTTAATGCTTGATGCCCTAATCCTGTTGGATATACTCGCCCTTCCCGGGACTATTAGAGGACAAAGGATGAGCAAAAGCGGCGGCTTCACCACCCAGGGCGAGGTCCAGAGCTTCAAGTCGGCGCCCAGCGTCGGCGTCGGCATGCTGGGCTACGCGTTCATGGGCAAGGCCCACTCCAACGCGTACAAGAAGCTCCCCTACATGATGTATCCCCCGGTCGCCATCCCCGAGCTGGTCGCCATCTGCGGCCGCAACGAAAAGGCCGTCACCGAGGCGCAGAAGCGCTACGGCTACAAGAAGCATTACCTCAAGTGGGAGGACATGCTCGGCGACAAGGACATCCAGCTCATCGACAACGGCGGCCCCAACGACGCCCACGCCGAGCCGTCCATCGCCGCCATCAAGGCCGGCAAGCACATCTTCTGCGAGAAACCCCTCGCGCGCACCGCGGAAGAAGCCAAGACCATGTGGGACGCCGCCAGGAAATCCAAGGTCAAGCACCAGGCCGCGTTCAACTACCGCTTCGTCCCGGCCATCCGGCTCGCCTACGACCTCATCAAGGCCGGAAAGCTCGGCCGCATCTACCACTTCCGCGCGGTCTACCTGCAGGAGTGGGTGATGCCGCACTACAACACGCCCCACATCTGGCGCCTCCAGAAGAAGGTCGCCGGCTCGGGCGCCCTCGGCGACCTCGGCGCACACCTGATCGACCTCGCCCGCTTCCTCGTCGGCGAGATCCAGTCCGTCAGCGCCATGACCAAGACCTTCATCGAGCAGCGCGCGCGGCTCGACGGCAAGGGCATGAGCCAGGTCGACGTCGACGACGCCTTCGTCTCGACCGTCCAGTTCCAGAACGGCGCGATCGGCACGATGGAGGCGACCCGCTTCGCCGGCGGCCGCAAGAACTTCGGCAGCTTCGAGATCAACGCCGAGAAGGGCTCGATCCGCTTCAACCTCGAGGCCATCAACGAGCTCGAGGTCTACTGGGTCAGCGACGAAAAGGAGACCCACGGCTTCCGCCGCGTCTCCGTCACCGAGGGCTACCATCCCTTCATGGCCAACTGGTGGCCGCACGGCCACATCATCGGCTGGGAGCACGCGATGGTGCACGAGATCAACCACCTGCTGGACTGCATCGTGAACGACAAGAGCGTGGCGCCGCTGGGCGCGACGTTCGAGGACGGATACAAGTGCGCCGCCATCTGCGACGCGATCGTCGAGTCGTCGAACTCGAAGCGCCATATGGAGATTGAGTACTGAACACAAAGACACCAGGACACCCAAGGCCCCGTCGCAGACCTTCTCTGGTGTCGGGGGGACCGGAAAATGGTTTCTTCTTGGTGACCTTCGTCTCCTGGGGTCTTTGTGTTCCATCCGGGCTGGGCTTGGTTTGTAAAGAGGACTGGCTATGAGCATCGACTTCAAACCCGAGTATATGCAGCTGAGCGTCCTGACGGCGGCGCTCCAGGAACTGACCCCGCGCGACAAGCGCCGGAAGGATCCCGACCTCGCGGTCGAGGAGTGGATCGCCTTCGCGCCGACGATCGGCGTCAAGCGGCTCCAGATGTCCTCCGCGCTCCCCGAGGAGCTGGCCGACATCCCGCCCGAGGCGATGCTCGACCCCGTCGCGGACCATCTGAACGTCCTCAAGCCCTTCGACAAGAGCCGCGTGAAGCGGATCGAGTCGGCCCTCAAGGCCTCCGGCGTGACCTTCTCCGACATCGGCTACTTCGACAACATGCTGATCGGCGACGCGAAGCTGCGCAAGATCAAGCACGACTGGATGGTCAAGCTGATGGACGCGGCCGTCGCCCTGGGGGTCAAGGCCGTCTGCGGCTTCGTCGGGCGCGACGTCGAGCTCGACATGGACCAGAACCTCGAGGCCTTCGAGAAGCTCTTCGTGCCGCTGCTCAAGGCGGCGAAGGAGCGCGGCCTGGAGTACCGGGTCGAGCAGTGCCCGATGCCCGGCTGGAACACGACGGACAACTGGCACAACAACATCGCGTATACGCCCGGCATGTGGATCCGGCTGGCGAAGATCGCCGAGAAGAACAAGTGCGGCGAGGCCTTCCGCATCCACTACGATCCGTCGCACGCGATCCTGATGGGCCAGAACACCCGCGACGTGTTCCAGTTCCTCAAGGACCAGGGATACAACCACCTGATCGGCGGCTTCCATGTGAAGGGCCAGGTCAGCAATCCCAAGGGCATCGCGGAATGGGGCTACGGCGGCCAGACCTGCGATCGCGGCGACCGCAGCGGCGGCAAGCCGAATCCCGACATCCGCAAGCAGTCGGCCGCGTGGCTCAAGCAGGTCGTCCTCTGCACTCACGAGCTGCCGGGCACGGCGAAGCACGACCCGCTCGCCTACCTGCAGAACCGCACGGTCGACTGGCTGGACCACCAGCTGGCGGCGCGCGAGCTGCTCAAGTTCAAGCAGGGGGTGGCGAACGTCGACCTCGTCGTCGAGCACGAGTATCCGGATGCGCGCATCCAGGACCCCAAGAAGCTGGCGCCGGTGCTGAAGGGCTCGATCGCGTTCACGCGCTCCATCGACGAGGCGGCGGCGAACATGATCGCGCTGCAGAAGGTCATCGAGAGCCAGGGCATCAAGGTCCAGGGCGTCGGCCGCGAGGCGTACCGGAGCTAGAGTCCGGAATAGAGTATCAGGAATCGCTGACGCGACCCCCGGCGTCCCCCCCCAGGCGCCGGGGATCCCGTCGACCGGCTTTCTCCCCGGTTGACGCTCCCTTCTGCGCGCCCTACAATGCCTTCTTCTATATGGTCGACCGCAGCAGCATCATCTCGGGCAATCTCCCGCGGCCGTTCGGCAAGTACTCGCTGACCCGCGAACTCGGCCGCGGCGCCATGGGCATGGTCTATGAGGCGCGCGACAGCGCCCTCGACCGCCGAGTCGCCCTCAAGCTCATGCTCCCGAACGACAACCCCGACCCGAAGGATGCCGTCATCGAGGAGCAGCTCTTCACCCGCGAGGCCCAGCTCTGCGCCCGCCTCGCCAAGCACCCCAACATCGTCAGCGTCTACGAGGCCGGCACCATCGACGGCCGCCGCTATATCGCGATGGAGCTGGTCGACGGCATCCCGCTGTCGGACTGGACCGAGCAGCGCAAGCCGTCGCTCCGCGCCCGCGTCCGCATCCTCCGCGACGTCGCCTATGCCGTCCACCACGCGCACCAGGCCGAAATCCTCCACCGCGACCTGAAGCCCAAGAACGTCCTGATCGACGCCCAGGGCCGGCCCTTCGTCACCGACTTCGGCATGGCCAAGCGCGTGGGTGGCGACGGCTCGAGCTCCGGCATCTCGTCCTCCACCGGATCGGGCACGGTCGTCGGGACCCCCTCGTACATGAGCCCCGAGCAGGCCCAGGGACTGAAGAAGGTCGACCGGCGGACCGACGTCTACGCCCTCGGCGCGATGCTCTACGAGATGCTGACCGGGAAGCCGCCCTTCCCCGGCGAGATGACGATCGTCGCCCTGATGCGCGTCGTCCAGGACCCGATCCTGCCGCCCTCGACCATCTCCCCCAGCTGGGCAAAGACCTCCGAGAACAAGCAGATCGAATCGATCTGCATGCAGGCGCTGTCCAAGAACCCCGAGGACCGGTTCCCCGACTCGCTGGCCTTCGCCGACCAGCTCTCCGCCTGGCTCGGGGAAAAGCCCGCGATGGACACGGCCCGAACCGCCGCGAAAAAGAAGCGCTCGCCCATGATCTGGCTGCCGGCCGCGCTCATCCCCATCGGCGTCTTCGTCCTCTTCTTCATCCTGCGCTTCGCATCGGGACCGAATCCCTTCGAGTCCGACTGGAGCACGGCGACGTCGATCATCCCGCTCGCGCATGCGACCCGGGACGCGGTCGAGGGCGGCTGGAAGCCCGAAAGCGGCGGCCTCGTTTCCACGCGGTCGCCGCATGCCCGTATCGAACTGCCCTTCCGCGCGCCGGCCGAGTACGACCTCCGCGCCACCTTCGTCCGCCGCGAGGGCAGCGACGAAGTCGCGATCCTCCTTCCCTGGAAAGGCGCGACGTTTCTCTGGACGATCCGCGGGCTGGAGAACGGCCTGCCCAATACGGTCGTGTTCCGGGTGAGGAAGGACGGGATCGCGTCCATCCTGAAAAGCGACCGCGTCGCGAGCAGCAGCACGACCGCGGTGCCGAACGCGCCGGGCGCCGCCTGGGCGCTGAAGGACCCGTCGCTGATCGGCCTCGGCAGCGCCGACGGCGTCGTCGAGTTCAAGTCCGTCGAGCTGATGGGCATCAGCGGCCACGGCGAGAAGTCCCGCCCTTGACCCGGTTTTTCAGGTAGCGCCGCGGGCCTCCGCCGTTATATAGAGCGTCCCCATAAAGGAACCCCATGAAAGCACTGCTGCTGCTGCTGTCGCTCCTCGCGCTCCAGGACAAGAAGCCCGCGCCGGCCACCGATCCGGAGAAGGCGGGGCCGGATTACAGGATCCAGGGCGAATACGCGAACGGGTCGACGGGCGCCCAGGTCGTCGCGCTCGGCGACGACAAGTTCGACGTCTATATCCTCGCCGGCGGCCTGCCGGGCGCGGGATGGGACGAGAAGACCAAGACCAGGGCGTCGGCGAAAACCGAGGGCGGCAAGACGACCGTCAGCGGCGACTGGGCGGGCGAGATCGCCGACGGCGTCCTCAGCGGCGCAGGCGACGTCCAGCTGAAGCGCGTCGTCCGCACGAGCCCGACGATGGGAGCCAAAGCTCCGGAGGGGGCGGTCGTCCTCTTCGACGGCACGAGCGGCGAGGAGATCCTCGCCGGCGGAAAGCCGGCCAAGGTCGTGGACGGCGTGATCTGGGCCAGCGGCACCGGCGGCTTCTTCAGCAAGCGCAAGTTCGGCAGCATCAAGCTGCACGTCGAGTTCATGCTGTCCTATATGCCCTATGCGCGCGGCCAGGGTCGCTCGAACAGCGGGGTCTATCCCGCCGGCCGCCACGAATGCCAGGTGCTCGACAGCTTCGGCCTGAAGGGCGAGAACAACGAGTGCGGCGGCATCTACACGATCGCGAAGCCGGCCGTCAACATGTGCCTCCCGCCATTGCAGTGGCAGACCTACGACATCGAGTACCATCTGGCGTCGGACGGCAAGCCTGCGACGATGTCGGTCCTCCACAATGGCGTGAAGATCCACGAGAACGTGGAGCTGAAGAAGCACACGACGTCGGCGCCCGACAACGGCGCGGACGACACCCCCGGCCCGCTGCATCTGCAGGACCACGGCAACCCCGTCGCGTACCGGAATATCTGGCTGGTCGAATTGAAATAGAGGAGATCCCCGTGAAAACGCTGCTCGCCGCCGTACTGCTGCTGCCCTGCCTCCAGGACAAAAACGAGGAAGGCTTCACCCCCCTGTTCAACGGCAAGGACCTGACCGGCTGGAAGGCGAATGAAAGCCCCGAGACCTTCAAGGTCGAGGACGGCAAGATCATCGCGAACGGCAACCGCAGCCATCTGTTCTACGTGGGCGACGTGAAGAACCACGTCTTCAAGAACTTCGAACTGCGCGCGCAGGTTCTCTGCAAGGTCAAGTCCAACTCCGGCATCTACTTCCACACGGAGTTCCAGGAGAAGGGCTGGCCGGACAAGGGCTTCGAGTGCCAGGTCTGCTCCAACGCCTTTTCCGACCCCCGGAAGACGGGCAGCCTGTACGCGGTGAAGGATATCCCGGAAGCGCCGGCGAAGGACGACGAGTGGTTCGACTACACCATCCTCGTGAAGGGCAAGTCCGTGACGACGATGATCAACGGGAAGGTTGCGGTCGAGTGGACGCAGCCCGACGACTACGTGCCCACCAAGGACCATAAGGGTCGGCTCCTGGCGACCGGCACCTTCGCGCTGCAGGGGCACGACCCCGGCAGCCGGGTGGAGTTCAAGAACATCCGCGTGAAGCCGCTGGAAGACTGAAAACAAAGACTCAGAGTCAAAAGAGACACAGAGCCGGAAGGCTCTGTGTTTTTTTATGCCCGGCCGGCGTTATCTCTGGAAGCGCGGATAGGCCCAGACCGACCAGTCCCCGCGGGTATCCGCAAGGTCGTCGACCTTGAGTTGGATCTCCTTTGCGCCGGGAGGCAGGGTCACCGCGATGTCGGCCTCGAACTCCTTGAGTTCGTTTAGAACCTTCGACTCGTAGAGCACCTTGCCGTCGACGACGACGATGTACTTCCACGCTCCGGTGACCGCCAGATTGTTGCGATCCAGCTTGATCCCGGTGGCGAGGAACTGGCGGCAGCCGGGCGGGATGTCGAACGTTAGGCTGCTCGGCGCGTGGGCGAAGAGGTACTTCTTGCACTCCTTGCCGCCGGCAATCACCAGGACCTTCTCGTCGTTGATGTTTGCACGCAGCTTGCCGTTGGCGACGGTGATGGCCTTCGGCGTCACCAGGGTCAGATCGATCGAACCGGGTCCGCCGGGCTGACCCGGCAGCGCGCCGTAGAACTCGATCGCATCGATGCGCTTCTCCATCCGGGCCTTGAGGATCGCCGTCGCGTCCGGCAGCGCGCTTTCATAGATCCCCTGGGCGTGATGGAGCAACTGCATCTTGCGGAGCAGGTTCTTCTCCTTCTCTCCCAGATCGAACCAGCCATCGGCGATCGCCATTCGCTCCGCCGAGGAGGTCGGCAGCGCGATTTCTTTCTCCGAGAGCGATTTCAGCGTCTCGTCCGCGCCTTTCACGAGGAAGCGCAGGCCGAGATCCCAGCTGCCCTTCACCAGGCACAGATACCGGCCCATCTCCGCGTTGGCGGGGCCGTCGTCGGGGTTCTTGGCGAGAATCTCCAGAAACTTCTTCAGCCCCTGGTATTGGGTTTTCGCTTCGGAGATGTCCTTGGCGCGCACGCCGACGCGAGTCGCCAACGCCTGGTCGTTGCCCTTTCGGGCGAAGGCGACCGCAGACGTCGCCGCCTTGTCCGCCGCATCATACAGATCGACCCGCACCAGATCGTCGACGAGAAGGATCAGGGCTGCGGCAAGGGCGCTCATCTCCTCGGGAGCCTTGACCGACTTTCCGATCGCGTTCAGCGCCTGCACCTTCATCGGTAGCGCGTCGATGTCGAAGCTTCGTGCGGCGGCATCGATGGCGTCCGTGGCTGATTTGGCGTCGCCGCCTTGGACGGCAATGTCCTGGGCCTCTCGAAAAAGCACCCACTGGGAGACCATGTCGTCATTGCTCTTGAGGCCCTGGGTCAGGAGCAGGCGGGCCAGCGCCTTGCGATCGGTCGGAGTCTTCCGGGAATACTGATCTTTATAGAGGTCCTTGATGACCTTTTCCGCATCCTTCTGCTTCGCCGTCTCTGGAACCGGCGCGCGCTTGAAGACGTCCACCGGAATAACTGACGCCGGCGCATCGGGAGGTGGAGGCGGAGCATTCTTGACCGGAGGAGGTTCGGCAGGTCTTGGCGGCGCGGGCTCCGCGGGGCTGCCGCCGATAGCGACCTTTCCGTCGTGGATCAACTTGCTGAGCTGGTTGACCGCGCGAAGGCGGTCGGCCGCGAGTTTCTGCTTTTCGGGTGACCCTATTTCCTGAAGCACCAGGAACTTGATGCGCGCTTCTTCGAGCCTGAAGCCCGCCTCGATGTAGCCAGGGACGGAGCCCTTGGAGCGGGCTTCTTCGTAGGAGGCTTTGGCCTCCTCGAGGGCCTTGTCGGCGCGCTCGAGAATCTTGTCCGCGTCGACCTGCTGTACCAGCGATAGGATGCCGAAGTAGAGCAGCGACAGCATCCGATCCCTTCCCTAACAGGTCTGATCTTTGCTAATCCTACTTCTGCAGCTGGTCGGCGAAGACCTTGCGGAACTTGTCCATCTTGGGGCTGATGACGAACTTGCAGTAGCCCTGGTTGGGGTGCTGGCGGAAGTAGTTCTGGTGGTAGTCCTCGGCCTTGAAGTATTTCGCGATCGGCAGGATCTCCGTCACGATCGGATCCTTCCAGGCGCCCGACGCGTCGAGCTCCTTCTTGATCTTTTCGGCGATCTCCTTCTGCTCGGGCGTGTGATAGTAGATCCCCGAGCGGTACTGCGTGCCGTGGTCGTTGCCCTGGTAGTTGAGCGTGGTCGGGTCGTGCACCTTGAAGAAGATCTTCAGCATGCCTTTGAAGTCGATCACGGCCGGATCGTACTTGATCTGGCAGACCTCGGCGTGGCCGGTCTTGCCCGTGCACACCTGCTCGTAGCTGGGGTTGTCCATGCTGCCGTTCGAGTAGCCGGATTCGACGGCGGTGACGCCCTTCACTTCCTGATAGACGGCTTCGACGCACCAGAAGCAGCCGGCGCCGAGGGTGATGGTCTCGGTCTTGCCGGACGCAGCGTCGTTCTTGGGCTTGTCCTGAGGGGCCATAAGGGAAACGTCCTCCGTTTTCGGGTTGCAGGCGGCGAACAGGGCCAGGG
>DASQOM010000118.1:0-2029 GCA_035644495.1 Planctomycetota bacterium | reverse complement strand
AGCTCCGCATCGCGCTGCTGAAAGTCGACCCGTTCCAGAACTATCCCGAGTACATCAACTTCCACCGTGTCAACGTCGACGATCCCTCGGCCCAGAACGCCAAGATTCGTCTCACCGTGCAGAACAACATCCTGACCTGCGACGACGCCAAGGCGGTCGAGTACGCCAAGGTCGCCCCGAGCTTCGACCTGGTCGTCGTTCTCTGCAACGTCAAAAACGTCCGCTCGACGGGCGGACCGCCGGTCATCACGATCGACTCCGACCTCGACCTGGGCCGCGTCTTCCTGCACGAGATGGGCCACGCGTTCGCGTCGCTGAACGACGAATACGTCGATTCCACGCTGGCGAATCAGCCCTTCAAGGAGGACCCGGAGGACGAGTGGGTGACGAACGTCACCGCGCAGAGCAATCCGAAGCTGTCGCGGTGGCACTACTGGCTGCAGGATGTCTGGCCGGCGGCGCACGACATGAACAAGCTGCCGCCCGGCCACCGGGTGGGCTGCTACGAGGGCGCGGCCTACAAGGCGAAGGGCGTCTATCGTCCCGAGGAACACTGCCTCATGCAGACGGGCGACAAGTACTGCGTCGTCTGCTTCGAGCAGGTCGAGAAGAAGTTCTACCGTCTGATCCAGCCGATCGACGACGCGCGGCCCCGGAAGCCGCTGGTGGGGGCCTGGCTGGATGACGTCGTGGTGCTCGAGGCCGACGCGATCCGCACCGCGGCGACGGGCAGCGAGCGGATCGGAAAATTCGAGGGTCTGTGGTACGTCGACTCGAAACCGAAAAACGCGAATTCCAAGGACCTGACGACGATCATGTCGCTGAAGGCGTCGGAGCTCGGCGCCGGGATGCACGAGGCCGGGCTGCGCGTGGACTTCTCCAATCGCCGCGTGCGCCGCGACGACGGCTGGCTCTCGAGCTCGGCCGGCTGGAAGATCGACGTGCTGAAGTACAAGAAGCCGAAGTGGGACGGCCCCGACAAGGTTCCGGCCAAGGTCGGCCAGCCGCTGACCTTCGACATGAAGATCGAGATCCCGGACCCGGTCGCGTTCAGGGTCGAGGTCAAGGACCTGCCGGAAGGCGCGACCTACGAGAACTCGAAGTTCACGTGGACGCCGGCGAAGGCCCACCAGGGCGGCTGGCGTCCGCGCTTCATCCTCACGGACGGGCTGCGGACGATCGAGCGCGCGGTCGAGATCGCGGTGCTGGACGCCGCCGAGAAGAACTACGAGCCCATCTTCTCGCCGATGGACGCCGTCGTGGTCAACGAGGGCGAGCCCCTGGAGCTGACGCTCGAGGTGGTCGACGTGGACGGCGACAACCTCGTCTTCACCTCGGCGAACCTGCCGGAGGGGGCGGAGCTGGACGTCTACGACGGCGTCCTCCGCTGGAAGCCGGGCGCGCACCAGTCGGGACGCTATCCGGGCATCGCGATCGACGTCTTCGACGGCCGCCGGCACGTGAAGGGGACGGTGGAGATCCAGGTCGACGACGCGATCCGCTACCAGGGACCGAAGAGGGACCCGGTGCACGGCCTGCGCAGCCCGTACTTCAAAGTGCGCGGCCAGGCGCTCGAGGAGCTGGGGGCGGCGCAGTTCCCGAAGACCTACCAGTATATGGAGGCGGCGCGGCTGCTGCGGGACAAGGGCCACGAGGTGCGCGAGGCGGCGCTGGCGATGCTCAAGACGCTGCTCGACGGCGCGGACGCCCCGTTCATCGCCATGATGATCCGCGATCTGGCCCCGCACGCCTGGCACTTCACGGACCACAAGGACACGCTCACCTGGCTGGACCAGCTGATGTCGAAGGGTGAGGCGGCCTCGCCGGACACGAAGGCGCTCAAGCTCGCGCTCAAGGGCATCGAGAAGTACAACAAAGAGCGCGGGTTCTAAGCAGGTACGGTTAAGTTTTTTGACACTGGCATTCTATGGCGCGGCTTGAGCATCGTCCGAAGGATGTGTCCCCGCCGCATCCGCCCGAGGAGGGTCACGACGGCGTCGGTGAATCTCTCGCGATCGCTGACGAGCAT
>DASQOM010000117.1:0-9817 GCA_035644495.1 Planctomycetota bacterium | reverse complement strand
AAGACCCTGATGGCCTGCACGTTCTGCGGCTCGCACTACAACGTCCTCACGACGATCTGTGAGGGATACCCCTGCCGGCAGTGCGGAATGCCGTTGAGCGAGACCCTGGGCACCATCAGCGCCCTCGATACGGCCTACCTGCTGCCGGCGATCGATTCGCGTCCGCGTCCGACCACGGCCGCCCGGCCCGCCGCGGCGCCGCCGCCGGCCGCCCCGGGGCCGGTCCCCGCTGCGGCCATGAGCCCGGCGGGCCGCGACTTCCTGCGTCGGATGGTCCAGGCCCTGGTCATCATCGGCATCCTCGCCCTCGTGCTCTGGTTTCTCTCGCGGGGTCCCGGATAGGTCTTGATCGACGGGCCCGCTCATCCTAGTCTTCAGCTCCCATGAAGAAACTGATCCAGGGCATCATGGAGTTCCGGAAAAACGTCCGGGCCGATTACCGCGAGAAGTTCGCGAAGCTCGCCCTCGGACAGGATCCCGACGCCCTGCTCATCTCCTGCTCCGACAGCCGCGTCGCCGTGAATGTTTTCGCCTCGACGGAGCCCGGAGACCTCTTCGTCGTCCGGAATCCGGGCAACATCATCGCCCCCTGCGGGCAGGACGGGCGGTCGGTCAACGACGACGCTGAGGCGGCCGCGATCGAGTTCGCGACGCTCGCGCTCAACGTCGCGGACGTCATCGTCTGCGGCCATTCCGAATGCGGCGCCATGCGGATGCTGCTGGGCGAACGGCAGGATCTGAAGGCGCCCCACCTTCGCGACTGGCTCAAGAATTCGGAGAAGGCCCTGCAGCAGTACCAGCGCGGGTCGCGCATGAAGGGCAACCTCGCGCCCCACAATCACCTGTCCCAGCTCAACGTCCTGCGACAGCTCGACAACCTGCGGACCTACCCGATCGTCTGGGAGCGCCTGAAGGCCGGCCGACTGCGGCTGCACGCGTGGTGGTTCGACATCGCCCAGGCGGAAGTGCTCACCTATGACGAGCGCGAGGGACAGTTCGTCGTCATCGACGAGGCCGAGGCCGACCGCCATCTCACCGGGATCGACGGGAAGGTTTAGTCCCGGTCAAGTCGCGGCGCCGAACTCGACGGACTCCCAGGTCTTCAGCGCCCAGTCGAGATCGATCCGGTGGTCGAAATAGTACGCCATCTGGAGATGGCCGCCGCCGGGCGAGACGCTGAACGCATACAGACCCCAGCGGATGTTCCGGGGATCGTCATCCTCCATGAGGAGATACCCGAAGCGCTTCTGGGACGGATGGGCCGGCTCGTAGCGCTCGACCGGAGTCGGATTGGCGTCGCGCTTGATCCAGGCGAGCCGCTGATCGGGGCTCTCCCCCTTTTTCGCGTCCCACGCGGTGATCCAGATCGTGCGATTGGGAGCCCAGAGCACCAGCGCGGCGTCCTCGATGCGCTGCCGGAACCCGGAGTTCAGCTTCAACGACCATTCCCGGGTGAGGCGCCGGACCGGAGGTGCCGGCAGCTCCCCTTTGGGGGCGAACCTTCCGTTCCGGTCGCGCATGAACGTCGACCCGACCTCGCTGTGGAGAAACGGGAGGATATCGATGTCGAAGTTGACGATCGAGTTGACGTCGAAAACGGTGAAGTTGCCGGGATCCTCGAGGTAGGACCGGGCCTCCGTGGCGGAGAAGAAGCGCCAGCCGCTGTCCTGGGGGTTGGCCGGCTTCTCCCGGGTCATGGAACCGACGGGAAGACCCTCGACGGTGACTTTGTCCGAGGCGATGCCGCTCCCGTGGCCCTTGGCCAGGTCGCGCACTTTGTCGCCGCTCAGCTTGAAGGTTTTGCGCTTCATCCCCAGTCTGATCATATACGAGCGGAAGCTTCAAAAGCGGGGATGTTACGCCATCTGCGCTAACCAGAGGGCTGCCGGGAGCGTCTATAATGGCAAGGGGGGATCCGTCATGCAGAAGACCGTCATCGGCATCCTGTTCATCCTGGTCCTCATCCTCGCCGCGACGAACGTCCGCCTGGCCGATCGCCAGCGCTTCCTCGAGGACCGGCTCGCGACCGCGGAGCGGAAACGCCCGGCGCCCGCGGCCACGATTCCGGAAACTCCGCTGCCCGCCCCGGCTGCGACGCCCGTGTCCGCAGTCGCGATGAAACAGCCGGAAGCGCCGACGGTTCCGGTCATGGCTGCCCCGGAGCCGACGACCAATACCTACGTCCTATCTTTGGGAACGACCGCCCCGAAGATCGAAGCGGAGATGACGAGGCTCCTTCAGGCGAATACGAAGGCGCTCGAAGCCCAACTGCTGACGGACGGGACCCTTCAACTGTCGTTCCAGAACGACACCGGACTGCTGCCCTCCGGACAGAGGCCCGGATTTCTCGGGATCTCGGGGAACGACGCGAAGGGCGGCGGGGTGGAAATCTCGGCCATCATGGCCAACGGCATCGCCGGCGCCGCGGGACTGCAGCCCGGCGACGTGATTCTCGCCTTCAACGGAGAGGCCGTCGCAGGGCTGGCCGATTTCACCCGGCGCATCCGGGAGTCGGGCGAAGGCGCGCCGGTCAGCCTCCGCATCCGCCGCAACGGCGTGGAGTTCGTCCAGGGCGTCCAGCTGCTCGCCCGCCCCTGGTAAAACAAGGAGCCCGGCCCGCCCCGAGGGACGAAACCGGGCTCCGCGTTGAAGGGATCTTGTCTCGGAAGATTCAGTTGCCGATGCAGAGCAGGCGATCGCCGTCGCGCAGGAACAGGTCGCGGCCCGAGAACACCGGCGACGCGCCCGAGCCGTCCTTGATCCTGTTCTTCGCCACCACCTTGGCCTCTTTCGTCGCCTCGAGCACGACGATGTCGCCCAGGTTGGAGCTGACGAAGAGGTACTTTCCCGCCAGGGTGACGCTGCTGTAAAGGATCGGCTGCGCGCCGACGTCGTCGCCGAAGAGCGGCCGCATGTCGATCACGGGCTCGGTCGCGCCCTTCTTCCCCGCGTCGAACGCGATCAGGTCGCCCTTGCCCGAGACCGTATAGAGCAGGCCTCCGTGCAGCAGCGGCGAACCGAAGACGTCGCCCATGATCTCGCCGTTCCAGACCGACTCGTCCTTGAACTCGGCGCCCAGTTTGATCGCCCGCACGTCCTTCTCGCCAAAGTAGATCAGACCGTCCATGGCGACGGGAGAGCTGTTCGACGTGTTCCCGATCTGGTCGTTGACCTTCTTGCCGTCGTCGCAGCGGATGACGTCGCCCGCGCAGGTCACGATCAGGTCGACCTTGCCCTGCCGGAGGCAGGCGGGGGTGCCGTACTGGCACTTCGCCTCTTCGTTGACCCAGAGGCGCTTGCCCGTGGCAGGGTCAAACGCGTAAAGGTTCGTCATGTGGAGGATCAGCTTCCCGGCGACGAGGATCGGCGACGAGCTGCGACCGTAGGCGGTGTTCTGCCGCGCTTCGACGAAGGCCGTCCACTTCGTCTTCCCCTCCAGGGTGGCCGCGCGGACGATGCCGTTGGCGAACGCCGCATAGACCGTCGCGCCGTCGGTGACAGGCGTGGCCGCCGTATGGCCCGTATCCTTCGCGAGATACTGGTCGGCGGTCTCCTTCTCGGCGGCGTCCTGGAGATCGGCGGACGTCACCTTCATCCGCCACTTCTCCTTGCCGTCGGCGCGATCGAGGCAGATCAGCAGGTCCGGCTCGGACAGCGCGAGCACGAGCTTGTCGGTGACGACCGGCGACGAGTAGCTCTTGCCGACGACCGCGGTCCAGCGGATGTTCTTCGTGGGCGACCATTCGGTCACCGGAGTGGCGCCGAGGTAGCGTCCGCTGCCGTCGCCGCGCCAGCCGAAGGGACGCTCGGGCGAGGGACGGAATTCCGCGGAGCCCAGCCGCCCCGCGGGAGGAGCCTCCTCCGCGGCGAGGGGCGTCAGGAGCAGCGCGGCGAGGAGCGGGGCGAGGCGGCTCATCCCTTGCTCGCCGTCCTTTCTTCGATGCGGTACAGGTACTCTTCCCCGCGCAGAAACATCGCCTTCCCCTCAAAATACGGCGCGGTATAGAAGGCTTCCTGGCGGCACGGGTTGTTGCTGATGCTCGAAAAGAAGATGTTCTCGATCACGTTCCGGCCGACCTCCTTGAACTGCGGTCCGGGCTGGATGAGATGAGTATACCCCGCGTCGTCGACGACGTAGATGTGCTTCCCCGCCAGGGTCGGGCTCGCCGCGACGCCGTAGAGGTACCGGTTGTAGCGGTTGTAGCCGTCGAGCCAGCGGCGGTAGAGCCCCTTCTGCCCCTGCACATCCACGGCCGTGATGCCGCCCGTCATGTCCACGCCGTAGAGGATGCCGTCCAGCAGCAGCGGCGAGGCGATCGTGTAGTTCGTCCCGCGCGCCGGCGTCGCGAGATCCTTGCCCGGCGGATCCCAGACGGGCTTCACCGAGCCCTTTTCGCCGGTCCCGGACGGCAGCTTGATCGCGCACATCGACGTCAGGTCGTCCCAGCCGCGGAAGCGGCTGGTGTTGTAGACGACGTCGTTGTCGACGACCGGCGTCGGGTCGCCCCAGATGTTGAGGTTGCTCGCGCAGATCTCGACGCCGTCGGAGGCGCGGAGGATCTTCTTCAGCGTGATGATGACGCCCGCACCGCCGATCCGCGCCGCGATCGGCGAGGTCCCGGACCCGAGCGACTCCATCTTGGCGTTCTTCCAGAGGACGGCGCCGGTCTTCGGTTCCATCGCCACCATCGTGTTGCAGGCTCCGAAGATCAGCTTGCCGTCGACGAGCAGGGTGGACTGGTGGTTCCCGTGCTCCTCGGAGCCGAAGACTTCGTGGTTGGTCCAGACGCGCTTGCCGTCCAGGTCGAAGCACTGGATCCCGTACGCGCCCGGCCCCTTGATGCCGCCGCCGCAGGTCCAGTAGACGCGGACGCCGTCGCTCGACGGCGTGCCGTTGCTCGACGAGACTTCGTTGCCGAAGTACGGCGGATACTTCTTCCGGTCGAGGTCCTCGAACGCCTTATGCACCTTGCGCTCGACTTCCGTCTTCTCCTTGAGCTTTTTGTCGAGTGCGGCCGCCTGGTCGGAAGGCAGGCCGGTGGGCGAGACGGCGGCGTTGATCGCGGCCACCGCTTCCTCGTTCAGCTTGAGCAGCTGCGCCACGAGCGGCTCCACCTTCTCCTTGATGGCCGGGCTGTTCTTCTCGACGGCCGGCAGCGAATCGAAGGGCGTCGTCGTCCGGAGCCAGAGGACGCGGCCGTCGGCCTTCGAGAGGCACATCAGGTCCGAAATGTTCGCGCCGAGGAAGATGCGGTCGCCGACGACGATGGGCTGCGACATGCTGCGCCCGGTGACCTTGGTCATCCAGGTGACGTTCCTGGTCTCGTAGCTGACGGGACCGACGGGCGTCAGGTAGGCGGCCACCATCCATGCGCTCAGCCAGCGGCCGCTGTAGTGCTTGCCGAGTCCGTTCGCGACGGCGATCTTCACGAGCAGCCGGTTCCAGCCGGCCGCGAGGGTGATGTCGAAGACCTTGCCGCGGTTCTTCGGGTCGAGCGCGGTCGGCTTGCCGTTCAGCCAGAACTTGCCCGCGGCGCCGTCGAACGGCATCTGCAGCTGGACCTTCACTTCGGCGGGCGAGTGGATGTAGGTGTGGGCGTAGGCCGCCTTATTGGTGAAGTCGCCCTCGATCTTGGGATTCGGCCCGTCGGCGGTGAACTTCCCGAAGGCGTAGACGAAGTCGACGTAGCTCTGGCCGCAGGTGCCTTCGTTGTGGTCGTGCCGGCTCTGCGTGTCCACGTCGGCGCGCAGGAACTTCCAGCCCGCGGCGTTTTTGCCGGCTTCGGCCGGCTGCACGCCGGGCTCGCCGTTGAGATGGTCCTGGTCGATGTCCTTGACGGGGTCGCTGACGGAAACCGGGCCGGACACGAGCCAGTCCTTGATGCTGAAGTATTCGAGAGGCTTGCTGTCCTTCGTGGGATCGCCGGCGGGTTTCGCCGCCTGGTAGCGCAGCGCCGTGGTGATGCCGTGCACGCGGCGGCTCCAGGTCATGGGCGGCGTGGCTCCCGGAAAGCGGCCCGTCCAGTCGCCGCGCCAGCCCACCGGGCGGTCCAGGCTGGGTTTGAAGTCCGCGGAGCCGAGGACGTTGACCGCGGCGGGCTCGCCGGGGTCGGCGGCGGCCGGCCCCAGGACCGCCACTATTGCGATGGCGAGGAAACGGCCCACGGTGGGCACAAAGCCGGCGGATCTGGTCGGCTTTGTGCCCTGTGTGGGATCCGTAGCCAGTCTCTGCATAGATAGTCCTGCTGTCTCAGGATCGTTTGCGCAGGCCGGCGAAATCTCGCGGAAAAAAGGGGAGGCCGGAAAGGCGGACTATGCCAGGATCTCGCGGACCACGCGGCCCTCGACGTCCGTCAACCGGAAGTCGCGACCGCTGTACCGGTAGGTCAGCTTCTCGTGGTTCATCCCCATCAAGTGCAGCATCGTGGCGTGCAGGTCGTGCACGTGGGTCCGGTTCTCGACGGCGGCGAAGCCGAAGTCGTCGGTCGCGCCATACGCCATCCCGCCGCGCACTCCGCCGCCGGCCATCCAGACGGAGAATCCGTAATGGTTGTGATCGCGGCCCGTGCTGTTGCCCTCCGCGGTGGGGGTGCGCCCGAACTCGCCGCCCCAGAGCACCAGCGTGTCGTCGAGCAGCCCGCGCTGCTTCAGGTCCTGGAGCAGCGCGGCGATCGGCTGGTCCACCCGCCGCGCGCACTGCCCCTGGTGGTCCGTGCTCTCATGCGAGTCCCAGTTCTCCTTGGCGCCATAATGCAGCTGGACGACCCGGACGTCCCGCTCGATCAGGCGCCGCGCCAGCAGGCAGCCGTCGTTGAAGTCGCCTTTTCCGTACAGGTCGCGCGTGGCCTGGGTCTCGCGTCCCAGGTCGAAGACCTCCTCGGCCTCCGTCTGCATCCGGAACGCCATCTCCATGGATTCGATCCTCGCCTGCAGCGCCCCGTCCCCCGCCCGCTCGGCCGCATGCCTCCGGTTGAGGCCGCCGATCAGATCGAGTTCCTCGCGCTGGGCGTCGCGGGGGAGCGACGGATTCCGGAGATTCGCGAGGACGCTGCCGGGCTTCAGGCCGCTGTTGACGACGTGCGTCCCCTGCGTGATCCCGGGGAGGAAGCTGTTGCTCCAGAGCTGCGTGCCCTCCGCCTCGGGACGGCCGGGGCAGAGCACGACGAACCCCGGGAGGTTGCGATTCTCGCTGCCCAGGCCATAAAGGAGCCAGGAGCCGAACGACGGACGGATCGGCAGGTTCGAGCCGCAGCACATCATGAAGAGGCCGGGTCCGTGGTTCGGGATGTCCGTGTGCATCGAGCGGATCACGCAGAGATCGTCGGCGAACTGGGAGAGGCGCGGAAAGAGGCTGCTGATCTCCAGCCCCGACTGCCCGCAGCGGCGGAACTTGAACGGCGACGGCATCAGGTTGAAGGTCTTGCGCTCGGTGCTCAGGTTCGCCGCCGGCGGCCGCTGCCCCGCATGGGTGGTCAGCGCCGGCTTGGGATCGAACGTGTCCACGTGTGACGGCCCCCCGTTCATGAACAGGTGGATCAGCCGCTTCGCCCGCGGCCGGAAGTGCGGAATTTTCGCATCCATCGACGAGTCGGCGGCCAGCGCCTTCTGGTCGCCCATCACTGCCGCGAGCCCGAGCATTCCCGTCCCCGTCCCCATCAGCTTCAGCAGGCTGCGCCGGGACATCGTCATGGCCATCCTCGCTTCAATCGACGTAGAGAAAGGCATTGCTCGCCAGGATCGCGTGGGCGAAGCGCTCCAGACGGCTGAGCCCGATGGACGCCCGCCACTCGGCCTTGTCCTCGGCGGAGAGAAACGCCGCGCCCGCGTCGAGGTCCGCCGGCGACGGCGTGCGGCCCAGGACGAGTTCGTAGATGCGCCGGACTTTTCCCGCCGCATCCGCTTCAGCCGCCGTTTGCGCGGCCAGCGCCCGGGCCCGGTCGATCATGAACGGACTGTTGAGCAGGAACAGCGACTGCTGCGGCAGCGTCGTGTCCAGCCGCCGTTCGCTGGTCAGGTGGGGGTCCGGGAAATCGAACAGCCGCAGCAGCTTGCCGAGGTCCATCCGGCTGACCTTCGCATAGACCGTGCGGCGGAAGTTCTTCAGGTCGTCGACCTCGCCGCCCGCGCCGACGGGCGAGCGGTCGAGCCCGCCGGACACGGACAGAACAGCGTCGCGAAGTTCCTCGACGGTCAGCCGCCGGCGGTTCGCGCGCCAGTGCCAAAGGTTGTCCGGATCGACCGCCTCGATCCCGGGGATCGACACGGACGAGCGCTGGTATGCGTCGGTCAGCAGGATCTCCCGGTGGAGCTTCTTGATCGACCAGCCTCCGCGGACGAAGCGGTCCGCGAGCAGGTCCAGGAGCGCCGGGTGGGTCGGCCGGGCGCCGAGCATGCCGAAGTTGGACGGCGTCGCAACGAGGCCCTGCCCGAAATGCTGCTGCCAGAGGCGGTTGACCATGACGCGCGCCGTCAGGGGATTCCGGGGATCCGCGATGGCTTCGGCGAGTTCGACGCGGCCGCTTCCCCTGGAGAAGCGGACGGCCTCGGGCCCGGCCACGGCGCGCAGGAAGCGGCGGGGCGCCGGTTCTCCCAGCTTGCCCGGGTTGCCGCGGATATAGACCTTGAGGTCGGCGGGCTTTTCGACATCGACCACCCCGTAGCAGCGGGCCGGCTCGGGCGGGACGGCGACCCTGGCGGACGTGGCCGCTTCCTTCAACGGCGCGTACTCCGCCCGCCACTCCGGCGACGCGCCGTCGACCACGATGGTCTCGGTCAGGGGAAAAGCGCCCTTCTCCCCGAAGAGCCCTTTCATCAGGTCCGTATTGCGCTGCTGGACCGGCTTCGCCAGGTTGTCGCGCACGGACTTGCAGAGCGTCTCGGCCAGCTCGCGGACTTTCGGCGACGGCTCCCGCGGGCCGTCTTTCGGGGGCAGCAGCTTCGGCCATTCCTCGAGGCCCTTGGGGCGTCCCCCGCCTTTCCGCAGATATTCGTCGAACGCCTTGTTGGTCGCGGGATCGACCCAGACGGCGAGCGCGGCGTCGACCAGCCCTTCCGCCTTGTCCAGCGCGCGCCGGTCGGTCTCGATCTGGAGGAAGGCTCCCGCCCGCTCGCCGGCCGCCGTCGCGCTCGCGGAGGCGGACTCCCAGGCGGCGACCTGCTCGCGCGGCGCGACCCAGACCGGCGCGTCCTTCGTCGAGGCGATGACCCCGGCGAGCGAATAGTAGTCGACGGTCGGGATCGGATCAAACTTGTGGTCGTGGCAGCGCGCACAGCTGACCGTGAGGCCCAGGAACGTCCGCGTCAGCGTGTCCACCCGGTCGTCCCACTCCTCCGCCCTGGCGCGGCCGTCGTTGTTGGGACGCAGATACACATTCCCAAGGCCGAGGAAGCCCAGGGCACGACGGTTCGAAGGATCGTCCTCGGGACCTTCCATCAGATCCGCCGCGATCTGCAGCTTCACGAAGCGGTCATAAGGCAGGTCGCGATTGAAGGCGTCGATGACCCAATCGCGGTAGCGCCAGGCCTGGGTCGGCTTCCCTTCAACGGTATGGATCTGGTCCTCGGCATATCGGGCCAGGTCCAGCCACTTCCTGCCCTGATGCTCGCCATAAGCGGGCGACGCGAGCAGACGGTCCACGACTGTCGCGAACGCATCGGGCGAACGATCCTGGACAAACGCAGTCGCCTCGGCCCCGGTGGGCGGAAGCCCGGTGAGGTCGAACGTCACGCGGCGGATCAGCGTCCAGCGATCCGCGGGACCGACCGGCCGGAGGTTCTTCTCGGCCAGCGTTGCCTCGAGGAGCTGATCGATCGTCGC
>DASQOM010000116.1:0-35226 GCA_035644495.1 Planctomycetota bacterium | reverse complement strand
GCCCACGTCATCGCGGCTCCGGAGGCGGTGACGAGGGTGCCGAAGCCCGGGTTGGCGAGGATATTGACCCAGGGCAGAGGCGTCTCGCGGTTCTTGTCGAGGACGATGACATACTCGCGTCCGCCGCGGGAGAAGCCGCCGGTGCCGTTGTCGAAGATGAGCGACGGAACGGGGACCGGGGGCGTGGGCTGAGGGATGACGGGAGGCCGGGCGGCGGGCATGTCGGGCGGCCAGGCCGGATCGAACGACACGTGGTGCAGCTGCTCCTCGAGGTTCCCTTGATCGCCGCGGAGCACGGCCCGGGCGGCGGCCGCGAGGAGGATCAACTCCTTCTCGGACATCTGGTCCGAGCGCAGAAGGAAGATGCCGCCGCGCTTGTCCTTCATCACGCTCCAGGGTCCGCTTTCGAAAAGCGTCACCAGCGACTTGTTCATCTCGTCGCGGTAGTCGATCGGATGGTCGTTGAGGACGACCAGCTCCGAGGTGAGCCCCTTCAGGCGCCAGAGCTCCTGGGCCTTCAGCGCCTGCCGGACGAGGGGCAGGTCGTTCTCCTCCATGACGCGGACGAGGAGGATCGGGTAGTCGCCGGAGACGCCGAAGCGCCAGAGAGCGGACTGGCCGAGCTCGTTTTTCACGAGGAAGTCGGGAGACTCCCGCAGCGACGGATCGACATAGAGGGCCGCAGAGGCGAGCCGCATGAAAAGCTGAGACTCCTCCCCGGTGATGCCGAGATGGCGCAGCTCGATCTGCCCGTGGGTGTATGCGAGGTTGAACGTGCGCGCCGCGGCGCCCGGATCGTGGTAGCGGTCCGCGAGCGCCTCGGCCGACTCCCGCGTGCGCGCCATACCGGTGGCGAACGCCATCCGCGCGAAGCCGCCGGGCGCGAGCCGGATGCGAACGCGTAGGCTGGCGATCGGATCGAGCACGTCGCCCATGGTGCCGGAGAGGGGCCGGCCGTCGAGGGCGACCGGATCGTCGGTCCCGCGGCCGCGTCCGAGGAAGCGCGCGCGGTCGGTCTCCCACTCCACGGCGCCCTGGGGATGGCCCTCCATGCTCAGGACGTGGACCGCGTGGGCTCCCGGCTCGTCGGCCCCGCGGGGCCGGCGGCTGCAGAGGATCGCCGTCAGAGGCGGCAGGTACGCTGTCTCGAGGAAAAGCTTGCCGAACGCCGGGTGGGCGAAGTCCTCGGTCGTCGACGCGAGGGCGAGCTCGACGTAGCTCGTGATCTCGATTTCGCGGATGCGGTCGCTGTGGTTGGTGACGGAGAGACGGCGGACTTCGACATCGTCCTGCGGGGAGACGGCGATCTCCATCTGGGTCTCGATGCCGTCGTCGCGCCTCTGGAAGACGGCGCGCTCGGGCATGAACGTGACGGAGTACGACTCGCCTTCCTGGCCGAGCGGGTGGTGGGCGGCGGACCAGGTGCGGCCGCTGCGGACGTCGCGGAGGTACAGGAAGTTGCTGCCGGGGTCGGTGGTGCGGTCCTCGCGCCAGCGGGTGAGGGCGCGGCCGCGGCAGAGGATGGCGCCGCCGCCGCCGTTGGTGACGACGGTCGTGAGCGTGCCGTTGGACAGGAAATGCGCCTGCGGGACGGGCGTATGCGCCGTGCGGAAGCGGCGCTGGGACGCGCCCAGCGGGGGGGGCGCGACGTGGGTCTCCTCCGCCGGACGCGGCGAGACGAGCATGACCGAGCGGGGCACGCGTTCCTGGAGCAGCAGCTCCGTGGCGCGCACGCGCGGATCCGCGTGGAAGCGTCCGGCGATCGGGAAATCGAGGAGCGTATTGGCGAACGCAAGGATCGACATCCCCTGATGGTGCGCCAGGAAGGTCCGCACCGGGACGCCGCGGACGCGGCCGCCGCGATCGCGGATGTCGGTGCCTCCGTCGACCTTCGGAGAGGAGTAGTCGATCGCCTCGTAGAAGCCGTAGGGGCCTTCCATGCCGACGGACGCGAGCCGGCGCAGGTTGGAGACCGCCGCCTCGGGCTCGATCATCGAGGCCAGCGCCGTCGCATAGGGCGCGATCACGAGATCGTCCCCCAGGCCGCGCTTGAGGCCGAGACCCGGAACCCCGAAGGCCTTGTATTGGTAGTCCCCGCGGCGGTCGACGAAATTGAAGGCGCATTCCGAGACGCCCCAGGGGACGCCCAGCTCGCGGCCGAACTCGCGCTGCCGGAGCACCACGTTCTCCGAGGTCTGCTGCAGCAGCGTGCCCGGATAGCTTTTCATCAGCAGCTCGGGCATCAGGTACTCGAACATCGACGCGCTCCAGGACACCAGCGTCGGACGGCCCCTGACGTTGACCAGCTGGCGGCCGAGCGCGAACCAGTGGGGCTGCGGCAGGTCGCCTTTCATGATCCCGATGAAGCTCGCCAGGCGCGCTTCCGAGGCGAGCAGGTCGTAGAACGTCGTATCGAGCCGGCCGGGTCCCTCCGCATCGGGCAGGCGGAAGCCGATCGACATCAGCTTCCGGGTGCCGTCGTAGAGGAAGCGGAAATCCATCTCGTCCGCGAAGGTTTCGGCCTGCACGGCCAGGGCCTCCAGCTGCTCCGGCAGACCCGGCGGCTCGTCTTCCGGAAGCGTCAGGGCCTCCTCGAGGATCGTCAGCCAGTGGAACGCGTCCTTCAGCGAGTCGCTCGCGATCGAGGGGTTCTTTTCCAGGTCGGCGTGCAGCTCGCGGACGCGGTCGCGATGGCGCAGGAGCCGGTCCCGTTTCTCCGCGGCGGGACCGGGGGAGAACGCCGTCTCGCGCACGGACCGCAGCTCCAAGAGCAGGGGATCGAGATGGTCGCGCGTCTCCGGTCGTCGCGCGGCGGCCGTCGCGAGCGCCTCCTCGGTCACCGCCCCCGTATCGAGCAATCCCTCCAGCAGGCAGCCCGACGTTTGCGGGGTCCGGGCCGCCTCGCGGAGACCCTGGGCGAGGGCGATCAGGCAGCCGGCGAGGTTGCCGCTGTCGACCGTCGACACGTAGCGCGGGAACAGGGGGGAGGCCATGTCGGTGCGGTACCAGTTGAGCAGGTGTCCGCGGTGGCGCTCGAGGCCCTGGATGGAGAGCAGGGTCCGCTCGATTCGGGCCGCGGCGGCCTCGGTCGTCTGGAATCCGAAGTCGCGGGCGGCGAGGTTGGACATCAGGTACAGGCCGATGTTGGTCGGCGACGTCCGGTGCGCCACCGCCTGGGTGAGGGTTTCCTGGTAATTGTCGGGCGGCAGGTGGTGGTCGGCCTCGCCGACGAACGTCTCGAAGTAGCGCCAAGTCTTGCGCGCGACCCGGCGGAGCCAGCGCCGGTCCTCTTCGCCGATCTCGGCACGGGCGGCCTGACGGGGCCGGCTCAGCCACCAGGCGACGAGGGGGGCCGCCGCCCAGAGCCCCAGGAAGGGCGCCGCGACCGGCAGCGCGCGGCGGTGCAGCCACCCGAGCGCTACGGCCAGCAAGGCCGCCGCGAGAGGGCTCGACGCCATCTCGATATAGAACAGGAAAAGGCCGTTGCGTCCGCGGAGCCGGGCCGCCTGCGCGGCCGCCGAGGCCGCCGTTTCCCACTCCAGCATGCTCCGCTGGGTCACGAGGAGACGGACGAGCGTCACCGCCACCGCGTGGACCATCCGGTACGACTGATACCCGAGGAAGGTGATCTGGAGCAGCACCTGCGCCGTCGCGGTCCCCAGATCCGTGAGGGTGCCGCGCAGGAAGACCCCCAGCGGCTGACGCCGGGGCGGAGTCGTCAGGATCCGAAACAGCTCCGAGATCAGGGGGAACGCCAGCGTCGTCAGGATCACGCCCGTCCACTTCAGCGGGCGCCAGGGAAGCCAGAGCCACGCATTGACCAGGAAGAGCAGCGTGGCCGGGGCGACGAGGCTGCGCCGGAGATTGTCGAGAATCTTCCAGCGGCTGATCAGCGGCAGCCGGTTGACTTCGAAGCCGTGCCGGGTCGGCACCAGCGGGAACAGCCAGAGCAGGATCTGCCAGTCGCCGCGCACCCAGCGGTGCAGGCGCCGCATGTGCGCCAGCACGCTGGAGGGATAATCGTCGACGACCTCGACGTCCGAGACGAGAGCCGTCCGCGCATAGAGACCCTCGAAGAGATCGTGCGAGAGCAAGGCGTTCTCGGGCACGCGGTCCCCGAGCGCCGCCAGGAACGCGTCGACGTCGTAGATCCCCTTCCCGGTGAAGATCCCTTCGCCGAAGAGGTCCTGGTAGGTGTCCGAGACGGCGGTCGTATAGGGGTCGACGCCCGTGTGACCGGCGTAAAGGCGGGAGAACAGCGAGCCCGCCGCGCTGGAGAGCGTGACGCTCACCCGCGGCTGGAGGATGCCGTAGCCTTCGACGACCCGTCCCTTGCGGCCGTCGAAGCGGGCCTTGTTGAGGGGGTGCAGCAGGATGCCGATGAGCTTCCGCCCCGCGTCGCGCGGCAGGCGGGTGTCGCGGTCGAGCGTGATGCAGTAGCGGATCTTCGGGAGGACGGCGAGGTCGCCCGACGCGGCCCGGTAGCTGGTGTCGACGGCGCCGCGCAGGAGGCGGTTGAACTCCTCGATCTTTCCCCGCTTGCGCTCCCAGCCCATCCACCGGCCTTCGCGGGCGTTCCAGAGTCGGGCGCGATGGAAAAGATAGAAGCGGTCGCCGGCGCCGTCGGCATGCCTCTGATTGAGGGCCTGGATGCCGTCGCGCGCGGTCTTCAGGATCTCCTCATCCTCGGGCATGACCTCCGAGGGCGCGTCCCGGAAATCCCCGAGAATCGCGAAATGGATCCTCGGGTCCAGGTTGCCGAGCGCCTGGACTTCGAGGTGCTCGAGAAGATCCTGGACGTCGCCGACCGAGGTCAGGAGCGTGGGGATGATGACCATCGTCCGGCCCTCCTCGGGGACGCCGGTGTCGAGGTCGAGCCGCGGGAGCGTGCGGGGCAGGACGAGGCGGGAGCACATCCACTGGACGATGAGGATCGCCAGCTCGCTGCCCGGGATGAGCGCCAGGAGCCCGGCCGGGACTTCCAGACCGGTGCGCCACACGATCGAGACGGCGACGGCGACGAAGGCGGCCGTCAGGAGCGCGAGGGAGCCGAGATAGAGTCCGGGGGCGTGCGCGCGGAGGAAGCGGCCCGCCCTGCGTTTCAGACGGGGGCGGTAGGCGACATCGACCTCGAGCGACGGCCGGCCGCCTCCGAGGAGGTGGTAGCCGACGTGCGTGGCCCGGGGCTCGTCGGGGTCGCGTTCGAGCGATTCGCGGGAGCTTTCGATGGCACGGAGGGCGACGCGGATCTGCGCCTCGCCGGTGGGCTCCGCCAGCTCCTCCGCTTCGCGGCGGTAGGAGTCCCGGGTGGCGAGGCTCATGCGGCTGTAGGCGCCAGCGGGATCGCGGCGCAGGATCTGCTCGACGAGGCTGACGCGCTCGAAGAAATGGGTCCAGTCGAGGGTCGCGCACAGGCGGAGGCTGGTGATCGAATTGCCCATCGAGACCTGGGCGGCGGCCTGCTCCTGGTGCTCGGCGCGGATGGCGTCCTCGGGACTGATGAGATGGACGGCGAGCTCCTCCTTGAGTCGGGCGCGCAGGGGGGCCATGTGGGGGCCGTGTTCGCGCATGCGGCGGAGGAGTTGGACGATATAGGCGGTCGGCGGCCGCCCCGGGATCGGTGGAAGCGGGCCGTCCGGGGACCGCTTTTCGAATTCGTTGAAGGTGCGGTCCGCCTCCTCGCGGGCCTTCCGGGCTTCGAGCAGATCGTCGGAGAGCCGCCGTAGATTCTCGATCAATCCCGCGCGGAGCATGAGCGGCCAGGCCCACAGCTCGCCGATCGACAGCGGCGCGAGCGTCTGGTACGAAGAGACGAAGCGCGCGATCCGCTCCAGGTCGAGGCGGCCGTCGCTCGCGCGGATGAGCTCCTCCGCCATCGCATAGACCCGCGCGGTGCCGGCGAAGTCCCGGGCCGCCAGCTTGGGGAGCTCGCGGTAGTAGCTCCTCGAGAGATGGCGCTGGATCTCGACGTCCTCGCTGTCCACGAGGTGAAAGTTGTCGAGCAGCCACTCCGCGGCGGGCGGGGTCTGCTCGCCACGGTGCACGTCGCCGGCCAGCGTCCGGTACGCGTGGCGGACGATGCGCATGTTCTGGCGGAAGCGGCGGAAGAAACGTCCGGTTCCGGCGTTCGTGTTCCGAGCCAGCGTGAAGCGGGCCGCGAGCTCGCGGGCTCGGGCTTCGAGGGCCTCGAGCCCGAGCAGCTGGCCGCGCAGGGGCGTGCCCGCCGCGGCGCGGACATCGTCCGACGTCAACTTCTGAAGCGTGCTGAGACGCACGGGATCTCCTTTCGCGCTCCGGGGGGACCGGAGCCGGCACCTTGCGGAGCCGCGCGTATTGCCGGACGTTACGACTGCAGCGCGGGAACTCCCCCGAATCTGCATAACGGATCCCATCGCGAGGGCTCGGATGGGGGGATTAACATGAGCAGCGAGACCCTCCGGGGTGGGAATGAGTCCGGGATGGCAGATTCGATTATGATCGTCGACGACACGGTCGCGAATCTGCTCGCCTACGCCGCTATTCTAAAAAAGCTGGGCCATCGCATCGTCGTGGCGGCCTCCGGCGCCGAAGCCCTCAAAGCCGCCGAGCGCGAACCGTTCTCCGTCATCCTGATGGACATCCGGATGCCCGAGATGAACGGGGTCGAGACGGCCTCCCTGCTTCGGAAGTCCGGGCGCGCGACGAAAACACCGATCGTCTTCCTGTCGGCCTTCGAGATGCCGCTGTCGCACCTCTACTCCCAGTTCATGGGGGGGAACATCGACTTCCTCCCGGCGCCGGTGGACGCGGAGACGCTGACGCGGAAAGTGGAGACGTACTTCAAGGCATCCGCGGCCGAGACTCCGGTGGACGGCTCCGATCCCAATCTTCAGAAGACGTCCTCGGAGAACGGACTCCCGGACGGCGGGCTCGAAGCCCCCCTCCAGCCGTAACAATTTTCATCGGCTCGGATCTCTAACTGGCGCCCCCGGCAAGGAAGAAAAGAGAAAGAGAGAGGCCCATGGCGAGATCCGCGCGCGTCCTGATGGTCGAAGACAATATGGACGACGTCTTCCAGGTGAAGAGGGTGCTCAAAGCCTGCGGACTGCTGGAGGATCTCACCGTGGTCCGGGACGGGAGCGAAGCCATCGACCTTCTCGCCAACTCGCTCAAAGACGCCTCCGCGGATCTCCCCGACCTCGTCATCCTGGACCTGAATCTGCCCAAGATGTCCGGACTGGAAGTGCTGCAATGGATCCGCGCCGACCACCGGCTGCGCGAGGTTCCCGTCGTGATCCTGACCGGCACGCGCGAGGACAGCTCGCTGATCGAGCTTCACCGGCTGGGCGTCCTCGGGTATCTGGTCAAGCCGCTGACGTCCAAGGATTTCGTCCGGACCGTGGCCGGCTGCGTCTCCCTCGAGCCCTCCTAGGCCGCCGCCCTATTCCCGCGCCCGTCCGCCCACCCATAACAAGTTCACCCGATGGTCACTCATTCCATTGAGTGAAGAATGGAGGTTTCCATGGCTCGCAAACCCAAGGACCGGAAGGGCAAGGGCAACGGCAGCACGTCGCGGAAATCGTCGAAGAGCACGAAGAAGGGCGACAATCGCGGAATGTTGGAATCGTGAGTCGGATCGTTCCGGTCGCGGGGCCGCGAAGTCCCGCGACCGGAGTCCCTTAACCGATGGAGGCATCGTGAAAACGCTGAGAGACCGCTTTGTCGAAACCTTCGCGGATGATCCGACGGTGCGCGGCGCCCGGAAACTCCGCCGGTCCGGGCGATCGAAGGACCTCACCGGGATGTTCTACGAGAATTCCGCGCTGCTGACGTTCGCCGGCCTGACGCTCGGCGTCTTTGTCAGCAAGAAGTTCTTCCTGGTGCCCGTGGCCCTGGGCGTCACGCTCGCTCAGGAATACGTCAAGTCGCGGGTACTGGAGCGGGCCGGGCGGCGCGCGTCGCGCTGACCTTGATCCGGATCGATCTCCTGGGGCCGCGTAACGGGTAACGCACCCGCGGCTCGGCTTCACGCGCGCGCCGACCGCGCCGAAGGGAGGCCTCCGTCGTGAACAAGCCGCACGAGTCCGAGGAAGAGGACGGGGAAGGGCCGGGCAGCCGCTTGAAGGAATTCCTGGAAAGTCTCTCGGAGGAGGCGCGGGAGTTCACGCGCCGGAAGCCTCTGGAGGGGCTCCTGCTGTCGTTCGTGGCGGGACTGCTGCTCGGGGATCTCCTCCGGAGGAACCGTTGATCAAAGTGGAAGAAAAGAAACGCCGCATCGAGGCCTCGTTCCTGGACGACCTCTTCCGGGATCTGAGCAAGTCGATGTTTCAGGGCCTGGTGGATCGGGTGGAGGCCGGCGCCCGCGAGCTGGTGGGGTGGTCGCTGCGACGGCTGGCGATGAGCGTGGTCGCGATGGCGATAGTGATCACCGCGGCGACGCTGCTGCTGATCGCCGCCGTCGAAGGTCTTCGGGAAGCCTCGCTGCCCCCGTCGCTGGCCTATCTGTTTGCAGGGCTCCTGGGAATGGGGGTCGGCATCGGATTGATGTTCTGGAAGCGCTAGTTCCGCAGCATCCCGAGCAGATACTCCGCATCGCGCCGGCTGATTCCTCTCGCGAAGTGATGGGTATTCCCCTCGTACTCAAATTCCAGGAACGCCTCTTCCTTGCCGATGAAGCGCCGGCCCCAGGACGGATAGATGGTCTTCCCGGAGTAGGATCCGACGTGCAGGTTGCGGATCCGGGCCCGCTCGTATTCCTCCAGCGTTTCGCCGCCCGGCAGCCGGTGCAGAGCCAGGTGCGACGGAGTCACATCAAGAATCTCGCGGCCCTTCGATACCCAGAGGAGGCGCCAGGCGATGAAGGCGCCGGCGGCCGTGAAGAATGCGAGCATCGTGCCCAGGACGGAGGGGGACAGCGTCCTCGAGTCGGCCGCTTTGCGGAGAACGTTGATGAAGTTGGCCGCCAGAATCGCTTCCATGACCGCCCAAGCACCGAACCACACCCCGAGCAGCAGCTGAATATACCCCGCATAGCGGACGGGGATGACCACTCTCAGGCAGTCGGTGCGGGGAGAGAGCGGATTGCGATGATGGACGACAGTTGATCCGAACACCGGCACCTCCGGGGATCAGACAGGGAGAGACAGGGGACGCCGGTCCAGAAGCGTTTCGGGCAGACAGGATGGCCAGCGCTTCGGAAGGAGCAGGCGGTCGCTTCCGTGAATCGGGCAATATTCCTTCTGGCAACGGTGCCGTTCGGGCTTTTCAGTCGTTCTCATCAGCCACCTCTGCAGTCCTCCGGAAGTGAAGAGACTCGAGCGGGGGGGATGTTATGCCGGGAGCCGGAGCTCAGTGGGGGCGGGTGCGGGGATCGGCGACGCTGCGGTTGAGGATCAGCCAGTACATGCCGATGGATTTCACCATCTCCAGGAGGTCGCCGAAGTTCACCGGCTTGACCAGGTAGGAATTGACCCCCAGCGCATAGGCCTTTTCGATGTCGGCCGCCTCGGAGGAGGAGCTCAGGATGACGACGGGGGTCGTCTTCAGATTCGGTTCCCCGCGAAGCCAGGAAAGGACCTCCAGCCCGGATTTGCGCGGGAGCTTGAGGTCGAGCAGAATGAGCGAGGGAAGGGGGTGGCGGACGCGGTCGGAATACTGATCCTTTCCCGCGAGGTAGGAGATCGCGTCCTCGCCGTCCCGGACTATCCGCAAGGGGTTGACCAGGTTGGCCTTGGAAAAGGCCCGCTGAATCAGGAGGACGTGATCCGGGTCGTCCTCGACCAGAAGCACGACGAAATCCGTTACCTGCATGGTCCGGCCGATCGGATGGTTTCCTGGTTCAGCCCGGCTCACGGAGGCTCCGTGAGTAGAACCTGACAGTACGAAGCGTGTTCCAATGTGTCAATACTGCAGGGGCGCTTCCCGGGAGGCCTCTCTCCAATGTGCATCCCCGTCACGCGCCGCGTTCCGCGGGATCTCCACTTCATATCGTCTTCGATTCCGAACTCGGGGGTGCCGGATGATCCGATTCGCGGGCAAACACGGATCTGCGTGGACTCTGCGGTCGCCCCGGGCCCATTTTCCGAGACTCGGCCGAAATCTTGAGGCGGACGTGGTCGTCATCGGCGGAGGCATCACGGGCCTGACCGCCGCCTGGCTCCTGAAGCAGGCGGGGAAGAAGGTGGTGCTCGTCGACCTGGGCGAAGTCGGTGGAGGCGCGACGGGCTGCAGCAGCGGTCACCTGACCGCGCTGCCCGATCGTCCTCTCGCGCAGCTGGTGTCGGACTTCGGCGAGGACGGCGCCAGGCTGGCGCTGCGCGGAGGGATGGACGCGATCGACCTGATCGAATCGCTGGCGTCGCCCGAGGCCGACTTCCAGAGACTCCCCGGCTTCCGGTTCACGGAGCGCGATGAGGATCTGGACGCGCTTCGGAAGGAGGCGGACCTTGCCGCGCGTCTGGGGCTGGCGTCATCCGGCAGCGAGCTGCTCCCCGTTCCGTTCCCGGTGAAGGGCGCGCTGCGGCTCGAGCGGCAGGCGCAGTTCCATCCGGTCCGCTACCTCGAATCCCTGCTGGAGCGCTTCGCGGGGGACGACGCCCGCGTGTTCGAACACACCACGGTCGATGAAGTCGTGGAAGGGGAACGCTGCCGCGTGCACGCCGGGACCCATTGGATCGACGCGCCGGTCGTGATCGAGGCCACGCACACGCCCATCAATAAATCCCTGGGAATCCAGGCCAGGGTCGGCCCGTATCTGAGCTACGTGCTCGGACTGAAATTGCAGGGCGAGGCGCCCCGGGCGCTGCTCTGGGATATGGCCGAACCCTATCACTACCTGAGGCGGGCGCGGACCGAGACGGGGGAGCTCCTGGTGGTCGGCGGCGAGGACCGGAAGACCGGGCAGGAGCACGATCCCGTCGCGCGACTCGAGGCGCTTCACGAGTACGCGAAGAGCCGCTTCCCGGTGGAGTCGGTGGAGTATTCGTGGTCGCAGCAGGTCTTCGATTCCGCGGATGGTCTGCCGTTCATCGGGCGCAAGCCGGGCTACGAGCGGATCCTGACCAGCGGCGGGTATTCCGGAAACGGGCTGACCTTCGGGACCCAGGCCGGGATGATCCTGTCGGACCTGGTGCTGGGGCGGGAGACGCCGGCGTCGTCCCTGTATTCCCCGTCCAGAATCAAGCCGCTGGCGGCCGCGAAGGAATTCCTGCGCGAGAATCTCAACGTCGCGTGGCACCTGGTGATGGACCGCCTGAAATCCCATGACGAGGCGGGCGGGACCCCGCTGAAGCCCTGCGAGGGAAGGATCATGGACCTCGACGGCCGCCATGTGGCGGTCTATATGGACGAAACCCGCCGCCTGCACGTCCTGTCGCCCGTCTGCGTCCACGCGGGCGGCATCGTCGCGTGGAACGACCTGGAGAAGACCTGGGATTGTCCCTGTCACGGGGGCCGGTACTCGCCGACCGGCAAGGTCCTCTGCAGTCCGCCGACGCACGACCTCCAGTCCTTCCCCGAGCCGGTACGTCCGGCGCGCGCGCTGGTCGGTCCCTAAGAAAAAGAAAAACCTCCTGAAACTTCCAGGAGGTTTTCCAACAGGGTCTGACCGAAGCGCGAACTCCGGTCAGAGAGGAGCCTTGGGAACGCCGCCGCGGTAGTTCGCGATCAGCGAAACCACGAACGCGACGAGGAAGATGAAGAAGAGCACCTGGGCGACCCCCGCAGCACCCGATGCGATGCCGCCGAACCCGAACAGGGCGGCGACCAGCGCGACCAGGAAAAACACGACTGCCCAACTCAACATAACAGCCTCCGTGTCAGTTGCCTGGTTGAGCCGCGAGCACGGAAAAGCGTTACGGGTTCAGTGGGGGGCGGCGAGACGCGCCTGGACCCTGCGGATGCAGTCCTGCAGGTAGTCGCGATGGGGGGGGGACGATGCGGGCTCCAGGCGCTTGTAGGTTTCGAGGGCGCTGGCCCAGTCCTGCTTCTTCTCCCGCTCCGCGGCCTGCGCGAGGTCGGAACAGAAGCGGCGCGCGGAGGCGTACTCCGCGATCCTTTCGGGATCGGCGAGCGGTTCCAGGGAGGCGTACGCTTCGGCGGCGCCGGCCCAGTCTTTCGCGGCGACCAGCTCCAGGGCGCGGTCGTGCAGCGGACGCAGCCGGGTGCCGGTGTCCCGCCGCTCCGCCTCGCGATACTCGCGGGAATTGCGTCCGCGGGCGGCCTCGGCGAGCCGCATCGCCTCCGCCGTATTCCCCAGCCCCAGCGCCAGCTCATAGGCGCTCTGGAAGGAGCTGTCCAGGCCCGCGGGGCGCCGGGGGAGCAGGAAAAACACGCCCGCGGCGCAGAGGAGGAGCAGGCCCGCCAGTCCGAGGAGGACAGGGGCCGCGATGCGCCGGCCCGGCGCAGGCAGGATTGCCGCGGGCAGGCGCTTTTCGGACAACGGCTGATCCATGTTCTTTCGCGCCGCCTTGAGGGCCTTCAACAGCGCGTCGGGATCGGCATAGCGCTCGCGGGGATCCTTTCGAAGGCAGCGATGGATCAGTGCGCGGAGGCCGGCCGGCAGCTTCGGGTCGAGCGTCTCCAGGGGAGGCGGATCGGTGTGGACGTGCTGGTAGATCATCGCCACGGAGGACTGCGCTTCCTTGAAGGGATGGCGCCCGGCGGCAAGCTCGTAGAGGACGATGCCCAGCGAATAGATGTCGGACCGGATGTCGGCTTTCTGGCCGAGCCCCTGCTCGGGCGAGAGGTACTCGGGAGTTCCGGCAATCACCCGGGACTCCGCCCCCGGCAGGCGCAGGCTCTTCGCGAGGCCGAAGTCGGCGACCTTCACCGTGCCTTCGTGCGTGATCATGATGTTCGACGGCTTGATGTCGCGATGGACGATCTTGTAACGCCACGCCGCCCGCAGCGCGTTGGCCACGCCCTCGGCGATATGGAGGATCTCCTCGGGCGGAGACCGGTGGCCCCTCATCTGCCGGACCGCGAGATCCTCCCCCTTCACCAACTCCATGGCATAGAAGAGGCGGCCGCGCCAGACCCCGGTGCCGATGATCTGGACGACGTTGGAGTTGTCGATCTGTGCCAGGAGCTCGCCTTCCCGCCGGAATCTCTGGAGGAATTCGGGATGGGCGTGGAAGGCTTCGCGGATGACTTTGATGGCAACCTGGCGATCCAGGGAGCGCTGGCGTCCGCGGACCAGCGTGCCCATGCCCCCTTCGCCGAGAGGCTGATCCTCGAAGATGTCGAAGTCTCCGGTGTCATCCTCGGCCCGGATGGCGGCGAGCTTGCCTGAGCTCATCGACTCGCGGGCCTGTTGCAGCGCTTCCAGCAATTCCGACGGCTGCGCGTAGCGGTCCGCCGGCGCCTTGGACAGGCAGCGCAGGATCGTCCTCTCGAGCTCGGTCGGGATCGACGCCCCCAGCTGACGGGGTCCGACGGGATTGATGTGGAGGAGCTGGTAGAGCAGCGAGGTGGTGGAATCGTAGCCTTCGAACGGGGTGCGCTGGGTCGCCAGCTGGTAGAGGATCGCCCCGACGGAATAGATGTTCGCGCGGATGTCGAGCGGCTGGCCGGTGCCCTGCTCGGGCGACATATATGCGACCGCCGACGGAAGCGGCGTCTCGCCTCCCGACAGGGTTCGCTCCCTCGCGAGCGGGCCGAAGTTCGCGACCTTGACCAGGCCCTCCTCGAGCATGATCACGTGGGCGGGGCGGAGGTCGCGATGGAGGAAGCCCTGGTAGGACGCGGCTCCCAGCGCCCGGACGATGCACTCCCCGATATGGAGGATCTCCTCAGTGGTGAACCGGTGGCCCTTGGCCAGCTGGGCCTCCAGGTCCTCGCCGTCGATCGCCTCGGTCACCGCGCAGAGCTTGCCGTCGCGGACCTCGATGCCCTCCACCCGGACCACGTTGCGATCATGAAGCTGGGACAGCAGGAGCAGTTCGCGGCGGAGCGAGTCGGCCTGATCGGAGTCGGCGTCGGCAAGAGGGACGAGAATGGTATTCCCGCGCGGGCGGTCCGGTACAGCCGGATCGGGAACCGATCCTTCGACCGGGCCGTTTGCCGGCACGGCGGAAGTCGTCGGGCGAAGCGGAGTTTCAGGCCCGGTCCGCATGAGAATCGCCTCGAGGTTTCTACTTTTGTTCATCTTAGGCGGAGGTAAGGGTTAGTCAAGCCCGTTCTCCGGCGCGGCACGGCTTTTCGCGGCGCGACATAACGCCTTTGCGTTGCCGCGGATCTTCCCGACGAGCGTTGCCATGACCAATTTGAAAGACGTGATGAGCCGGCATTACGACACCATCGATCCGGATCTTTCCATCAAGGACGCGATTCGCAAGATCGATACGCTGAACCTCAGCCTTCTCATCGTCAGCCGCGACCGGAAGGTCCACGGGGTGCTGCAGGAGACCGATCTCCGGCGCCGCCTCGAGGAGTCGGGACGGGATCCGTCCACCGCCAGTGTCCGCGAGTTCATGAGTCCCGAGGTGCTCGTTGGCTACGAGGACCAAGATGTCCGCGAGTTCGTTTCCCCGATGCGACAGAACAACATCCATGCGATCCCGGTCCTCGACTCGGGATCCCGAATGGTCGGATTGTTCACGCTGGGGGGGCCCTGGAAGCGATCGACTCCTCCCAGTTGACGTCATCGGTCGCATCCTACCCAGGTTCCCCGTGAGCCCGCCTTGCAGCTCAGGATCTCACGTGCATCGGCTGTCCGCAGCAGCAGATCGGGCAGGGCCCCTGCTGCACCGGTTTTCCAGAATCGCGGACAATCAGAACCTCAAACCCGCAATCCTTGTCGGCGCACTGGTAAAGGTCTCCAAGTCGCGCACGCATAGGCTCTCTCCTGCATCGGAATCGGATCCCGCTGCGTTCAAACGATCCCGCGGAATGGGATTTGTTACGTTCGCGCTCGCGACATAACTTCCTGCCCTCCCGAAGTCTCGGCCTCTCGCAAGCGGAAGTTGTCCACGAGGAGGTTGCCATGAACGGTCCTGACAATCCGAGAAAGCCGGTCCCGTCCAACCCCGGACCCGGCGACGTGCCCCCGATGAACCCGAGTCCCGAGGAGCCTTCGCCGGCGGACCCGAAGCCCATCCCGACGAATCCGATCCCCGACCAGCCGGAGATCTAGCGACGTCTGAATCCTCGGGGAAGAATCTGACATGAAGCTCATTGTCGGAGTCCGGAGTTCCCTGCTGCTGATGGCTGCTGCTCTCATCCCCGCCTGCGGCGGAAGCGGCGGGATGGGTAGCGGCGAAGCCCCCATGGCCGGCACGGTGGAGACCGCACAGAAGGCCTCCCCGGCGGCGGTGGCGGTGGATGTGGCAACCCAGGCGGCGAACGATGCCATTGTGGACAGCGGCAGTCCTGGAACGACGTCGGCCAAGTCGACGGTTCCCTCCCCGACCAGCATTTCCTTTCAGTCGACTCTAAGTCTGACGGTGGACCTCGCGGCCACCGACGCGTCCGGCCAACCGCGGTATCCCGGTGCGTCCGGGATCCTCCATGTCGTGGCCACGGGAATCCTTCAGTCCGGCGCCGGTAGGGGTTCGGCGGCTTATGCCGTGAGCGTCACGGCCGCGACCGGCCTGTCCTTCACGGATCCGACGTCGGGAGACTCGGCGACCCTCCTGCAGGGCGCCGTCTGGAACCACTCGCTGAACGTCGACTGGACCTTCGTCGACGTGAACAATTGGTCGATCACCGCGGACTCGGAATCCTCCCTCAGCGGCCTGACTTTCACGGCGAAGCACGGAATGGAGACGATCGCGGGAACGGTGGCTGGCAGCCGCCACGTCCTGGCGACTTACGGAAAGACCGCGGGAGTCTCGGCGAGCAGCGTCTCGGCCACGGCCGAAAAGACGATCACGTTCACGGATTCGACGGGACCCCATACGGTCACCATCCAGATGGCAGCCCTGGATTCAATCACCCTTACGGTGGATGGGACGACCTATGGGACCTTCACGAGAGCCCAGGTGAAGGTCATCTTTCATCTGGAGTGTGAATAGTCGAAGGGGAGTGCTGAAAAGGATGCGCAGGGTCCGCCTCCTCCAAGACGGCTTGGCAAATCCCCCGTAACAAATTACGATGTTGGGGATCCCTTGGGAATCGAGGGGAAGCTTACCATGCCCGATACTCGGGTGCAACCGATCACGCCAGGCCCGGTGGCGGCCCAGCCACAAAATCCGCCTGCATCGACAGCGGGCGAAGAATCCAGCGATGTCTCCCTGATGCATCACGCCTCCTCGGGCGAGATGACTCCTTATGCCATTCTGTTCCGCCGGCATGCCGACCGGATCTGGCGCATGGCCTATATGATCCTACACAGCGCGTCGATGGCGGAGGACGTGGTCCAGGAGACGTTCACGCAGGGGCTGTCCCATATCCGCAGCTACCGGGGTGAAGCCGAGCCCCGGACCTGGTTCTCGTCCATCGCCCTGAACCTCTGCCGCCATATCCTCCGGGACCGCAAGAAGGAGGCACAGCTGGCGGGGAACGATAAGCTGGATCAGGGGGTCCGACCGCACCAGGCGCGCGCCCGGGGGGCCTTGACCAGCGCCATCCGAAGGGAAGGCAACCGGATGCTGACCGTGGCCCTGGGGTACCTGACCGAAGCCCAGCGGGAGGTCTTCGTTCTGCATTACATCGACGATTTGCCGTATGACGACGTGGCGCGCATCCTGAACATCCGGGCCGGGGCGGCCCGGGCGCTGGCTCACAGAGCTAAGCTGATGCTGCAGAAGAGATTGGGTGTGTCTCTGGAGATCGCCCTCAAGGAGTAGGGAGGGCGGTTTCAAGGCATCTTTTGCACGATCCCACGTAACAAATCCCGTTGCGTTGGCTCTTTTTCTCCACGGGAGATCCCCTCCTCAACGATCTACACAACTGGGGGTACTGCATGCGAGCGACACTGGCCGAGCACCTTGACGCGCGGGAGCTGCTGAAGATCCTTCGCGCGGTGAAAGACGGAGACTTCACCCGGCGGATCCCGATCGGGGAGGCCGGCGTGGAGAGCGATATCGCGCTGGCGCTCAACGAAATCATTGCCATGAATGAAGCCATGGCCTCCGAGCTGCAGCGAATCGGCCACGTGGTCGGCAAGGAAGGCAAGCTCGGCGAGCGCGCGGTGCTCGTCGACGCCCGCGGGTCCTGGGCCTCGTCGATCGACGCCATCAACAACCTCATCGACGACCTCGGACAGCCCACGAACGAAATGGCCCGCGTCATCGGCGCCGTCGCCGAGGGCAACCTGACGCAGACCATGCCGATGGAGATCGAAGGGCGTCCCGTGAAAGGCGCGTTCCTGTCGATCGCCCGCACCGTGAACACGATGGTCGACCAGCTGAACGCGTTCGCGTCGGAAGTGACGCGCGTCGCCCGCGAGGTCGGCACGGAAGGGAAGCTGGGCGGCCAGGCCGACGTGAAGGGCGTGGCCGGCGTGTGGAAGGGCCTGACCGACAACGTGAACCTGATGGCGTCGAACCTGACGAACCAGGTGCGCAATATCGCCGACGTGACGACGGCCGTGGCGAAGGGCGACCTGTCGCGCAAGATCACGGTCGAAGTGAAGGGCGAAATCCTGCAGCTGAAGAACACGATCAACACGATGGTGGACCAGCTGAACGCATTTGCGTCGGAAGTGACGCGCGTGGCGCGCGAGGTCGGAACCGAAGGCAAGCTGGGCGGCCAGGCCGAAGTGAAGGGCGTGGCCGGCGTGTGGAAGGGCCTGACCGACAACGTGAACCTGATGGCGTCGAACCTGACGAACCAGGTGCGTAATATCGCCGACGTGACGACGGCCGTGGCGAAGGGCGACCTCTCGCGCAAGATCACCGTCGAAGTGAAGGGCGAGCTGCTGCAGCTGAAGAAGACCGTCAACACGATGGTCGACCAGCTGAAGGCGTTCGCGTCGGAGGTGACGCGCGTGGCGCGCGAGGTCGGAACCGAAGGGAAGCTGGGCGGCCAGGCCGACGTGAAGGGCGTGGCCGGCGCCTGGAAGGACCTGACGGACAACGTGAACTCGATGGCGTCGAACCTCACCAGCCAGGTGCGCAATATCGCCGACGTGACGACGGCCGTGGCGCAGGGCGACCTCTCGCGCAAGATCACCGTGAAGGTGAAGGGGGAAATGCTTCAGCTGAAGAAAACCGTGAACACGATGGTGGACCAGCTGAAGGCGTTCGCGTCGGAGGTGACGCGCGTGGCGCGCGAAGTCGGTACGGAAGGGAAGCTGGGCGGCCAGGCCGACGTGAAGGGCATGGCCGGCGTGTGGAAAGGCCTGACGGACAACGTGAACCTGATGGCGTCGAACCTGACGAGCCAGGTGCGAAACATCGCCGACGTGACGACCGCCGTCGCCCGAGGCGATCTCTCCAAAAAGGTCACGGTGAAGGTGCAGGGCGAGATCCTGCAGCTGAAGAACACCGTGAACACGATGGTCGATCAGTTGAAGGCGTTTGCGTCGGAAGTGACCCGCGTGGCGCGCGAGGTCGGTACGGAAGGAAAACTGGGCGGCCAGGCCGAAGTGAAAGGCGTCGGCGGCGTGTGGAAAGGTCTGACGGACAACGTAAACCTGATGGCGTCGAACCTGACGAGCCAGGTGCGCAACATCGCCGACGTGACGACGGCCGTCGCCAAAGGCGACCTGTCGCGCAAGATCACGGTCGAAGTGAAGGGCGAACTGCTCCAGCTGAAGAAAACCGTCAATACGATGGTGGACCAGCTCAACGCGTTCGGCTCCGAGGTCACGCGCGTGGCGCGCGAAGTCGGTACGGAAGGGAAGCTGGGCGGCCAGGCCCAGGTGAAGGGCGTCGGCGGTGTCTGGAAGGACCTCACCGACAACGTGAACTCGATGGCGTCAAACCTGACGAGTCAGGTGCGAAACATCGCCGATGTGACGACGGCCGTGGCCCGAGGAGACCTCTCGCGCAAGATCACGGTCGAAGTGAAGGGCGAAATCCTGCAGCTGAAGAACACGATCAACACGATGGTCGACCAGTTGAACGCATTCGCGTCGGAAGTGACGCGCGTGGCCCGCGAAGTCGGCACGGAAGGAAAGCTGGGCGGCCAGGCCGAAGTGAAGGGCGTCGGCGGCGTGTGGAAGGGCCTGACGGACAACGTGAACCTGATGGCGTCGAACCTGACGAGCCAGGTGCGAAACATCGCCGACGTGACGACGGCCGTGGCCCGAGGGGACCTCTCGCGCAAGATCACGGTCGAGGTGAAGGGCGAAATCCTGCAGCTGAAGAACACGATCAACACGATGGTCGACCAGTTGAACGCGTTCGCCTCGGAGGTGACGCGCGTGGCGCGCGAAGTCGGCACGGAAGGGAAACTGGGCGGCCAGGCCGAAGTGAAGGGCGTGGCCGGCGTCTGGAAGGACCTGAGCGACAACGTGAACTCGATGGCGTCGAACCTGACGGGCCAGGTGAGAAACATCGCCGACGTGACGACGGCCGTGGCGAAGGGCGACCTGTCGCGCAAGATCACGGTCGAGGTGAAGGGCGAGATCCTGCAGCTGAAAAACACGATCAACACGCTGGTGGACCAGTTGAACGCGTTCGCGTCGGAAGTGACGCGCGTGGCGCGCGAGGTCGGCACGGAAGGAAAGCTGGGCGGACAGGCCGAAGTGAAGGGCGTGGCCGGCGTGTGGAAGGACCTGACGGACAACGTGAACTCGATGGCGTCGAACCTGACGAACCAGGTGCGCAACATCGCCGACGTGACGACGGCCGTGGCGAAGGGCGACCTGTCGCGCAAGATCACGGTCGAGGTGAAGGGCGAAATCTTGCAGCTGAAGAACACGATCAACACGATGGTGGACCAGCTGAACGCGTTCGCGTCGGAAGTGACGCGCGTGGCCCGCGAAGTCGGCACGGACGGAAAGCTGGGCGGACAGGCCGAAGTGAAGGGCGTCGCCGGCGTGTGGAAGGACCTGACGGACAACGTGAATTCGATGGCGTCGAACCTGACGAGCCAGGTGCGCCGCATCGCGCTGGTCGTGACGGCGGTGGCACGCGGCGAGCTGAAGCTCAAGCTGTCGCTGGACGCCCGCGGCGAAATCGCGACGCTCGCCGACACGATCAACAACATGATCGACACCTTGGCGACGTTCGCCGACCAGGTGACCACGGTGGCCCGCGAGGTCGGCGTCGAAGGAAAGCTGGGCGGCCAGGCGCGCGTGCCCGGCGCCACCGGCATCTGGCGCGACCTGACGGACAACGTGAACGAGCTGGCCAACAACCTCACCACGCAGGTGCGCGGCATGGCCGACGTGGCCGCGGCCGTGACGAAGGGCGACCTCAACCGGTCGATCACGGTCGACGCGCGAGGCGAAGTCGAGATCGTGAAGGACAACATCAATCAGATGATCCGGAACCTGCGCGAGACGACGCAGAAGAACGCCGAGCAGGACTGGCTCAAGACCAACCTGGCCAAGTTCAGCCGCATGCTGCAGGGCCAGCGCGACCTGGAGACCGTGTCCCGCCAGATCCTGTCGGAGCTCGCGCCGCTGGTCAACGTCCAGCACGCCGTCTTCTACGAGCTGGAGCAGCGCGGCGAGGAGGAGGCGGTGCTGAAGAAGAGCGCCGGCTATGCGACGGTGGAGCGCGAAGGCGCGCGCCAGCGGTTCCGCATGGGCGAAAGCCTGGTCGGCCAGTGCGCCATGGAGCGGAGACCCCTCCGCGTGGAGAACGCGCCCGAGGACTACATCAAGATCTCCTCGGGGCTGGGGGAGGCGAGCCCGTACAGCATGATCTTCCTGCCCGTGCTCTTCGAGGAGCAGGTGCGCGCGGTGATCGAGCTGGCCTCCTTCAGCCAGTTCAGCGACATCCACGTGACCTTCCTCGAGCAGCTCACCGAAATCATCGGAATCGTGTTCAACACGATCGGCGCCACCATGAGAACGGAGGCGCTGCTCAAGCAGTCGCAGGCCCTGACCCAGGAGCTGCAGCAGACCAACCAGGAACTGGAAGAAAAAGCCGAACAGCTGTCCCTGACTTCCAAGTACAAATCCGAGTTCCTCGCCAATATGTCCCACGAGCTGCGCACGCCGCTGAACAGCCTGCTGATCCTCGCGAAGCTGCTGTTCGAGAACGCCGACGGCAACCTGACGGACAAGCAGGTCGAGTTCTCGAAGGCGATCCACTCGTCGGGGACCGACCTCCTGTCGCTGATCAACGATATCCTCGACCTGTCGAAGATCGAGTCGGGCACAATGTCCGTCGAAGCCGGAAAAGTCCGCTTCAAGGATCTCCGCGACGAAATCGAGCCGAGCTTCCGGCCGATCGCGCTCAACAAGAAACTGGACTTCTCCATCGACATCAATCCGAACGTGCCTTCGACGATCCAGACGGACTCGAAGCGGCTTCACCAGGTGCTTCGCAATCTCCTGTCCAACGCGTTCAAGTTCACATCGAAGGGCGGCGTCATCCTGCGGATGGGCGTCGCGGAGCACGGCTGGAGTCCGAAGCACGAGATTCTCAATAAAGCCGACACGGTCGTCTTCTTCTCGGTCAACGACAGCGGCATCGGCATCCCGGCCGACAAGCACCAGATCATCTTCGAGCCGTTCCAGCAGGCCGACATGACGACGAGCCGGAAGTACGGCGGCACGGGCCTGGGCCTCTCCATCAGCCGCGAAATCGCCCGCCTGCTCGGCGGCGAGATCCGACTGGAAAGCACGCCGAGCCAGGGCAGCACCTTCACGCTGTTCCTCCCGCTCAACTACGTCGCCCCCAAGACGCGGCCGGCGCAGGAAAAGACCACCGGGTCGAAGGGCGAGGCGGCCATCGCACAGTCGTCCGACGGCGTGTCGCCCGCGGTGGAGCTCGTTCGCCGGGACGAGGTGCCAACCCCGTTCCTCCTCAGCGACGTGGACGACGACCGGAGCGCCATCCAGCCGGGCGACCGGGTCCTCCTGATCGTGGAGGACGACGTCAAGTTCGCCGGCCTGCTCCTGGACGTCGCGCACGAGCAGGGCTTCAAGGGGCTGATCGCCCACACCGGCGAGGCCGGCCTGGGCGTCGCCCGAAAGTTCAAGCCGCATGCCATCAGCCTGGACCTGCGCATGCCGGACATGGACGGCTGGACGCTCCTGGACTGCCTGAAGCACGACGTCGAGTCGCGCCATATCCCGGTGCAGATCATCTCGGCGGAGGACCAGGCCCAGCGCGGCCTCAAAATGGGGGCGTTCTCCTTCCTCCACAAGCCCGCGTCGCGGGAGGCTCTGGCGGAGTCGTTCGGTAACCTGCGCGAATACATCGACCGCTCCGTGAAGCGCCTGCTGATCGTCGAGGACGATGAGATCCAGCGCCGGAGCATCCAGGAGCTGGTCGGCGGGGACGACGTCGAGACCCGCTGCGCCGCCACGGCCGGGGAGGCCCTCGAGATCCTGGACCGGGAGCGGATCGACTGCGTCGTGCTGGACCTCTCCCTGCCGGACATGTCCGGCTACGAGTTCATCGAGAAGGTGAAAGGCCGGGACCTGGGCTCGGGCCGACCGCCCATCATCATCTATACGGGCCGCGAGCTGACGCGCCAGGAGGAGACCACGCTGCGGAAGGACGCGGAGGCGATCATCGTCAAGGACGCGCTCTCTCCGGAGCGGCTCCTGGACGAGACGTCGCTCTTCCTGCACCGTTCCCCGCACCAGCTGCCCGAGGCCAAGCGCCGCATGATCCAGACCGGCCAGAAGGCCGACCCGGCCCTCGCCGGTCGCAGCGTGTTCATCGTGGACGACGACGTCCGCAACATCTTCGCCCTCACCACGGTGCTGGAGCAGATGAAAATGCACGTGCGCTACGCCCAGAACGGCAAGGAAGCGGTGGAGTTCCTCAAGGGGAACCGGGACATCGACATCGTCCTCATGGACATCATGATGCCGGAGATGGACGGCTACGAGGCGATGCGGCAGATCCGGAAGACCAACGGCCTCGAGATGCTTCCCATGATCGCGCTGACGGCGAAGGCGATGAAGGGCGACCGAGAGCGCTGCATCGAGGCGGGGGCTTCCGACTATATTCCCAAGCCGGTGGACAGCGAACGGCTCCTCTCCGTAATCCGTGTATGGCTCTACCGATGATCGGAAGGGTGCGGAAAGCCGCGCCGCCGAAGGAGAACCGGGCGGAGGAGGTCGAGTTCCGCCTGCTGCTGGAGGGGATCTTCCAGTTCTACGGCCACGACTTCCGTCAGTACGATCCGGACCTCGTCCGGGCGCAGGTGCTGCACCGGCTCCGGGAGGAGGACGTTGAGAGCATTTCCCAGTACCAGCATCGGGTGCTCCGGGACCGCGGGTGCCTGGAGCGGCTGATCGAGGGGCTGGTGTCGCGGCGCCGGAGCCTCTTCGATCCCCCCGGCTTCTGGAAGCTGCTCCGCCGGAAGGTGATCCCGGTGCTGAGGACGTATCCGTACTCGCGCCTCTGGGTGGCCGGCTGCGCCACCGGCGAGGACGCCTATTCCCTCGCGATCGTGATCCAGGAGGAGGGGCTGGCCTCGCGCGCCCAGGTGTATGCGACCGAACTGGATGAGAAGATCCTGGCCCGGGCGCGCCAGGGACGGATCTCCGCGGAGCGCATCGACGGCGCCCGCCGGAACTACCGGGCCGCCGGAGGCAAGGCGACGCTCCAGGCCTACGGGTCGTCCCGCAAGGGCGGGTTCACCATGAACGGGTCGCTCGCGGGAAGGGTCGTCTTCGCCTCCCACTCCCTGGCCACCGACTCCTCCTTCAACGAATTCAACGTCATCCTCTGCCGCAATCTCCTCTCGTCGTTCTCGCCGGCGCTCCAGGGGCGCGCCCGGACGCTGCTCCATCAGAGCCTGGGCCTTTTCGGATACCTGGCCCTGGGGCACCGGGAATCCATGGACGAAACGCGCTTCGCCGACTGCTACGCGCGCGTGGACGGACGCAACCACCTCCACCGGAGAGTCCGATGACGTCGCACCAGACCCGTCCCATCGACCGTTCCCAGGAGATCCCTTCGGAGGTCGTCTTCCACGGGCCCGTGGACATTCTCATGGTCGACGACCACCGGGAGAATCTCCTCGCGCTCGAGGGGATCCTCCGGAACTCCCAGTACAACCTGGTGCCGGCTGGCTCCGGCCGGGAAGCCCTGAAGCACCTGCTGGACCGCGAGTTCGCCCTGATCCTGCTCGACGTCAAGATGCCGGAGATGGACGGGTTCGAGACCGCGGAGATCATCCGCGCGCGGGAGCAGTCGCGCCATATCCCGATCATCTTCCTGACGGCCATCGACCAGATCCAGGGCAGCGAGACGCGCGGGTACGCGGCCGGCGCCGTGGACTTCCTCTTCAAGCCGCTCAATCCGGACATTCTCCGCTCCAAGGTGCGGGCGTTCGTCGACCTCTTCGTCAAGGGACGCGAACTCCAGGAGCGGGCCGAGCGCATCCGGGCGCGGGAGCAGGAGGAGCACCGCCGGAAGGTGGCGCAGCTCGAGATCCAGCGCGACCGCTTTTTCTCCCTCTCGAACGACATGATGGCCGTGCTCGCGAAGGACGGCACGATCCGCGAGGCGAACATCGCGTGGGAGAAGACGCTGGGCGTCACGAGCCGCGAGCTCCAGGGGAAAAGCGTGGTCGAGCTCTTCCAGCCGCAGGACCGGACCCAGATCCAGGCGGCGATCAAGGGCCTGCAGGAGGGCCGCGGGTTCGTGACGTTCGAGCTTTCCCACCGGACCCGGGACGGAAGCTCGAGGTGGCTGTCCTGGACCCTCCTGTCGTTCCCCAACGAGCAGGGCTGCTACGCGGTAGCGCGCGACGTGACGGACCGGATCCGCACCGGCCGCCAGCTGGAGGACTATTTCGAAAACGCGCCGGTGGGCTCCCACTGGCTCGGACCCGACGGCACGCTGCTGCGGGTCAACCGCGCGGAGCTGCGGCTCCTCGGATATCCCATGGAGGAGTTCGTCGGGCGTCCGCTCCACGACTTCCATGCGGACCCGTCGACGGCGGAGAACCTCCTGGTCCGCCTCCGCGCAGGGGAGACGATCCGGGACTTTCCCGCCCGCATGCGCTGCCGGGACGGGTCGTTCAAGGACGTGCTGATCGACGCCAACGCCCTGGTCGAGGAAGGCCGCTTCATCCACAGCCGCGGTTTCCTCCGGGACGTGACCGAGCAGAGGGAGGCCGAACTCCGGCAATCCGTCAATCACGAGGTGACGAGGATCCTGGCGGAGGCGCGGACGCTCGGGGAGGCGGCGCTCGCGCTGCTGCGGGCGGCGGGCGGATCGCTCGGCTGGACCTTCGGGGCGATCTGGCGCGTCGATCCCGGAGGCGCCTCGCTGCGCTGCATTGAGACGTGGGAGGCGCCCGAAACCCCCGCCCCGGGCATGGCCGAGGCCAGCCGCCGGACGATCTTCGCGCGCGGCGCCGGCCTTCCGGGTCGCGCGTGGGAGTCGGGCCGCGTGATCCGCAGCGATGACCTCCGGACCGAACCGAATCTGCCGCGCCGGGACGACATGGAGCGCGACGGGTTCCGGCAGGGGATCCTGGTCCCGCTCAAGATGGGCGACGAGGTTCTGGGCGTCATGGAGTTCTACGGCCGAGGGGAATTCCGCTCCGACGAGGATCTCCTGTCCCAGATGGCCACGCTGGGCAGCCAGATCGGCCAGTTCATCGAACGGAAGCGGACGGAGCAGGCGTTCTCGGAGCGCTCCAGCCGCCTGATCCGCAACCAGGCCGCCCTCCTTGAAATGAGCGGGGGCGATACCGGCGATCTCGAGGCCGTCCTCCGGAGGATGACCGAGATCGTCGCCCTGACGATCGGGGCCGCGCGAGCGGGGATCTGGTTCTTCGACGCCGACCGGAAGGAGTTGCAGTGCCGCGACCAGTACTCTGCGGACAGCGGCCTGCACGAGCAGGGAGGAAGGCTGGAAACGGCGCGCCTCCGGCAATACCTCTCCTCGCTGGAATCCTCGCGGGTCCTGGCGGCGGACGAGCGGGCCACCGACCTGCGCCTGGCCGAGCTGGCGAAGGATCCCGGAGAAGCCGGGATCGCCTCCTCGCTGGACGTCGCCGTCCGCCACCGGGGACGGACCGCCGCCGTGCTCCGCCTGGGCCGGGAGGGCGAGCCGAGGCCCTGGCTCCCGGAGGAGCAGGACTTCGCCGCGTCCGCGGCCGACCGCGTCAGCTTGTGGATGGCCGAGATCGAGCGGCGTCGGGACGAGGAGGAGATCCGCCGACTCAACACCAACCTCGAGGCCCGCGTGAAAGAGCGCACCGGCCAGCTCACCGAGGCGCTGGAGGAGCAGGAGCAGTTCGCGTACTCCGTGTCCCACGACCTCCGCGCCCCGCTGCGCGCCATGTCGGGCTTCAGCCAGGCGCTCTATGAGGATTATGCCTCCGTGCTCGACGGCATGGGCCGCGAGTACGCCAAGCGGATCATGGACGCCTCCGAGCGGATGGACGCGCTGATCAAGGATCTGCTGGCGTACAGCCGGCTTTCGCGCGCCGAGATCCGCCTCGAGAAGGTTGATCCGGGCAAGCTGGTCGCCGACGTGCTGGGCCAGCTGGAGGTGGAGCGCCTGGAACGCCGCGCCGTCGTCGAAGTCCAGGAGCCGCTGCTGCCCGTGAAGGGCAACGCCCTGACGCTCACCCAGGTGATCCTGAATCTCGTCGGCAATGCCTTCAAGTTCGTCGGGAAGGACGTCGCCCCCCGACTGCGCATCCGCACGGAGGAGCGGGGCGGCCGCGTCCGGATCTGGTTTGAGGACAACGGCATCGGCATTCTTCCGACGCACCAGGACCGCATCTTCCGGATCTTCGAGCGGCTCAACCGCCAGGAGCATTATCCCGGCACCGGCATCGGGCTGGCGATGGTCCGCAAGGCGATGTCGCGGATGGACGGCAGTTGCGGCGTCGAATCCGACGGCCTCAGCGGCAGCCGGTTCTGGGTGGACCTGGAGAAGGCCTGACCCGAATGAACCTGACGGATTTCACCATTCTCATGGTGGAGGATGATGCCAACGACATCCTCCTGACCCAGCGGGCCTTCATGCAGGCGAGCCTGGTCAATCCCCTCCGGATCGTGCGCGACGGCGAGGAGGCCATTCACTATCTCGGTGGAACGGCCACGTACGCCGACCGCTCCCGGTATCCCCTGCCGTCCCTGATCCTGCTCGACCTCAAGCTGCCCAAGAAGTCGGGACTCGAGGTCTTGGAGTTCCTCCGCGCCCAGCCCTCCCTCAAGCAGACCCCCGTCATCGTGCTGACATCGTCGCAGGAGAGCTCCGACATCGAACGCGCCTATGCGCTGGGCGCGAACTCCTATCTCCTCAAGCCGGTGGGATTCGACGGACTCCTGGAGATGGTCAAGGCCATCGGCATGTACTGGGTGCTCCTCAACCAGGGGCCGGACCGACGCGGCCCGGCCTCGCGTCCGCTCCCCGCCCCGCGTCCGCAGGGCGCATCGCCCGCGTCGTCCCCATAACGCTGCGCGGCTTTCCGGGCTCCGCCTCGTAAAGGAGGGCGTATGCCCACAAATCGCTCCGAGCCCCCGAATCCGGTCCGGAAGACGTCCGTTCCGCCCCCGCGGATGGACGAGACGCGGACCGATGTGCTGCGGATCAGAAGCCCGCGCGACTCGCGTCGCAATCGGAGGAAATCCTCATGAGGACCGTGCTCACGGCGACCCTGCTCCTGGCGGCTGCGGCTTGCGATGCCGGGAAGCCGGCAATAACCCCGACGACGTCCGACCTGGGAACGGGTCTGAATACCGTCGAGCGAAAGTATCCCCGATCTGTCGCAGAGGTCCTGAAAGCCGCGACAGGCGCGGTCAAGGAGCTCAGCCTCCGGGTCGAATCCGAGAAGGCCGACGCGCTGGGCGGCGAAATCGTCGCCAAGCGGGCGACCGATGACAAAGTCACGGTCACGGTGAAGAGCGTGGATTCGTCGCACACGTCGGTGTCGGTCCGGGTGGCTCCGGGCGACCGCAACATGTCGAACGCGGTGCACGAGAAGATCGCCTCAGCCCTGGGGCTGGAGGCGTCGCCGGCAGACGCCGAAGCGTCGACGTCCCTGCATTCGCAGCCGCTGGCGGCCTGCGTCACGGCGGCGGAAAAGAGCCTGAAGACGCTGCACTATGAGATCGTGGACCGCCAGGTCGGGGAAGAAGGGGCCGAGCTGAAAGGCCGCGCTTCCGATTCCCAGGCGGCGGGCTTCCGGTTCCGCAAGGCGGCGGACGGGCGGACCGAAGCGATCCTCAGCAGCGGAAGCCGGGAGCGCCGGGACCAGCTGAAGGCGGAATTCGAGAAGGCCTTGTCCGGCTCCTAGCCCGCGGGAAATCCCACAATCCGCGTCACATTCCGAACGACGACGGCTCTATGAGCCGCCGATTCCGCTGTTTCGGGGAAAGGGAGGAGCCATGCCGTCGTCCGTCGCCACGCTCGAAGTCGACCTGAGACGTCCTTCAGGCCATGAGATGCTGGAAAAACTGGAACGCACCATGGGGCTCCGCTTCAACATCCGTCGGGCCCGGATCACCCCGCGCCGATCGCGCTGGCTCCTCGAAATCGAAGCACCGGCGCGCAAAGATTGAAAAAAAAAGAGCAGGCCTGCGGCGGGAGTCCGGCTTGTAAGGGGGCTGCCTCTGTGGAGGAGGCTGCCCGCCGGGCGCTCACCGCGCCTGCTCTTCCAGAGAGCGTGAGGGAACTCAGACGCCCGGTGGAACTCCGGTCCGGCGGCCCGTCAGGAGGCCCCAGATGAGGGACACGACGAAGACCACCAGGAAGAGGAAGAACAGCACTCGCGCGATATCCGCCGAGCCGGAGGCGATGCCACCGAACCCGAACACGGCCGCGATGATCGCGATGATGAAGAACGCCGCTGCCCAGCGCAACATGATCACCTCCTTGATCTCCAGTAGCGCGGACCCTGGTCCGCGGGCGGCCACCCGGTCGTCTGCGGGTGGAGCCGGGGCCGCCGCGGATCGTTATGCTCCGGGGGCTCTTCCGGCCGATCCCACGATTGCGAGTAACACGGATCCGGGGACGTCGTAGATAGGCCCGATTGGGACACGGCCCCCGGGTCCCGGGGGCGGACGAAGAGAGGTATCACTATGGGCGGATCGCCGGCGTTGATTGGTTCGAATCCCCGTTCCGGGTCCAGGACCCGGGAAGCCTCCAAAGATCCCCGGGAGCTGGAGCTCCTGGAGCTCGCCAAGAAGGGCGACAAGGACGCGTACGGCAAGCTCTTCGAGGGTTATGCCGACCGCATCCGGCGCATGGCCACGCTCGTCCTTCCCCCGCATTTCTCCCCCGAGGATGTCGTGCAGGAAACCTTCGTGCGCGGCATGACGCGGCTGGAGTCCTACCGCGGGGAAGGCGATCTTTGCTCGTGGCTGGTCACGATCGCCATCAACATCTGCCGCCACCTGGTGCGCAGCCCCAAGCGCAAGATGGAGCTGACCTGCCAGGAGTCGCTCGACCGCGAACACCATTATGGCCGCGTCCGCTCGCGTGGCGTCGTCACGAAGGCCGTGCAGAAGGAGGACAACCGCCTTCTGCGTATCGCGATGGGCTATCTCACCGAAGCCCAGCGGGAAGTCTTCGTGTTGCACTACCAGGACGGGCTGGCCTACGAGGACATTGGCAGGATCCTCGACATGCGGGCCGGAGCGGCGCGCGCGCTCGCGCACCGCGCCAAGGCCACGCTCCGGGACCGGCTCGGCGTCTCGACCCCCATTCCCCCGGACGCGGACTGAGTTCCGTCCGCCGTAGGGCAGGGAGCCCGGGGGGTTCCGCGGAGACTCCGTGTCTTCCGCGGACTCCCCCCGGCTCGGTGGGACTTAGTCTCCGTTCACCGGAGGCGAGGTCTTCTCGGTCGGATCGAGCGTGGCCAGGAGATCCGAGAGGTCTTCGGCGTGCTCCTCCTCCTTCGCGAGGATCTCCTCCAGCATGCGGCGCGTGGTGGTGTCGGTGTCGCCGATATAGCGGATCATCTGGGAGTAGGAGTCGATCGCGATCCGCTCCGCCACGAGGTTCTCGCGGATCATTTCCACGAGGGACTTCCTTGTCACGTACTCGGAGTGGCTGCGGGTCTTCAGGCCGTCGGGGTTATAGTCCGGATCCCCGCCGAGCTGGGTGATGCGGGCGGCGATCAGGTCCGCATGTCCCTGCTCCTCGACGGCGTGCTCCGCGAACTCGGCCGCGACGGGGTCGCCGTGGATGCCCACGGCCATGGCCGCGTCGTGCTTGTAGCGAAGGACGCAGACCAGCTCCGTCGCCAGCGCCTCGTTGAGCAGCCGGATCACGGTCTCCCGGTTGCCCTTGTAATCCTCGGTCACCGCCCCGTTCTCGATGTGCCGGCGCGCGCGGCGCCGCAGTTCGTCCACGTCGAGAATGAAGTCCGTCTTCAGATCGTCTTTCATCGCGCAGTCTCCTTTAATCCAGCACGGAGAGCCCGCCCGCGCATATTGCGTTATGCGGCTTCGTGGAGCCGTAACACGATGCGAGCGCACGGGATCGGCGTCTCGATACCCCTCGAAGGAAGGAGTTCGCCATGCCGATGTCGGGAATGTGGACCCCGGACCAAGCCTTCAAGTGCACCGACTTCAACTGCGGCTGCGAATTCAAGATGGTGAATCCGCCGCAGGCCAGGCGTCCGACCCCGCTGGAACATCCTCATTGCCTCTGCGGCAGCCCCATGAAGCGCTGGCCCGAGGCGGCGCTTCGCTCGGATGCCTTCAACGACGTCTGAAAAAAAAGGGGGGAATGGGAGCCGCGCCCCGTTCCCCGCTTGCCTTGGCCTTGCTCAGGGCAGGTTCGACCCGCGCGCATACCGGTCCGGTTCGCTGATGAACCGTTGCAGGCAGGCATCGGAACAGAAGTAGTACTCGAAGTCTCCGTACGTGTGGCGGCGGCTGGAATACGTCGTGTCGACGGAGCAGCCGCAGACCGGATCCTTTGCTTTCATGTTCATGGGTGGGCTCCTAATCGAGGTCCAGATGGGGAGGATACGCGTGAGGAGCGGGCTCCTCCCTCCTTGGTGAGGGCGTTTCTTTCGGGTCCTCGGACGGGGCGGGCTTTCTGGTGGGTTTCGGCGCCCGCTTCGGCTTGGTGGCCTGGGTCGCGAATTCATCTCTCATGGGATTCTCCTTCGAGGCTGGGTGGGGAGTTCCACGCCATTTCATAGAGCCTTGGGGATGGCTCGGTGTGACGCCCCCGGGAGGGACCCGGAAAACGCCGATTCCACGCAACATTCGATCGTCCCGGGGCTCTGAAAGAGGATCCGGGTTCCGGAAGGTGGGGGATGGCGATCATTCTGACGCCCCGAAGACGTGGATTCGGAACGCCCACCAGAATCGGAGGACTCCGAAGGGGAAGCAGAGCTTCCCCTTCGGATCCAATAAGACAATAACAAGTTCCGTCGTTGGGGCTCTGAGGAGCGGGGAATGAATCCAAGGAACTGTCTGAGGAGGGATTGACCATGCCATCCGTCAAGCTGAGCCGGTCCTCTGCGTCGCAGACCCGTCAGGTTCCTGTCATCGTCCGCGTCGGAGAAGGCCGGAAGGTGGTGCTGACCGGGGATTTCACCAGTTGGTCCGCGGAAGGCGTCCCCATGAAGCCGTTGAGCGGCGGCCGCTACGGCGCGAACCTCCAGCTCCAGCCGGGCACCTACCAGTTCCGCATCCTGGTCGACGGCAACTGGGCCAACGATCTGGACAGCGGATCGCGTGTATCGAATCCGTTCGGGACGGAAAACTCCGTCCTGGAAGTGTCCTGAACATCGAGCGGCAGCGGCCGTAGAAGGGAAGGGCCCAATGGCGCTCCGGACTCGGAACGACACCGAAATGATGGGCAGCAGGAATTCGTTCCAGACGACGTCCTGGGCGCTCGTGCGATCCGTCCGGGATGTGAAGGCTCTGGACACGCTCATCTCGATCTATTGGAAGCCCCTTTATTTCTTCGTCCGCCAGAAGGGCAACGATAACGAGACGGCCAAGGATATCGTCCAGGAATTCCTGACGTCCCTGCTCTCGAAGCAGACCCTTCAGCGGGCGGACGCGTCGCGCGGCCGCTTCCGGACCTTCCTGCTGGCCGCGCTCGAGAACTTCATGAAGGACCGCCTGAAGTCCGCGTCGCGCGAGAAGCGCGGGGGCGGCCAGAAGATCGTGTCGCTGGATTTTTCTTCCGGCGAGCGCGACTTCACCCTTCAGGTGCAGGCCGGGGAGGCTCCGGAGACGGTGCTGAACCGCGCCTGGGCGCGGAGCCTGTGGGAGAATTCGATCGCCCGGCTCGAGGCGGATCCCTCTCATCTCGAGGCGCTGCAGCTCTATCTGGCCGACATCGATTACAAATCGATCTCCGCCAAGACGGGCCTTTCCGAAAGCGCCGCCAAGACCGCAGTGCACCGCCTCCGGGGGCAGCTCCGGGACATCATCACGCATCACATCCGGCAGACGGTGGCCACGGAGGAGGACTTGGAAGGCGAGGTCGCGGAGTTCATGAATCTGCTGCGCTGAGCGCCGCGTCCCGCAACCCCGTGACACCGGCATCCTCTCCGGTTCCGCCTTCTGGAGCGCCGGGTGCGCCCTGAAAGGGGAACGATCATGCCGCGTGGAGACAAGAGGAAATACTCCGACAAGCAGAAACGGAAGGCCGAGCACATCGAAGAGGGATACGAGAGGCGGGGGGTATCCCCGAAGGTCGCGAAGGCCCGCGCCTGGGCCACCGTGAACGCCATCCATGGGGGAGGCGAAAAGAGCGGCTCGGGGCGCGGGAAGCCCGAGAACAAGGAGCCGAACCGGAAGGGCGGACGGAAAGGCGGAAGGGCCCGTCGCCGGAAAAGCTCCTAGACCGAAGGGCCGTAACCAATCCGGTGACTCGCGTGTCGGCCTCCATAGGGTTCTATGGAGGGCAACGCGATGGCCGTCAGCTTGACCGGGCTATTGACCCTTTTCCTTGCGGCGGACCCTCCGGTCCCGCAGCCGGTGGCCGCCGTGCCGGCACCCCAAGAGGCCCGCCAGGAAGTGGCGAAGAGTCCCGCGGCGCAAGGGGCCGCCTCCCTGACTCCGCGCGATGCTTCCCCCTATGCGCTTCGCGAAGTTGCTTCCCAGGATCTCGAGCAGTTCCGGGGCGGCGGCGCCGGGCTGGCCGTGCTGGTGCTCATCGCGATCATCCTCCCCTGGTGACCCGGCCGGTCGCCCGGTCTTTTCCCCATTCTTCAACGATTCTTCCACGCCGACAAAAAAAAGGACCCCCCGGACTTTCGTCCGGGGTCCTTTTTTGAAGATCGATCGCGCTCGGCCTAATCGTGGCGCCTCATCCAGAGGCCGACCAGGAAGCCGAACCCGACGCCGAGGAAGGTCGACAGCATCGGGCTCTCGTGAACGAATGTATTGGCGCGGTCGGCCCCGGTCTTGGCCACGTCCCGCGAATTCGAATACAGGTCCTGGGCCTTTTCCAGGATCTGGTGGGCGCTGTGCGATTTACGCATGGGTTCCTCGCTTCAAAAAAACGAATCTTGTCTCCATCGATCGTAACCATTCTATGTACGACCCCGTAAAGCCAGGGTCGCAGGATTAGCCCCGGAATCAGGGCTCAGTCAATTCTTCATGACCGCGTAACAAAGTCCGTGCCGCCGCATCTGGATATCAATGTCAAGGATGGGCGTGGCTGGGGTCGGACTGCATCCCTGCTGACATGATCGAATTGCAGGGACCGGGGCTGCCGGTGAGAACCGGGGGCCGGAACGCGGGAGAACAGGATCTGCTGAACCTGCTCCCGGCAATGGTGTTCGTTTATGCTCCGGACGGCACCCTGGCGGAGCCCCAGGGGCAGTTCATCGCCTATACCGGCCTGACGGCCGCCGGCGCCGCAGGCTGGGGCTGGTTGGCCGGGGTGCATCCTGACGACGGGGGTCCGCTGCGGAGGCGCTGGCAGGAGTGCGTGTCGTCGGGGAGCCCGTTCGAGTTCGAGTTCCGCCTGAGACGCGCGGACGGCCAGCACCGCTGGTTCCTGGCCCGCACCGTTCCGGAGCGCGACGTCCGCGGCGCCGTGCTCCGCTGGGTCGGCATATGGGTCGACATCGACGCGCAGAAGCGGATCGAGCGCGGCCTTCACTCCTTCAACGCCGATCTGGAGCGTCGCGTCGAGGACCGCAACGGCGAACTCGAGGATGCGATCCGGGAGCTCGAAGGCTTCTCGTACACCGTCGCCCATGATCTCCGGGCGCCCCTTCGCGCGATCCACAGCTTCGGACAGATCCTGCAGGAGGAATACCGCTACCGCCTCGACCCCCGCGGCCAGGACTATCTCGCCCGCATCACGGAATCGAGCCGGCGCATGGATCTGCTCGTGAACGATCTGCTTGCCTACAGTCGGCTCAGCCGGCAGGAACTGGCGCTTCAGCCGATCGATCTCGAGCCCGTGGTGGACAAGGTGCTTGCCGACCTGTCCACCGAGATCCAGGATCGCCAGGCCGACGTGCGCGTCGAGCGGCCGCTCCCCGTCGTCTTCGCCCACAAGACGGCCCTCCCCATGGCGATCTACAACCTCGTGTCCAACGCCATCAAGTACGTCGCTCCGGGGGAGGCGCCCTGGGTGTGCATCCGCGGCGAAACCAGCGGCCAGCGCGGCCGTCTCTGGGTGGAGGACCACGGCATCGGGATCGCGGCCGAGTACCAGGAACGGATCTTCAGGGTGTTCGAACGCCTCCACCCCACGGAGGTCTATTCGGGCACCGGCATCGGCCTGGCCATCGTCCGGCGCGCCGCCGAACGGATGTCCGGGCGCGCCGGCGTCGAATCCGAACCCGGCAAGGGAAGCCGGTTCTGGATCGAGCTTCCGCAAAGCACGGAGTCCTCCCGGGGACAGACGTCCCGGACAGCAGCCCGTTGACGAAGTCGAGATAGGAGAGGAGCGCCATGTCGTGGAAGGAACTGCTCGCCCGCGTCCAGCCGAAGGATCATCTCGTTCAGCTCTATGAGAGCGACGACTCCCTGACCCGGCGCGTCAGTCACTACGTCAGCGAAGGCCTGGAACTCCAGGAAGGCGTCATCGCCATCGCGGCGGAACCGCATCGCGAACTTCTTGCGGCGCAGCTGGCGAAGGACGATGTCGATGTCGAGCGCGTTCTCGGCGAGGGCCGGCTCGTGCTGCTGGACGCGGAGGAGACGCTGTCGCGGTTCATGGTCGAAGGACGGCCCGACTCGGAGCTGTTCCAGGAGTCGCTGGGCAGCGTCATCGACGGCGTCCGGGATGCCGGCCGCTTCCGGGGCATGCGCCTGTA
>DASQOM010000115.1:0-3277 GCA_035644495.1 Planctomycetota bacterium | reverse complement strand
ATCCTCGACATGCAGAAGAAGCTCGGCGTGACCTCGATCCTCGTGACGCACGACATGAGCAGCACGTTCCGCGTGTCCAACCGCATCGCCATGCTGGTCAAGGGGAAGATCGTCAAGCTGGGCACGCCCGCGGAGTTCCGCGCCTCCGACGACCCGATGGTGAAGCAGTTCATTTACGGCGAATCCGAAGGACCCCTGACGAGGCCCTCGACATGAACCGCGGAATGTGGCTGGGATTCCTGTTCTTCGTCGCCTTGGTGATCCTGGGCTTCGCCACGCTGCTCGTCAAGAACGTCAGCCTCTTCGGCAAGCCCGTCCGCCTCACCGTGCACTTCGAGCGGGCCCAGGGGCTGCGGGAGGGCAGCGACGTCCGCGTCGACGGCATGCAGTTCGGCCGCGTCGAGAAGATCGAGCTGCACCCCGTCTCCGGCGTGACCGCCCACGTCAAGCTGAACGAGGCGGTGACGCTGTACCACGACGCGAAGATCCTGGTGGAGAACTCCTCGGTGCTGGGCGGCTACATCATCTCGATCCGGCGCGGATCCAAGGAACCGCCGCTCGACCTCCAGCAGACGCTGACGGGCGAGTCCCGCGGCGGCCTGGAGGAGGTCGGCGACCTCGCCACCGACAACCGCGAGAATCTGCGCCAGCTCATCGCCAACCTCAAGGACCTCTCGCAGGGGCTCAAGGACGGCCAGGGCAGCATCGGCAAGCTGCTCAAGAGCGACGAGCTCCACAAGGAGGCCGTCGAGACCCTGAAGGAAGTGAAGACGGAGCTCAAGAAGGTCGGCGACACCCTCAACGACAACCTCACGAAGCTGACGAACAAGATCTCGGACAAGCTCGACAAGGCCGAGGGCCCCGCCGGCGCCCTCCTTAACGACAAGAAACTCACCGAGAAGCTGGACCGCATCGTCACGAACGTCGAGGACACGAGCAAGAACCTCAAGGAGATCACCGACGCGGTCAAGAAGGGCGACGGCGCGCTCGGGAAGATGGTCAACGACAAGGAGATGGGCGACAAGCTCAAGTCCACCATCGACAACGTCGAGCGCGCCAGCGAGTCCATCCGCAACATCGGCACGAAGCTCGAGACCGGCGAAGGCACCGTGGGGCGCATACTCCAGGACGACGAGCTCTACGAGAACGCGCGGCGCACTCTGGAGGACGTCGACCGCTTCTTCAGCCGCGCCTCCCGGTCCGTGATCGAGGTGGTCACCGACTACCAGAGCTTCCACGACAGCAAATCTTCCACCACCCATCTGGGGATCCGGATCGGGCCGGACGACGACAAGTACTTCCAGGCCGGGGCCGCGTTGATGAGTTTCGACAAGACCGGCCCGATCGCGTTCAAGCAGCAGATCAAGGACGACGAGAACGCCTCGATCTTCAAGGCGGAGATCCTGCTGGCCTACCGGGCGCCCTGGCTCTTCGACCGGCACGTCACGGTCCGCGGCGGCCTCATGGAAGGCAAGCCGGGCGGCGGGATCGACATCAACTGGTCGGACTGGGGCCTCTTCTCCTACCCCGTCCGCCTGACGTTCGAAGCCCGCGATGCCTACAACAGCGTGGAGCGCGAGGACATCGACGAGCAGATCTCAGGGCCGATGATGCGCGCCTATTTGAGGCTCCCCCTCTGGATCCGGAAGGACAACTGGCTCGAATCGCTGGTGAGCATCGTCCACGTCTATGCGGGCGTCAACCGGCTGGGGAAGGACCAGGAGTTCATGGCGGGCATCTCGCTGGACTGGCCGGACGAGGACATCCGGACGCTCGTCGGGCTGATCGGAACGGCGCGCTAGTCGCCGTAGATCTCGAGGGACTTCGCCGCCAGCACATAGAGACGCCCTCTCCACGTGACCGCCGAGGGACGACTCTCCCCCGACAGGTCCGCGGGAAGCACGAGATCCATCCGGTCCAGGCGGACATATCCCTCCGCGCGGCGGTCATAGACCGTGACGGAGGGGCTCTCCGAGAGCTCCTCCGGCTGGGAGGCGCGCGGTGCGGTCAGGATCTCGAAATCCCCCGCGCCGTGAATCATCGTTGCGGAAGAGGAATCGCTCATGAACGGCGCCTTGGAGTCCCAGGCCACGGGGTCGACCTCGGGCGGGGCCTTCAGGCGGTAGGCGGTCACGTAGGCCCGCCCGCCCGCCTGCGCGGCGGAACGGTCGCGGGGGACATTATAGACGTAGAGCAGGTCCTCCGGGCCGATGCCCAGGCCCGCCGCGTGTCCCACGGGAAGCGTGCGGTCCTTCAGCAGCGACAGCGAGCGGTCCTTCAGGTCGGCGGTCTTCCAGACCCAGATCCGGTACTCGACGCCGGGCTGCGAGGGCGAGACGACCAGCGTGATGAAATCCCGGTTCGCCGCGAGCGAGCAGACGGTGCTGTTCTGGTTGTAGGGCATGAACCGCTGCTGGTCCAGGCGGATCTCCACCGGCTTGAAGCCCTGTCGCGCGGGATCGATGCTCAGGCTGATCAGCGTCCGCTCCCGCCGCTCGGGAACGTCGCCGATGTAGTAGAAGACCCCGCCGTCCGCGTCGACGGCGTGGGCGAGCTCCTGGCCGTGAAGGGGCCGGCGCTGGGGCTCCTTCAGGGGTCCGCTTTCCGACTTCGCCCCCGCCTGCGCCGGGATCATCCACAGCCAGGACTCTTTCATCCGCTCCCGCGAGTTCACGTGCAGGAAGACGACGTAGTCCGCGAAGTACGGCCCCATGAACTCGATGCGGTTCTCCATGTACGGGTTGGCCCCGTCGAAGTCGAACTTCCTCGCCCACAGGACTTCCCCGGTGAAATCGCTGAGGCAGAACAGGAGATGGTGGGCCTCCGAGGTCTTGAAGGTGACCGGCGTCCCGGCCGTCGGCATCCGCATCGGATCCGAAGAACGATCGGCGCGAAGCGACTCGTACACGTACAGCCGGCCCTCCGTCGCGTGGAAGGCCGTGAAGAGGAAGCGGTCCCGTGAAACGCGGAAGCTCCACTGAATCTCGCCCGTGGCCAGGTCGATGGAGGCCAGCAGGTCCTCCCAGGCCACCGCCAGCGCCCCTTCGCGGGTGAAGGAGGCGCCGAGGATCGCCGGGCGCATCTCGACGGGCACCGCCGACGGGACCGCGCGGATCTTCACGTCGCCCGACCGCCGGCGGCAGACGATCTCCACCGCCTTGCCCGGGGTCAGTCCCGCCGTCAGTTCGCCCGCGGTCGATCCGCGCAGCGGACGACCGTCGATGGAGATCAGCAGGTCTTCCTTCTTCAGGTCCGCCTTCTCGGCGGGAGAGCCGGG
>DASQOM010000114.1:0-8131 GCA_035644495.1 Planctomycetota bacterium | reverse complement strand
GGTCCTGCGGCGCGGCGGCCGGGTCCAGCCCGCCGACCACCGCCACCAGGAACGCGACTCGTAGACTCTTCATCTCGTCACCTCGCCCAGCCCCCCCAACCATGACCGTCATGGGTGGGGGATTGAGGAATTATCCCGCGCTTCTCCTGAGAGAACCATGAGAAAATGCGCAATTCCGTTGAGATTCCTGACCCCCCCAAACATGACCGTCTTGTTTGAGGTTCGCCTGTGAACCCCCCAAACATGACGGTCATTTTTGTGGTTCAGGTTTGAACCGGTAGAGGTGGCCGTCGGTGAAGCAGGACCAGTAGACGTCGCCGTCGCGGTCCTCGCCGAAGGTGGCGATCTGCTTCAGGGCGAAGGGGAACAGCATCCGGCTCTCCGCCACCTTCCTCCCGTCCCACTTCAGGCCCCACATGTTCCCCGTCACGAAGTCGCCATACAGGTAGACCCCGTCCAGCCCCGGCAGCCGCTTCCCCCGGTACATGCAGCCGCCCGTCAGCGAATTCATGCCGTCGGTCGCGTCCTTCTTCGAGATGTGGCCGTGCTCGACGATCGGCTCCTCGAAAGGCCCCCCTTCGCCGCCCTTGAAGTCGTGCTTCGCCTCGCGGATCTTCCACCCGTAATTCCCGCCCTTCTTCACGATGTTGACCTCTTCCCACTTGTCCTGGCCGACGTCGCCCGACCAGAGGTCCCCCGTCTTCCGGTCGAAGTGGTATCCCCAGGGATTCCGCCACCCCAGCGACCAGATCTCCGGCAGGCATCCTTCCTTGCCGACGAACGGGTTGTCCTTCGGCACCGCGTAAGCCTTGTTCGGATCCTGATGGTCGACGTCGATGCGCAGGAACTTCCCCAGGAACGTCATCAGGTCCTGCGCGTTTTCCGTGGGATCCCCGGCCGCGCCGCCGTCGCCGAGCCCGATATACAGATACCCGTCCGGTCCGAACTGCAGCACGCCGCCGTTGTGGTTCTCGAACGGCTGCGCGATCCACAGGATCGTCTTTTCCGTTTCTGGAAGGATCCTCTTGTGCTCCGCGTCCATTTCGAACCGGGAGATGACGTTCCGAGTGTCCTGATACCGCTTCCGCTTGTCCCCGAGCTTCAGCCCCAGCTTCGGGAACGAATACTGCAGGAACACCTGATGGTTCTCCTTGAACTTCGGATGGAACGCCATCCCCAGCAGGCCCTCTTCGTTGCCGGTCGACAGCACCTTGTCCGTCAGGTCGAGGGCCAGCACCGACTCGGCCGCGTCCGCCTTGTTCTCGAACCAGCGGACGCGTCCGGGCTGCTCGACGACGAACAGGCGGTCCGTCCCGTCGCTCGGGTGCGCGATGACGACGACCCGCTCGAACTTCAGCTTCTCGAACGCGACTTCAAAGCCGGTCTCCGGGATCTGCCTGTCCTGCGACAACGACAGAAGCGCGACGGCCACCAGGTGGATCATGGTCGGTCCCTCTCAGTGCGCCCAGTCTCTCAGCGGTATTGGGATTCCGTCCGGATGGACGTGGTCAGCGGGGAGTCCCCGACGCTGCCGCCCAGGGCCCCTTCGGCGTTGAAGCGGATCTTCCAGCGCTCACCGATATCGACGCCGGCCGCCCCGACCAGCCGCAGGTCCGTCGGCACTGCGACGGAGTCGTCGGCCAGCTCGAGGACGTGGAGGAACAGCGTCCGCGCGCCCTTGCCCGGATCCGCGACCTCGATGCGCCACGCACAGAGCGGCGGCTGCCGGCGGCCCGGCGCAACGTGGTCATACTGGCCGGCCGGCTCCAGCGGATGACCCCAGGCTCCATCGCCGCGCACGTTGACGCCGGCCTGCGCGGGCAGCAGGGTCCGCAGGAACGCGCGCGAGCGCCCGGTCGACAGCACGGATTTGTCCCCGTCGGCTTCCGGCAGACTCAACCAGCTCAGGCCGCCGCCCTTCTTCTCGGGCTCCGTCGGCACGTGCAGGAAGAAGTGGCGCGCGAAGTCCGCCTGCGTCGCCTCGACGCGGTCGAAGATCACGAAGTATTCCTTCGGTCCGCGCAGGTAGAGGATCTGCCGCGTGACCTCTTTCGCCTTCTTCGCGCTGTATCCCCGGGTCAGATCCGCCGCCGCGTACGTGTAGGCCTTCGCCTGCTCGAACGCCACGGTATGGCCGCGCTCGCGGGGATACGGGCCGTCCTCGTACACGTGGCGCAGCAGGCCGCCGTCGTTCTCGTTCTTCCTGTCGCGCCGGAACTTCTCCTCCGGATCGAAGATCGTCGTCAGGTTGTAGATGATCGAGCCGCCGGAGTAATAGTCCTCGTCGTTCGAGCCCTGCCCTCCCTGGCGCGACACGACCGCGCCCTTCCGCGCAACGAGGAAGTGCCCTTCGTCGTCGCGCGAATGCCCCGCGAACTGCGGCCCCGCACCGAAGAACGCCCACGTCGCGTTCGGGTCGTTCCACGCGCTGCGCATATAGACGTGGCCCGCCCCGCCGAACAGGTAGCCCAGCGGCAGAGTCTCCGGCCCCGTGGCCGCGATCGCGGGATCCATCGACGACACCAGCTCCCAGCGGCTCTGCAGCAGCCCCGCGCGGCCCCTGGCGACGAACCATTGCGAGAGCCCGTCGCGCAGCATGGGCGCCGCCCGGCAGAACTCCCCCGGCCGCGCGCCGTCGCCGTCGTCGATCCACGCGGTCCGCTCGTTGTGCGGCATCATCGTGTAGGCCACCCAGCGCGGCTCCTCGACCGGATAGCCCCACGGCTTCAGCTGCTTGAACAGATCGATCCCCGTCGCCGTCCGCCACGCGTGGAAGGCCCACGCGACGACGACCACCGGGCCATATCCCCCGTGGCCATACGACTCCGACCAGACGCCGCCCATGCGGTCGAACGCGGGGATGCACTCCTTCGGCACCCGCTGATGCCAGGAGTCGAGGAACGCCTTCGCGTCCGCTTCGTACTTCGTCCCGGCGCCCAGGATCGTCAGCGAGATGAAGAGCTTCTGGGTCAGCGCGTCGCGGCTGTGCGGGATATTGAGGTGCGACGGCCCCCAGGTCTGGTTGTACTCCCAATGACCGTTCTTGAGCTGGATGACGGGCTTGTCGGTGTACCAGGTCAGCCACGAGCCCAGCGCCTCGCCATATCGAACCCGCTGATCCGGCGTCAGCTGATCGTAGACCCAGTCGTAGGCGAGGGCGTGGAAACCGAACTGGCTGCCCGCCCGCTTCGAGATCATCGTCCCATCGCCCCAGAGCGCGACAATGACGTCGACGTACTTCTTCCCCTCGCGTCCGGCGGCCTTCTCCACGCAGGCCGCGAGGGCGCAGTCCATCATCGCGATGGGCGAGCCCCAGCCGTTGGTCCCGAGCTCGGAGGCGCCGCGACGTGCGGCCGCGTCGGCCCGGTCCTTGACGATCTTGTAGTCCGCCGCGAGGACGCCGTCGACGCGACTCGCGACGGCCTTGGGATCGTCGATGAAGATCCGCGGGTGCTCTTTGCGGACCGTATAGCCGTCCTGGCAGCAGGCGAGCGCCAGGGCCAGGACGACCGCGCTCATTTGAAGAGCTTGCTCGGGTCCGACTTCGGCTGCAGGATCAGGCCGATGCCGCTGCACTCGGTGCAGGGGAAGGCGACATGCCGCATCAGGCTGCCGCGCCCCTGGCAGAGCGGGCAGCGGTAGGCGTCGGCGAACGTCTCGAACGTCGGCTTGGGCACCTCGCGGGTGCAGCCCCGGCCCTTGCACTCCGTCCTCCCGCTCGCCTTGCACTTCGGGCAGTCGATGTTGTTGTAGCGTCCCTTGCCCTGGCAACCGTTGCAGACGATGACGCCGTTGAAGGAGTTCACCTTGCCGGAGCCGCCGCACTTCGTGCACTCGGCGTTGATCTTCTTGTTCCCCTTGCAGGCGCTGCAGTTGATCTTGTGGGTCCCGCCGCAGACGTTGCAGGGCGCGTCGTCGCGGATCGACTTCGCCAGCGCCATGAAGTGGTCGCGCGCCGCGTTGGTCACCGTCCCTGTCGCCGCCTGGTCGAAGGACGCCGCCGCGCGCTGGTAGTTCCGGTTCTCGCCGAGCGCGCGGAAGAGCTGCAGCAGCGCCATCGCGTAGCGCACGCCGGAGTCCGTCAGCCCCTTATAGTCGTTGTTGAACTGGATGATGCCCATCCCGTACTCGGAGGACCCGATCCACTTCCGGTAGTCGTCCATCGCCAGGCCTTCCCTCCGGCCCCAGATGGCCCCGAATTCCGACTTCTCGTAGCCGAGGTCCTTGAAGGCGGCTTCGATCTCCGCCGTCGGCTTCCCCTGCTTCTTCTCGATCAGCGCGCTGGCCGGACCGGCGACGAAGAGCGTGAGCCCGTCCACCGGCTGGTTCTTCGCCTTCAGGTCCTTCACCTTCGCCGCGAGCAGCTTCACTCCGTCGGACACGTCCTTGTCTTCGAGCGTTTCCATTTTGGCCGCGTCGAGAATCTTGAAGAACGCCTGCAACGCGTCGAGGGCATCGGTCTTCTGGTCGTCGACCACCTTGTAGTCCGCCGCCTTGAACTCGGCCCCGGCGGGGGGCGTGATGTACCTGCCGTCGGACGCCGTCCGGATCCGCACCTCGCGGCGGTCCGCCAGGATCAGCACCGTGATCGCGTCCGACCGTTTGTCCAGCCGGCCCTTATAAACTGTCTCCGGACCCGAGCTTTTGACCGTGACCACGTCCGCCGAGAGGCCCCAGTCGAAGTCGGTTTTCGCCAGGAAGAGCCAGCCCGCGGTGGCGATGTCGGCCGCAGGACCCGGCAACGTGGAGGCCTTCTGGAAGACCTTGATCGCCGAGGCGCGCTGGGCGGCATCGTCGCGTTTGGCCGGATCGACGAGGACCAGCAGCGCTTCGTGCAGGGTCCCGGTCGACGCGCTCTCCACCGGCGCGGGTTTCGTCGGTTCCGGGGGCTTGACCGGGTCGGGCCGGACCGGCGGCTTCGACACCGGCGCCGGGGATTCCTTCAGCTTGACGGGCGACGACGACTCGGCCGATGCGATCTGCGAGTGGAACCGCTCGCGGACGAGCCTCATGAGCTTCATGACGTTGACCAGCTGCTCGTCGAGGGCCGGGTAGCCGTCGGGGAACAGCTCGCGCGCCTCGACGTACGCCTCGCGCGCCTTCTGCACCTTGGGCAGGGCCTCGCGGAACTTCGCCTCGGCCGCCTTCTCGTCCGACATGTTGACGGCTTCGGTATAGAGCTTCTTCGCGTCCTCGACCTGCTTGTCGGCGTCGCCCAGCACCTCCTTGGGCGACTTGAACCACTGCTTCACGTCGGCCTTGGTGTAGCCGACGGTCTGGCCCTCGATGGTGACCTCGTAGCCGTCGGGCTTTTCCACGACGCGGCCGCTGACCTTACGGCCGTCGGCGAGGAGGATGCCGTCGCCTCGCGCGGAGCCGACAGCGGCAGCGACGAGCGCCAGGGTGAGCAGGGTTCGACGCATGATGGCCCTCTGTATTCCAATCCTTATACGCGCGGGAGGCCCGCCTCAGGGGCCCTGTCTATGATGCGGGAATCCGATGGATCCTTTGACGCCAGCGGCGGTGTCGATTCCACGAAAAACCCCCTCTCCTGGGTGTTCTCTGTGTTTTTCGTGTCTCGGTGTTGAATCCGCTTTTCAGGGGGTGTTGCGTCTCATCTCGCGTCGTTGTACGCCCGATCGAACTCCGACGCAGGCTTGAGCACCACTCCCTTCACCAGGAACGCCTCGACGGTGTCCTTGTTGGACGGCAGGAAGCGGGCGTACGTGTGGAACTGGTCCTTCACCGTCACCATGCGGGCGGTCACCGTGAACTTCTTCTTCCCGCGGACGTAGTTGGACACGTCGTGGAAGCCGAAGTCCGCCTTCGACTGGATGTCGTAGAGCACCTCGGACTTCCCGTCCTGGGGCGTCAGGAAGCATTCGATGCGGCCGCCGCTCTTGTCCTCGATGATGGTCCCCGTCGCGCGCACGTGGCACTCCAGGAGCTCGCCCGGCGCCTCGACGAGGATCGTGGCGCTCCCGGTGACCTGGACCGGCGCGATGAATTTCAGGTCCAGCGGCCCGAGCTTCTTGGGCTTGTCGTCGCGGCGATAGATGGGGGTGTCGGCCTCGTGCCAGTCGAAGATCTGCGTCCCGTTATAGGCGATCTTGAGCGCGCTGCCCTTCATCAGCGAGTCCATGCCGACGCTCCACGCGACCTTGGAGAACCACTTGCCGTCGCGGAGGACGAAGCCCATGGACTCCAGCTCGCGCTTGATGTCCTCCTTGGTCTCGGCCTTGCGCTCCGGGATCGGCGCGCCGGACGCGATCGAGCTCTTCAGCGTCCAGATGCCGTCCATCTGGATGTACCCCGCCGCGCTGCGGGCGTACGGCTCGATCGGGTTCCGCATGAGGATCGTGTAGGCGACCAGCTCCCGGTGGACCGGCATGTCCATCTCGCGCGTCCATGTCAGCAGCTGCGCCAGCGCGTCCGTGAACTTATCCCCTGCGCCGAACTTGCTCTGGAACTCGGCGCGCAGGTCGTCCGCCGTGATGATGGTCTGGACGTCGTCCTTGGCCACGGTGATGTCGCCGACGACGGTCCTCACCGACACCGCCGCGGGCGTCTCGGCGAGCAGCTTGCCCGTGAAGCGGCGGCCGTCCTTCATGACGATCGCCTCCGGGACCGGCGCCTTCGGGAGCAGGCCCTTCAGCACCTGGATCTGCCGGGCGAACGATTCGGCGGGGCCCTTGACGGCCGTCGTCGCGCCCGTCAGCTTGTTGACCAGCATCGCGTATTCCTCGTCGCTGGCCTCGCCGCGGCCGAGGATGCCTTCGATCTGCCGGCGCTCGAACTCCGTCAACTGCTCCGGCGGCTGCGCGAGCACCTGCTTCTGGATCTCGAGCGCGAACTCGTTGGAGATCTTCACGAAGCCCGGATGCGCCAGCACCACGCCCGTGCCCGTGGCGCTCGCGAAGTACAGGATCACGTCGCGGTTCGTATCCCGATAGACCCGGACGCGCATGAACGTGCCGGCGGGGATGCGCGAGGCGGCCGACGTGATCTTGGCCGCGGCCGCGTCGGGCTTCATCTTGGTGAAGTCCCAGTCGTCCAGGCCCAGGATTTCATCGTTGCCCTGCAGGGTTTCGGGGACGTTGCGGTCCTTCGCGGCGGCCGCCGCCAGCCGGTTGCGCGCGCCCGTCAGCGCCCGCGCGTACTCCATCTGGCTGACAGAGTCGCCTTTCATCCGGGACGCTTCCTTCATCAGGATGTTCAGGTTGACCTCGGCCGCGGCGCGGTCGAGTTCGGGCGTGACCTGCCGGGGCGCGTAGGCGACCGACGGATTGTTCCGCGAGACGCTGCCGACGCCCTGGGTCTCCTTTTTCCACTGGGCCATGGCCTTGGGAGCGTTCGTGTCGACTTCGGAGTCCGCCCTGGTCTTGATCGTCCCGATGACCCAGAAGACGCCGTAGCCGCCGGCCGCCAGCAGTCCCATCCAGAAGATCCAGGGGAAGATGCCGCTGAAGCCGTCCGTGGGAAGAGCGACGCCGCTCCGTTTGAGTGCCATATGGGGCTATTCTATCCTCCGCACCCGCGGCCCGCCCTATGAATACATGACGCACCCGGGGGTTCCCGTATTTGACGCACCGCCCAAAAACGTTAGTATATTGGCCCTATGAACATCGATTCCACGCCCGACGTCGTCGCGAAAGCCTACGACAAGACCCGCCGCAACCTTGATATCGTCCGGAAGCGCCTCAATCGCCCGCTGACGCTGGCGGAGAAGGTCCTGTACGGCCACCTCGACGACCCGGCGAAGCAGGAACTCGCCCCCGGGAAGGCGATCCTCCAGCTGCGCGTCGACCGCGTTGCCATGCAGGACGCCACGGCGCAGATGGCGATCCTGCAGTTCTCCCAGGCGCAGATCCCGCAGACGGCGGTGCCGTCCACGGTCCACTGCGATCACCTCATCCAGGCCTACGTCGGCGCCGGCAAGGACACGGAGACCGCCCGGAGCGTCAACAAGGAGGTCTACGACTTCCTCGCGTCCGCGTCGAACAAGTACGGCATCGGCTTCTGGAAGCCCGGCGCGGGCATCATCCACCAGGTCGTTCTCGAGAACTACGCCTTCCCCGGCGGCCTCATGATCGGCACGGACTCGCACACCCCGAACGCCGGCGGCCTCGGG
>DASQOM010000113.1:0-5468 GCA_035644495.1 Planctomycetota bacterium | reverse complement strand
TGCCGGTGGAGGCGGCGTCGAGGCGGCCGCTGAGCACGAAGACGAGAAAGCTCCCGTCGTCGCGGAGTTCGAGCGCCCCAGGTGCCGGCATGGACAGCTTCCTAATACCTGTCCCCTATATCGGCCGGCCCCCCTCTTTTCGGGTAGCGCTTTCCCCTCTTTCTTCCCCCCCGGATCCTCTTCTCCCATGCTTGATGCTGAATGCCCGATGCCTCCTAGCTGACTTTGCTTCCCGGAGCAGCCTCCTTCTCGGGACTCAGGAGAATGACCTGGTCGCCGGACGAGGCGGCGAGCACCATGCCCTGGCTCTCGACGCCGCGAAGGACCGCGGGCGCGAGGTTGGCGACGAGGATGATGCTCTTCCCCACCAGCTGTTCGGGGGCGTACCACTGCTTGATCCCCGAGACAACCTGACGGACTTCGCCGCCGCCGAGGTCGACCTTGAGAACCAGCAGCTTGTTGGCGTTCGTGTGGGCCGCGGCTTCCGTGATCTTCCCGACCTTGAGCACGATCTTCTTGAAGTCGTCGATCGTGATCGTCGACGGGGCCGCAGGCGGAGGAGGCGGCGGGACGGGTGCGGCGGGGGGCGTGGGTCCGACCATGAAGGGCTCCTATGCTTTGGAAAGGGCCTGGGACAGATCCTCGAGAATATCGTCGAGATCTTCGATTCCGGTGGAGATGCGGATGAGGCCGTCCGTGACGCCCATCGCCTCGCGGGCGGCGGGGCTCAGATAGGAGTGGGAGCTGCGCGCCGGGTGCGAGCTCGTCGTCGTCACGTCGCCCAGGCTCGGCACGAGCTCGATCAGGCGGCAGGCGCGGACAAAGCGGTCGGCCGCCTTCAATCCGCCGTTCACCTCAAACGAGAGCATCGGCCCGAGCAGCGGCTTCAGATAGCGGTTGGGCTTCGGATAATTGACGCGGCCGATCTTCCGATGGCGCGCCAGAAACGTCGCGAGAGCGGCCGCGTTCTTCGAGGCGCGCTCGACGCGCAGGCCCAGCGTCTTGATGCCGCGCGACATCAGCCAGGCATCGAGCGGGGAGATGACGCCGCCCGCCAGGATCGTCAGTTTGCGCATCGCCGCGATCGCGTCGGCCTTCCCGGCGATGACGCCGCTGGTCGCGTCCCCGTGTCCGTTGAGGAATTTTGTCCCGCTATGGAAGACCACGTCGGCGCCCCACTCCAGCGGACGGCAGAGGACGGGCGTCGCAAAGGTGTTGTCGACGACGAGCGTCGCCCCCGCCTTTTTCGCGTTCTTCGCGATCCGCGCGAGGTCCGCGACGCGGATCAGCGGATTGGACACCGTCTCGACGACGACCAGATTCACGCCTTCGGAGATTTCGCGCTGGATATGGCTCAAGTCGCCGAACTCCACCTCGACTCCGAGACGCCCCATCAACTTGTCGAGATAGGCAGTCGTGCCGCCGTAGAGGTCGCGCGCGGCGAGGATGCGGTCGCCCTTCTTCGTCAGGCTCTGGAAGAGAGTGGCCACCGCCGACATCCCCGCGGAGCAGGCCAGCGCGTCTTCAGCCCCCTCCAGCGCGGCGACGGTCTGCTCGACCATCCGCCCGTTGGGGTGTCCGTAGCGGCGGTAGAAGGTCTGGGCCGCCTTCTCGCCCTTCGAGGCGGCGAGCAGCGTGTCGAGGTCGCCGAAGCGGTGGACGGAAGCCAGGTTGAGGGGCGGGGCGATCGGGCGGCTGGGCGACTCGGCCGCATCCGGCGGATGGACGGCGATCGTCGCGCGTCCGGGTTTTTTCACGCGATTCATCTTAGGGGGGCTTGAAGCGATGTCAACAGAAAGGCCGTCTTGATCTCAGGAGACGCAACATATACGCTAAGAACATGAAGCTTCGCATGCTCTTCCAGGGCGGGCTGTGCACGGGCGCCCTGCTGGCCATCGTCGGCGGAGGCGCCATCGGCATCTGCACGTTCATCGACCCCAACATGGAAATCCTGGCCCGTCTGGACCAAGGCTACCGCCATATCGTCTTCGGCTTCCTTTTCCTGACGGTGTTCGCGCTCGCGTCGTCCATCCTCGAGGCGCTGGGCCGCGTCCCGAAGCCCGTCCCCGCACCGGAGCCCCTCCCCGCCGCCGTCCTCCCGCACGCGGAGCCCGCGCCGGCCGTCGCCCCTTCCGCGCAAAAGACCGACCCCGCCAAGCTCGACGCCCTCTATCACGAGATGAAGACCTACATCGACCTGGAGATGTGGGAGCTCGCGATGGAGAAGGCGAACCGGGTCGTGAAAGAATACCCGGGCACAAAGGAAGCCGAGCGGGTCGCGAGCAACCTCAACGAGCTGCGCTGGAAGGCCGAGCCGAAGTACATGGCCCAACAGGCGCCGATCACGGCCGACCAGGAGAAACAGCTGCGCGAGAAGGGTCTCGCGGCGATGTACAACCACGTGAAGACCTATATGGACCTCGACATGTGGGAGCTCGCGCGGCAGAAGGCGGTCGCGATCCTCAAGAGCTTCCCCGATTCGCCCGAGGCCGGCGAGCTGATGAAGATGTACGAGACGATCGAGAAGAAGGCGCGGGCGGCGGTGTCGGCCCCCCCGGTTCCCGAGCAGGCGGAGCGCATTTAGATGGCGGACTGGAAAGACTTCCTCGCGTTCCCCTTCCGGGCGGCGACGGCCGGCGTCCGCATCATGGGCCGGATCACCTTCGGCATCACGGGCTTCGTGCTGATGGGCGGCGGGCTGCTGCTGATGTCGCCGATGAACATCTACTATCTCGGCATCCCGATCTTCCTGGTCGGGCTGCTCCTGCTCGTCAAATCGATTTTCTAGTCCGGATCACTTCCGGATCAGCCAGGTCGACGACATCGACAGAAACGCCCCCGCCAGCTGCGACAGCGTCAGTGTCAGAAGCGTCAGCCCGAACGGCAGGAGGAGGACGGCCAGACCCCAGGAGGATCGACACGTCCCAGCGGCCGGGTTTTTCTGGTGCTGGGATCGGGCGTTCATCGCGCCTCAGGGACGACGCGTCACGCCGGCGGTTACGCCTTAAGCCGCGGGCCCCACCAGGTCCTTCACCGCCTCGCGCTCACTCTTCAGCTCCGCGGCCGACGCGTCGAGGCGCTTGCGCGCGTCGTCGTCGATCGCGAACCCCGGCGCGATCTTCCAGCCCTTCCCGTCCGACGAGGTCAGCGGGTAGCTGTAGACGATGCCCGAGGGGAGGCCGTAGGGGTTCGCGTCCGCCAGCACTCCGGCGCTGAAGATGTCGCCCGCCGCGTTCGGCGTCGAGGCCGAGCGCAGGCTGTCGATGGCCGCGTTCGCCGCGGAGGCGGCCGACGACGCGCCGCGCGCCTTGATGACGGCGGCGCCGCGCTTGGCGACGGTCGGGATGAACGTGTCGGCCAGCCACGCGGGGTCGTTGATCACCTGGGGCGCGGGCTTGCCGCCGATGTAGGCGTTCTTGTAATCCGGATACTGCGTATCGCTGTGGTTGCCCCAGATCGTCATGCGCGTGACGGCGCCGACGGCGACCCCGGCCTTCTTCGCGAGCTGCGAGGCCGCGCGGTTCTGGTCGAGCCGCGTCATCGCGTACCAGCGCTCCGACGGGATCTTCGGCGCGTGCGAGCGCGCGATCAGGGCGTTCGTGTTGCAGGGGTTGGCGACGGTGAGGATGCGGACGTCGCCCGCGGCGGAGTCGTTGATGGCCTTGCCCTGGCCCGTGAAGATGGGACCGTTGGCGCGGATCAGGTCCGCACGGGTCATGCCGTCCTTGCGCGGGAGGCCGCCGACCAGGACGACCCAGTTGGCGTCGCCGAAGGCCTCGTCCATCTTGTCCGTGGCCTTCACCGAACTGAGCAGCGGGAACGCGCCGTCCTCGAGCTCCATCAGGGTTCCGTTGAGCGCGGGGAGCGCGGGGGTGATTTCGAGCAGGCCCAGGGAGACGGGCTGATCGGGGCCGTAGACGTCGCCGGCGGCGATGCGGAAGATGAGGGCGTAGCCGATCTGACCTCCGGCTCCGGTGACGGCGACCTTGATGGGCTTTTTCATGGCACTCAAGCTCCAGAATAGTGGGTGTGCGCCTGATTCTAGGCGGACCGCGCGGTCAGTCAAGGATTAGGTGGGGGGCGCCTCCTCATTCGAATTTGAGCGTAACAATCCTCCCGCCTCTGCATCTGCAATGGGCCAGAATTCGGAGCCGGGAGGTGGATGTGGGCGCTTCGAAAATCGTGACGGTCGTCCATCCGGACTCGAGGACGAGAATCCTGCTGCGGTCGGTGCTGCAGAATCACGGCTGCGAGGTGCTGACGGATCATTCCTGGTCGCACCTCCTCTCGGACTCCTCGGGCGCCGTCCCCGCCGTGATCCTGATCGACCGGTCGCTTATCCATCAGGACGTCGGTGACGGGCTGTCCATCCTCCAGCGGAAGTGGGTCGACTCGGAAATCGTCCTCCTGCCCGGGGATCTGATGACCGCCGACACGGTGACCTCGACCGTGACGCAGCTGCTCGCCCACGTCGACCGGCTGCTGGCGATGAAGACGACGCGAGAAATTCTTTCGGTTTGATCGGGGGCAATGATGGACAAGGTGGCCGCAACCTGCTCTATTTGCGCCCGGGGCATTCCGCTCGCGGACCTGGAGTCGCAGCGGGCCCTGACGCTGCTGAAGCGGCGGTATTGCCGGCATTGCACGACGATGCTGGACGGCGCGCGGCCGAAGCCGCCCGCGTCGCTTTATGAGCGCCTGACTCAGCTGATCATGCAAGTTCGAGGTGGTCCATGAGAAGGATCCACGGGACCGGCGAAACCCTTCGCGACTTGGAGTCGCGTCTCGGCGCGCTGGCGCTCCGCGCGGGCATGGTGACGCCGGACGAGCTCCAGCGGGCGGTCGCCATCCAGAATCGCGAGAAGATCGAGGGCAAGCTCCCGCGGCAGCTCGGCCTGATCCTCCTGGCCGACGGCGTCGTGGACGAACTGGAGATCTCCTATCTGCTCTGTCACCAGCACACGTCGCGTCACCCCCCGTTCTAGCCGGCCTCCGCAGACCCCCGCTCTCCGGCCCAACATCGTGATCGTCCTCTCCGACGACATGGGCTACAGCGACTTGGGCTGCTACGGCGGCGAGATCCGGACGCCCAACCCGGACGCGCTCGCGAAGAACGGCCTGCGCTTCACCCAGTTCTACAACACCGCCCGCCGCTGCCCCACCCGCGCCGCCCTCCTCACGGGCCTTTACTCCCACCAGGCGGGGGTCGGCCATATGACCGAAGACCTCGGCCACGACGGGTACCAGGGTGATCTGCGCCCTAAGGCGGTCACCATCGCCGAGGCGCTCAAACCGGCGGGATACCGCGCCTCTGCGACGGGCAAGTGGCACGTCACGCGGCACGTGAAGCCCACTGGGCCCAAGGACAACTGGCCGCTGCAGCGCGGCTTCGACCGCTACCACGGCACCATCGCCGGCGGCGGCAGCTTCCATGACCCCGGCACCCTCACCCGCGACAACACCGCGAT
>DASQOM010000112.1:0-18328 GCA_035644495.1 Planctomycetota bacterium | reverse complement strand
TGTTCGCCACGGCCCACACGCTCGCGGGCCTCCTGGGCGGCCTCCTCACGCACCAGACGCTCGGCGGCAAAGCGCCCACCGAGGAGGTCTTCTTCCCCGACCGCTTCGTCCGCACGCCGGAATACGACGCCTGGCTGAAGTCGGAAACGGAGCCTTATGACGCGCTGGAGCGGGAACGGCAGAAGCGCACGAAACCCTGATCAGTCGCCGGTCCACACCGCGAACGCGCCGATCGCGAAGGCCCCGAGCCCGAAGCCCGCACCCACCAGCGCCGGCGCCCACGTCCGCGACGCGAAGCCGACGGAGACCCAGACGACCGAAACGACGGCCGTGACCAGACCGGCGATCTCGTGGCGGTGCCGCCTCCAGCGCGACGGACGCTGAAGCGCGCGGCTCGACGGCGGCCGCGGCGCCGGCATCGTCTCCACTGCGGCAGTCGCGGGCGGCATCGGCGGGGCGGGATCGAGGAGGGGCGGGGGAAGAGTCTCCTGCTCCATCGGGATCGCGCCCGCGATCTGCGACAGGATCTCCTGGCGGTCGATGCCCGCGTCGGCTTCGTCCATGAGACCAGACTACCCCGCCCGGGGCGAAGTCTCTAGGGCTTGCGCGGAAGCAGGTCCTTGCCGCAGCCGGGCACCCCGCACTTGGCGGGCGTCGTGGTGACGTTCATCGGGTGATCGGGGCAGGCATAGATCACCGGATCCGGCCGCTTCGGGACGAGATCCCTGCCGCACCCCGGGACGCCGCAGCGCGCGGGCGTCGTGGTCAGGATGTCCGGGTGCTCCGTACAGGTGAAGAGGCCCGAGGGCGACGCGGGCGACGGCTCCACCCGACGGAAGACATCGCGGTTCATGCGCTCGAGTTTTCGTCCGCACTTCGGGCACTTGCCGGGCGCGGTCTCCGAGATCTCCTTGTGCTCGGGGCAGCTGTAGTGGATCTTCTGCTCGTCCTCGTACCAGTCGCGCCACGTCGCATAGGAGCGGTCGAAGTCCTTGTCGTGGATCCGGTTGAGGGCGGTCCAGACTGCGTCGACGACGCGATGGTCCTCGTCCTTCAGCATCTCGATCAGGAACGGGGAGGCCTCGCGGGCCTCGCGGCCGAGAGCTCCGAGCGCGAGCGCGGCGCTCGCCCGCACCAGGGGCTCCTTGTCATGCAGGGGCCCGTCGAGAATCGAGTTCGTGGCCTCCGGCCGCTTCATCTTGCGGAGGACGATCAGGGCCTCGTTGCGCACGGCCCATTCGGGGTCTTCCAGGCGGGCCTGCACGTCCGGAAGCAGGCCGCGCGAGTCCTTGTCGAAGGGCATGAACGCGAGTCCGAAAAGGGCGGCCTGGCGGATCTGGGGGAGCGGGTCCTTCATGAGGCGGATGAAGGGCTCGGTCGGCAGGTCCGGAAACGCCAGGTATCCGAGGGCGACGATGGCGTTGCCGCGCACCGTCTCGTTGCGGTGATTCGTCGCGGAGGCCAGGGGCCCGACGGCCTGGCGGCTGTCGGAGAAGCCCAGCGCGAAGGCGGCGTAGCCCTGGTCGTCCTCCTGCTTCGACGACTGCAGGGTCGCGATGAGCACCCCGCCCGCCTGGGCATTGAGCCGACGGAAGTCGTTCTTGATCGCCCCGATCGCCTGCGTGTCCTGGTTGGCGTAGGCGCCGGAGAAGTTCCTGAAAAGGATCCTCGACTGCAGGAGGATCTCCGAGTCGTCCGGCTCGTCGGAGGAAGAGGCGCAGCTCCAGAGGCCCACGGGGCCAAGGAGAAGGAGGAGCGCGAGACCGGTGCGAATCATGTCTCGGGGTTGAACGATCCGGAGGGCCATCGGTTGGCGGAATTATAGCAACGCCGCCGGCGGGTCGCCCCCCCTTTTCGCTTGACGACCCGAAAGCCCCCCAGTATAGTCCCCCGATCTAAGGCGCCCGAATGATCGACAAGATCGTAGGCGAAGGGATCACGTTCGACGACGTCCTTCTGATCCCCCGCCTGTCCAGCGTGGTGCCCACCGAAGTCGACACCTCCACCAGCCTCACCCGCGACATCCGTCTCCATATCCCCATCGTCTCCGCCGCCATGGATACGGTAACGGAATCCAAGCTGGCGATCGCCCTGGCCCAGGAGGGAGGGATCGGGATCATCCACCGCAACCTGTCCCCGGCCGACCAGGCCCGCGAGGTCTCGAAGGTGAAACGCTTCGAGGCCGGCGTCATCGCGGAGCCCGTGTGTCTCTCGCCCGACGAGACGGTCGGCACCGCCCGCCGCATCATGCGGGAGCTCAACATCGGCGGCATCCCCATCACGCAGGGCAAGAAGCTGGTCGGCATCGTCACCAGCCGGGACCTGCGCTTCCAGAACGACGAGTCCCGCCGCGTGTCGGACATCATGACCAAGCCGCCCCTCGCCACGGCGGCCCCCGGCATCTCCATCGAGAATGCCAAGCTGATCCTCAACGAGCGCAAGGTCGAGAAGCTGCTCCTCGTCGACGCGGACTTCACCCTGAAGGGCCTCGTCACGATGAAGGACATCAACAAGACGGCCCAGTATCCCCACGCCGCCAAGGACGACCGCGGACGCCTCCGCGTCGGCGCCGCCATCAGCGTGAACGACTTCGCGCGCGCCCAGGCCCTCGTCGACGCCGAAGTGGACGTCCTCGTCGTCGACACGGCCCACGGGCACTCGAAGAACGTCATCGACACCGTGCGGGAGCTGAAGAAGCGCGGCATCCCCAAGCCGATCATCGCGGGCAACATCGCGACGGCCGAGGCGGCGCGCGACCTCATCTCGGCCGGCGCCGACGGCGTCAAGGTCGGCATCGGCCCTGGCTCGATCTGCACCACCCGCATCATCGCGGGCGTCGGCGTCCCGCAGATCACCGCGATCGCCGACGTCGCCAGCGTCGCGGGTCCCGCGGGCGTCTCGGTGATCGCCGACGGCGGCATCCGCCACTCGGGCGACATCCCGAAGGCGATCGCGGCGGGCGCCTCCTGCGTGATGATCGGCAGCCTCTTCGCCGGGTGCGAGGAAAGTCCCGGCGAGACGGTGATCCACAAAGGCCGCAGCTACAAGGTCTACCGCGGCATGGGCTCCGAGGGCGCCATGGTCCGCGGCTCGAAGGAGCGCTACGGCCAGGGCTCCATCGAGGATAAATCGAAGCTGGTGCCCGAAGGCGTCGAAGGCATGGTGCCCTTCAAAGGCCGCCTGAGCGAATTCGTCTACCAGCTGGTCGGCGGCCTGCGCGCCGGCATGGGCTACTGCGGGACGCAGACCGTGGACAAGCTCCGCTCCGACACGCGCTTCATGCGCATCAGCGGCGCCAGCCTGCGGGAGAGTCACCCGCACGACATCACGATCACCAAGGAAGCGACCAACTACTCGGTCGAGTAGACCGAATCACGAATCACGGAAAGATCCTCTGCCCTCAGCCCCTCCTTCCCATGGGGACGCAAGGTTGCGGAGAGGGGTGCTGGGGTGTCGGCCGGTGATTCGGGCTAGCGGTAGATGAGGACCCTGCTGCCCTTCAACCCCAGGCAGGAAGGGCAGAGTTCCTGGGTCTGGTCGCGACGCTCCACCTGGCCGGTGCCGCCGCAGACGCCGCAGCTCTTGAGCTCCGAGCGGAGCACGCTGAGGTTCTTCTCGATATAGAGGCCCTTCAGAAGGTTGTAGCGTGTGCGGTCGTCCGTCGCGGTCCACCAGTCCTGCGGGGCGCGCAGATCGGGGCGCAGCAGAACCCAGGAGGCGGCGTCGTAGGAGTGTTTCATCAGGGCGTCCGTCGGGCGGCGCTCCCAGACGCGCTGGACGGTGATGTCGTCGGGGCTGAAGTTGAACTTCGAGCGCAGGTGCTCGAAGAGCTCGACGGGCAGACGCTGCTCCGCCCAGGTCCGTGCGTCCGCAAACGGGACGGAATGGTCCATCGCCTTGATCTTGAGCAGGGCCTCGGCGGCACGGTACGCCTCGGACACGATGCGCTCGTCGCGGGCGAGGCCGCGGAACTCCTGGAGCTGCGTGCGCACCCGGCGCAGCTCCTCGAGCGCTTCAGGATGGCCCGCCAGGAGCGCTTCGATCTCCTGGACCTTCGCGATCGCCGCGTCATACTCCCCCGCCAGCGCCTGCTCCTCCGCCTGGAAGACGGCCTTGCGGATCGCCAGGTCGTCGATGCGCTCGCGCAGCTTCACCAGCTCGCCGACCATGCGGCCTTCGGGCGATTCGGGGTGGCGCAGCATCTCGGCGACCTTGAACGCCGACACCGCCCGCGCCTGCAGCTTCGCCTTCAGCAGCAGCGCCCCGAGCTGGTCGTAGTCTTCCGGCGAGCGCGGCTTGATGCGCCCCACCAGGATGCCCACCACCTCGTCGGGGGCATAGGCGCGCGCGACGTCGACCTGGATCGGGTCGCGCTGGAGGATCGTCTCGATGCGGATGACGTATTTGCCGTCCGCATTCTTCAGCCAGATCTGACCGGCCGGCGCGCCATCGACAGGGACGCCTTCGTAGACCTTGTCGTCGACCGTGCGGATCCGCAGGCCGGAGACCAGGAACTCGCCCTCGGAAGTGACCGACGGGGTGCCGGGCCGGTTCTCCCGGATGCGCGCGGCGTCCTCGGCCGACAGCTGCCACCAGCGGAACCTGATCGGCTGCGCGATGCCGGAGAGCCGGAGGGAGACGCCGTCGTTGTCCACGGCGACGACCTCGCAAAGCTCGGTCTTGCCGTCGAGGAAGCGGATGCGCTCGCGGGGCCCGCCGTCCTGACTCCAGGCCAGGACGGCGACGGCGAGGGAGATATAGGTGCCGACGGAGAAGCGGAGCCACCTAGTGCAGAAACTCGCGAGCCGAGAGCGCCACGCGCTCCATCTGGTCGCGGCGGAGGGAGGGATAGAGGGGGATGGACGTCCAGTTTCGATGCAGCTCTTCGGCACCCGGATATTCCCCCGAGGACGCCGCGAAGTATCGGTGCAGCGGCCGGTACACCGGGCGCTTGCAGTCGACGCCGCGCGACGTCATGAACCGGACGAAGCGCTCGACGGGACCCGTCCGCAGGACGAAGCGGTAAAACGCATGTCCGGACGGAGGGTCTCCAAGCTCCAGCGTCCCATGGTAATATTCGGCGATCCGGCGGCGCCGCTTGACGAAATCACGTAGCTTGGCCAGCTGCGCCCGCCCCACCGCCGCCACCAGCCCGCTCATGCGGTAGTTGTGGCGGACCTTGTAGTCCTCCCGATTGTCGTACTCGACCAGGTCGGCGATGCGCCTGACGATCGCCCGGTCGCGCGCCAGCACCGCTCCGCCGTGGCCGGTGGCCATCATCTTCGTCGCATAGAACGAGAAGACCGCCGCCTCCCCTTCCCGGCCCACGTCGGCGCCGAGCGCCATCGCGCAGTCCTCGATGACCGGCACCCCGAGCGCCTTCAGGTCCCGGATCGGCGCCGGCCGGCCCAGCATGTGCGGAGCAATGATGGCCTTGGTTCCCGCCTGCAGGCGGTGTTTGACGTCGTCCGGGTCCAGGTTGCCGGTCTCGGGAAGGACGTCGGCCAGCACGCCCTCCGCTCCCGTGTATTTCACGGCGTTGAGCACGGCGGCGCAGGTGTAGGTCGGGAGCACGACGCGGTCGCCGGGGCCGACGCCCAGCCCGAGAAGGGCGAGGTGCAGGGCCGCGCTGCCCGTATGCACCGCGACCGCGCGGCCGCGACCCACGAACTTCTCCAGCTCGCGTTCGAAGCGGACAACCTCGTCGCCTGCGCCGATCATGCCGCTGCGGATCGCGCGGACGGCGGCGCGCTCCTCCTCGACGCCGAGGGTGGGGGCCGAGTGCGCTATAAAATGGCGGGTCATTTTGCCCATGATATAATCCCTCGGCCATTTCGAGGACATTCATGAAGCGGGCGCCCAAAAAGACCGGATACGCCCCGCAGATCCGCACCCGCCTCCCCGGACCCAAAGCGCGCCGCATCCTCGAGCGCGACAGGAAAGTCATCACGCCCGCCTACACCCGCGGCTATCCGCTGGTCATCGAGCGCGGCGAGGGCTCCTACGTCCTCGATCCCGACGGCAACCGCTTCCTCGATTTCACGGCGGGCGTCGCCGTCAACGCCCTCGGCCACGCGCATCCGGAGATCGTCCGCGTCCTCCAGGAGCAGGCCGAGAAGTTCATCCATATGGCGGGCACGGACTTCTACTACGAGATCATGGCCGCGTTCGCCGAGAAGCTCGTCGAGATCGCGCCGGGCCGCGCGGCGAAGCAGACGTTCCTGGCCAACTCCGGCACTGAGGCCATCGAGGCCGCCATCAAGCTCGCGCGCTACGTCACGCGCCGCCCGCGCATGATCGCCTTTTTCGGATGCTTCCACGGCCGGTCGATGGGCTCGCTCTCGCTGACGGCCTCGAAGCCCGCCCAGCGGCGTCACTTCTCCCCGTTGCTGGGCGACGTGTCCCACGCCCCTTATGGCGACCTCGACTTCATCGAGAACGTGCTGTTCAAGCGGACGACGCCGCCGGAAGACGTCGCCGCGATCTTCGTCGAGCCGATCCAGGGCGAAGGCGGCTACAACGTCGCGCCCAAGGGTTTCCTCGAGGGGCTCCGCAAGCTCTGCGACGAGCACGGAATCCTGCTCGTCGTCGACGAGGTGCAGTCGGGCCTCGGCCGCACCGGCAAGTGGTGGGCCGTCGAGCACTTCGGCGTGGAGCCCGACATCCTCTGCTGCGCCAAGCCGATCGGCGGCGGCCTCCCCCTGGGCGCGATCGTCGCGCGCAAGGAGCTGAACGCCTGGCCCAGCGGCGCCCACGCGAACACGTTCGGCGGCAATCCCCTCGCCTGCGCGGCCGGGCTGCGCACCATCGAGCTGATCGAAGACGGCATCATGGACAACGCCAAGCGCATGGGCGATTACCTCTCGGCGGGCCTCACGACGCTCGCCGACGAGTTCGCCCATGTCGGCCCCGCCCACGGGCTGGGCCTGATGCAGGCCATCGACATCCGGCGCGGGAAGCAGGGGCCGCTCGACCACGACCGCCGCGACCGCATCGTCAACGCCGCCTTCACCGAGGGCCTGCTCCTGCTCGGCTGCGGAGAAGGCGGCATCCGCTTTATCCCCTCATTGACCGTCGAGAAGGGCCATATCGACGCCATGCTCGCGGTCCTACGCAAGGTGCTCAAAACCGCATGACCGCCCCCATCGAGCAGCTCATCAAGTCCCGCAAGGCCGTCGTCGGCATCATCGGCCTGGGCTACGTCGGCCTCCCCCTGGTCCGGCTCTTCGCCCTGGAGGGCTTCCGGGTCATGGGGTTCGACATCGATCCGGCCAAGATCGAAAGGCTCCAGAAGGGCGAGTCGTATATCAAGTCGGTCCCGGCGGCGGTGATCAAGAAGTTCAGGAAACGCTTCGAGGCGACCTCCGACTTCACGCGGCTGAAGGAGGCGGATGCGATCATCATCTGTGTGCCGACGCCGTTGCACGAGGACAGCCGCCCCGACCTGTCGTTCATCCGGACCACGGCCAGGACGATCTGCGAGAACCTCCGGAAGGGACAGCTGGTCATCCTCGAGTCGACCACCTATCCCGGCACGACGCGCGAGATCATGAAGCCGGAGCTCGACAAGGCCGGCGTCGACTACCTGCTCGCCTTCTCGCCCGAGCGCGAGGACCCCGGCAACAAGAAGTTCACCAACGCCGACATCCCGAAGGTCGTGGGCGGCATCGACGAGCGCAGCCGCAAGGCGGCCGCAGCCCTGTATGGCTCGGCCGTCGTCCGGGTCGTCGAAGTCTCCTCCTGCGAGGTGGCCGAAGCCGCCAAGCTGCTCGAGAACATCTACCGCTGCGTCAACATCGCGCTCGTGAACGAGCTGAAGATGTGCTTCGAGCGGATGGGCTTCGACATCTGGGAGGTGATCGCGGCGGCGTCGACCAAGCCGTTCGGCTTCCAGCCCTTCTACCCCGGCCCGGGCCTGGGCGGCCACTGCATTCCGCTCGACCCGTTCTACCTGTCGTGGAAGGCGAAGGAGTACCAGTTCACGACGCGCTTCATCGACCTCGCCGGCGAGATGAACGTGCAGATGCCGTACTATGTGATCAACCGCCTGGAGCAGGCCTTCCGCGCGAGGAACAAGACGATCGCGGGCTCGCGCCTCCTAGTGCTCGGCCTCGCCTACAAGAAGGACATCGACGATCCCCGCGAGTCGCCCGCGTTCAAGGTCATCGAGCTCCTGGAGCAGAAGGGCGCGACGGTCGCCTGCCACGACCCCTCCTTCAAGAAGCTCCCGCCGATGCGCCACTACAAGCACATCAAGGCGAAGACGGTCGAGCTGACCGAGAAGGCGCTGCGCGACGCCGACGCGACCGTGATCGTCACGGACCACACGGCCTACGATTACGCGTGGATCGTGAAGCACGCGACGGTCGTGATCGATACACGCAACGCGTGCAAGGACGTGTCGGTTGGGCGGGAGAAGGTCATCAAAGCCTGAGCCCGCCATAAGGGACTCGGAGTCCCTTATGGCATCTAGGCGATCCCCTGGGTCTTCAGCTTCTGCTTCGCCACCTTGCCCTCTTCCTTCGAGCCGAACTTCTTCGCGACCAGCTTGAGGATGGAGCCGCCCAGGTCGCGGTCGGCGCCCTGGCGCTCGGTGAAGGCGAAGCCCAGATAGAGAAGCCCTTCTGGGGAGATGAGGCCGGAGTTCTTGTCGAGCTGCTTCAGCAGATCATAGCCCTCCCGGCGGGAGAGCTTCAGAAAGTGTCCCAGCGCGTTGCCCTGGTCGCGGCCGGCGCTGGTCGGGTCCAGGCGCTGCTGGCGGAGCTGCGCGATGCCCATGGCGAGGTCGCCGTCCGGAGTCGTCAGGTCGTTGCTCTGGACGAGGCGCAGGACGCGCTCGGCCTCCTCGAACTGGAGCTTCTTCAGCAGCTCCCGGCCGCGGTCGACGACCTCGTTCTTCGCCAGGTCCGGCGCCGCCGCGCGGACGATCTCGAAGTAGGTCTGGAAGCCGCTCTCCTTCTTGTCGAGCATCGAGAACGTCTTCGCGAGGAACTTCTTCACGAGCGACTTGTCGAGCACGTTCTTGAACGTCTTCAGCACGTTGACGACCTTGAACGACCGGGCAACGTCCTCCTCCCTGTCCAGCGCCTTGAGGAGCGCGGGAACGAAGTCGGGATTGCCCCGCAGCGCGCCGTCGGCCGTCTCGCCGAGGCGCGGATCGGGGCCGAGCAGCGCATCGACCAGCGCTTCTCCCGCCGACGCGGACCCGACCGAACCCAGCGCCTTGATCGCGTACATCTTCACGGGCGCCGTCCCGTTCTTCAGCAGCTTGAAGAGGCGGTCCGCGTTCTCCTTGCCCGGGGGCAGCTTCCACAGCACGTCGAGCGCGGGCTTGACGATCTCGTTGAACTCCGACTCCTCGAGGAGCGGGAGCAGCTTCGCGACGGCGGACGCCGCGTCCTTGCCTTCGACGGGCAGGCTGAAGAGGGCCAGCAGCGCGTGGTTGCGCACGGCCGGCGGCAGCTTCTTGTCCAGGTACTTCAGGACGGTCTTCGCGGACGACGCCTCCCGCAGCGCGCCGACGATCAGGAGGCACGACGGGAGCGGAGTCTTCGCCTTCTGGACCTTTGCCGACTCCATGAACTCGAGAATTTTCTTGAGGGCCTTGGCCTTGTCGGCCGCTTCCATCGACTCGATCCGCTGCCGATAGGCCTGCGCCGCCTTTTTCATGACGTCAAGGTCGGGGTCGAGGAGCCCCGCGAAGAGCAGCTCGGCGGTATCCACCCCGGGCAGCTTGCCGAGGATCTCGAGGATGCCCTTGCGGACTTGCGGGTCTTTCGAATCGAGGTGGTCCCGAAGCGCGGTCGCTGCGGGGGCGCCCACGCCGATCAGGATCTGCGACGCGCGCGCCCGGACCGTATCCGAGCCCCCGAGCAGCGGCACGACGTAGGGGAGCGCGGTTTCGACGTCGATGGCGGCCAGCGCCTCCAGCGCATAGAGGCGCACCATCTCGTTCTGCGACTTGAGCGCGCCGGCCAGGGCCTTCTTTGCGACGGCGTCCCTGGGCTTCAGTTCCCGGAAGATGCGGGCGACGGCGATCTGGAGCTCCGCGTCGCCGTCATCCAGCAGCTTGCAAAGGCGCTCGAGTTCATTGGCCATGAGTTCAATCTAACTTGGTGTTCCGCAGCACGTCCAGCATCCGGCGATGGAGGGCGGGGTTCGCCCCCAGGAAATCGCCGCGGCGGATGTCGACCGGGCCGCCCTTGAAGTCGGTGATCTTCGCGCCGGCCTCCTCGAGGATGACGATGCCCGCGGCCATGTCCCACGGGCCGAGCTTCATCTCCCAGAAGCCGTCGAACGCGCCCGCGGCGGTCCAGCAGAGGTCGAGCGACGCCGCCCCCATTCGGCGGATCGCCTGGGCCTTCATGAGAAACTCGGTGAAGTACTTGAGGTTGACCTTCCGGTATTCGAGCAGGTAGGAGAAGCCGGTGCAGAGCAGCGCATGGTTCAGCGCCGAAGTCTTCGTGACGTGCAGTCGGCGGCCGTTGCACCAGGCGCCCTTCCCGCGACCAGCCCAGTACAGTTCCCCCAACATCGGCGCGTAGGTCGCCCCGGCCTGGATCTTCCCCCTGTACTCGTAGGCGAGCGTCACGGCCCAGATCGGGAAGTTGTGCGCGAAGTTCGTGGTGCCGTCGACGGGGTCGATATACCACTTGTGCGGCGAGTCGCCCGAGAGGCCGCTCTCCTCGGCGACGATGGCGTGGTCGGGGAACTCCTTCTTGAGCGCCTTGATGATCATCGCCTCGGACGCCTGGTCCATGTCGGTGACGATGTTGCTGCCGATGTCGTCCTTGTACTTGATCAAGCGCCGGCCGGAGCTGTTCTTCTTGAGGAAGTCGCCGGCCTGGAGGGCGATCTTTTTGGCGAAGTCGAGGGGCAGCATGGGGCCCCGTGATAGCATCCCTGCCCCGGGGTGTCAAAGATTGCCCGACCCCGGCCCCCCTGCTACAATCCCGGCCTGATGCACGCCATCTGGAATGGGGATGCGACGGTCGTCAGTCAGACCCGCTACTCCCCGAACTGCTGGAAGATGACGCTGCTCGTCCCCGGTACCGATCCGATCGAGGCCGGGCAATTCTGCCATATCCTGACCGACTTCACGACCGAGCCGCTGCTGCGCCGGCCTTTCAGCTACTGGGATGTGCGCCCGGCCGACGGCGGCCAGCACGTCGATCTGCTCTATACGGTGGTCGGCAAGGGCACCGAGATCCTCGCGAAAAAGGAGCCCGGCTCCAAGGTCGGCTATATGGGCCCCCTGGGCGTCGGCTTCACCGTCAAGCCGCTCAAGACCTATGTCTTCATCGCCGGCGGCGTCGGGATCGTCCCCTTCTATCTGTTCGCGAAGCAGGTTTCCGCGAAGGGGCTGAAACCGCGCATGCTGCTGCTCTTCGGCGGCCGCACCCAGAGCATGCTCTACGGCATCGATGATTTCACCGGGGTCGGGGTTGAGGCGCAGGCCGTGACCGAGGACGGCTCGCGCGGCCGCAAGGGGCTGGTCACCCACCTGCTCGAGGAATGGATCCCGAAGATCGAGCGGGACAGCCTTCAGCTCTACACCTGCGGACCGGACCGCATGATGGACGCCGTCGTCCGCATCGCCCGGCGCGAGAAGCTTCCCTGCGAAGTCTCGATGGAGAAGCACATGGGCTGCGCGCTCGGGGCCTGCGGGGCCTGCATCACGAAGGTGCTGACGGACGACGGCGCCGACTGGCGCTACTCGCGGATCTGCATCGAAGGCCCCACCTACGACGAGAAGTGCCTCGTCCTCGAATGAAGGCCTACCTCGATATCGTCCTCGACGAAGTCACGCGCGTGCTCCACAAGATCGACGATGCCAGCTCGCGCGCGTTCGTCCGGGAGCTGGCGCGTTGCAAGTCGATCTACATCACCGGCGTGGGCCGCAGCGGCCTGGTGGTCCAGGCCTTCGGCCAGCGCCTGATGCACCTGGGCTTCGACGTCCACCTAGCTCACGAGATCACCGCGCCGGCGATCCGCCGCGGCGACCTGCTGGTGGCTTGCTCGGGCACCGGCACGACGCTGCTGCCGCACTACATGGCCCGCAAGGCGCGGCGCATCCACGCCCGCGTCGTCTGCCTGACGGCGAGGCCCACCTCGCCGCTGGCGAAGATCTCGAACCTGACCGTCCCCATCCCCGCCCCGCTGGAGCGGGGGCCGGAGACGCGGCAGCCCGCGCGCTCCCTGTTCGAGCAGGTGCTCTTCCTGTACCTGGACTCCGTCATCCTTACGGCCATGCACGAGCTCAGGATCCCCGGGCGCAAGATCCGCCGGCGCCATGCGAACCTCGAATAGTCCGCGTCGTTTTCCCCTTTCATTTCCACCCGATTCCGCGTTACAGTTACTGAAGAGGTCGCGTCCTATAGCCGGAGGTAGTCACCATGATCCTTGCCTGCCCCTTCTGCAAAGCCAAGGCCGATCCCGCCGCGATCCAGTGCGTCAGCTGCGGGAAGACGATGTCGCGCGCATGCCCCGCCTGCGCCGAGACCATCGCCGCGAACTCCGTCACGTGCAAGTACTGCGGCGAAGCCGTGCCCGTGCTGAAGGAGCCGGCGCCGGTGAAGTCGCACCCCGGCATCGTGTTCCTGGAGGAGCGGCCCCGGCGGAACTGCTGCGGCGCCGGTCGCGGCATGTTCTGGATCCTGGTGCTCGCCTTGGCGGGCTTCTGCGCCTACTCGGCGGTGAAGACGAAGATGATGTGCCACCGCCTCCCGGTGCAGCAGACCGCGCCGGCTCCGAGCCAGAATTTCTAGACCGCCCGGGGTTTCGATCGCCGATCTTTCGGGGAGATCCTACTTCCCGAAGTAGCTTTCGATGAAGGTCGTGTCGACCTGCCCCTTGATGTACTGGGTGTGGTCGAAAATGGCGAGGTGCAGGGGGATCGTCGTCGGCACGCCTTCCACCACGTACTCCGACAGCGCCCGCTTCATGCAGGACACGGCCTCCTCGCGCGTCTTCTTGTGCACGATGAGCTTCGCGATCATCGAGTCGTAGTACGGCGGGATCTGGTAGCCGCTGAAGACGTGGCTGTCCACGCGCACACCGGGGCCCCCCGGCGCGAAGTAGTTCGTGATCTTCCCCGGGCTGGGCTTGAAGCCGTCGGCCGGGTTCTCCGCATTGATGCGGCACTCGATCGCCCAGCCGTTCCAGACAACCTCGTTCTGCTTGAACGAGAGCCGCTGCCCCGCCGCGATCCGGATCTGCTCCTTGATGAGGTCGATCCCGGTCACCATCTCGGTCACCGGGTGCTCGACCTGGATGCGCCGGTTCATCTCGATGAAATAGAACTTTCCGCGCTCGTCGACCAGGAACTCGCAAGTCCCCGCGTTCACGTACTTGGATGCGCGCGCGAACGCGATCGCCGCGTTGCCCATGTCCTTGCGGAGCGAGGGGGTCATGACCGGCGAGGGGGACTCTTCGATCAGCTTCTGGAAGCGGCGCTGGATCGTGCAGTCGCGCTCGCCGAGGTGGACGTAGTTGCCGTGGGAGTCGGCGATGATCTGGATCTCGATATGGCGCGCCTTCTCGACGTACTTCTCGATGTAGACCGCGCTGTTCTTGAACGCGGCTCCCGCCTCCGCCTGGGCGGCCAGGAAGTTGTGCACCAGCGAGACGTCGTTGTGCGCCGCCCGCATGCCGCGGCCGCCGCCGCCGCCCGCCGCCTTGATCATGACGGGATAGCCGACGCGGTGGGCGATGTCCAGCGCCTGCTTCTCGTCCTTGATCGCCTCCTCGCTGCCCGGAATGGTCGGGATCCGGCACTTCTTGGCCAGCTCGCGGGCGCTGACCTTGTCCGACGCGATCCGGCTGCTCTCGGCGCTCGGCCCGATGAACTTGATGTTGCAGCTTTCGCAGACCTCGGCGAAGTGGGCGTTCTCGGAGAGAAAGCCGTAGCCGGGATGGATCGCGTCGACGTCGGCGATCTCGGCCGCGCTGACGATCCGGGAGATGTCCAGGTAGCTCTTCTGGGCCGGGCCGGGGCCGATGCAGATGGCGTAGTCGGCAAGCTTCAGATAGTGGTTGTTCCGGTCGGCGTCGGAGTAGACGGCGACCGACTCGATGCCCATCTCCTTGCAGGCCCGGATGATGCGGAGGGCGATTTCCCCCCTGTTGGCGACGAGAATTCGGGCGAACATGAGGGGACAAGTATAGGAGAGCCCCCCCCATTAGGCAACAGCCAAGCGCGCCGGTTTCAGCGTCGGCCCGGGATGCTGGCCGTCGCGCTGCCGCGCACCCAGTTTTTCACCCGGGTCTGGGCGCAGTCCCGCGCCCACTTCATCTCGTCGTAGCCGACCAGCACGTCGGACCGGTCCCGCCGGATCCAGTACATGAGTCGGTCCCGCTGGGTCTTCTCCTTGAGGTCGTCGAGCCCGAGTGCATGGCCCAGCTCATGGGCCAGCGACGCCGCGTCGGCGTCGTCGTCCAGCACGACCCGGCCCTCCTTCAGCCCGACCCCCAGCAGCTCGTGCGCCGTCACCCGGCGCTCGAAGCCTTGGTCGATCTGCTCCCAGTAGCAGTCCCGGACGAAGTAGACGTTGAGCCCCGTGGGCAGATCGTTGCGGACCAGGTCGTTCAGGGCGTGGGAGTTGGCCTTCTTGCCGTCCTTGAGTCCGATCGGCTGGAAGCGCCCCTCCTTGTCGAACCACCAGTCGGGACCCTGGACCGCCGTCCCGGGCTCCAGCGCCACCGCGATCCCCATCGGCCGCAGGAAGCGGTTCACGTCCCCCTCGAGTCCCTTGCGGCGGCAGTTGTCCCGGAGCAACTCGCCGCGCGCCGTCCCGCCGGCGGGGTTCTCGACGGCGCGGCACCACACGCGGACCGTCAGCAGCGGACCCACGCGCAGCCTGAACTCGGCGAAGGCGACCCGGATCCCCTTCCGCTCCGCCGTCACGGAGAAGCGGAACTCGGCGGGGTCATGGCCGGTGGAGCGGATCGTCAGCTCCGGGACGCCGCTGACCGCCGGACGGTCCGCATTCATCGCCGGACGGGTCTCGATCGCGCCCGCGGGGCCGTCCGCCAGCCGCCACACCACGACGGTGTCCTTCGGGATGTTGACCGCCTGCAGCTCGACCTGCTCGCCCTGGAGGACGAAGGGGGACCCGTCGACGCGGAAGCGGTCGTCCTGGACGGCCAGGCAGGCCAGCAGAAGGATCGTCCCCATCCGCCCATTCGACGCCGCCCGATTCGCGGGGTGAAAAGAATTTCGACTTCGAACCCCGGAAATACGGGTAATGAGGAGGACCTTCAGGAGACCGGCTTCATGCTTTCGCTGCTACTGTCCCTCGTCGCCGCACAGACCGTCCAGGAACCGGCCGGAGACGTGACCCAGGTCCGCGTCGTCCGCTCCCTGGAACAGCAGCCCAGCTCCGCCCTCCTCTGGGAACCCTATATCGCCGAGTGGAAAAGGGCCCACCTGGTCGTCGCATTCGGCGCCGGCATCCCGGGCAAGACGGATATGGGCGACATCCTCGCCTCGGTGTCGACGAACGACGGCGACACCTGGGGCGACCCCGTCCTCGTCTTCGACCACAACCAGAGACACGGCAATCTCCAGTTCGCCTATGCCAATGCCGTCCTCTATCATCCGCCGGGCCAGAACGTCCTGTGGTGCTTGGCGATGCGCTGTCCGATGAACTACACCCACAGCGAGGACTCGCAGCTCACGGCCGCGTACAGCGGCGACGGCGGCCGCTCCTGGTCGCCGGTCGAGCTGGGGATGAGCTATACGGGCCCGCTCATCATCGTCGGCGGCATCCATCGCATTGTCGAGGACGGCCACCCTCGCTACCTGCTCCCGGCGCACCGCAACACCCGGCGAAGCGATCCGCTCGGCGATCGCGACCAGTTCGTCCTGGTCAGCACCAGCCTGCTGGAGTGGAGCCTGGCGGGCCACGTCCCGCAGCCGGCGGACGGCAAGGTCTTCATGCACGAGGGAAACCTGGCCGACGGCGACGCCGGGGGCGAGCTCAAGATGGTTATGCGGACCGCGACCTACGAGAAGGACGGCGCTCCGCTCGATCCGCCGCGGGCGTATTCGACCGTCAGCAAGGACGGCGGGAGGACTTGGACGCCGGGCGCGCCGGAGCCCGACCTGTGGAACAGCGTGTCGAAGGGGTATTTCGGCCGCGCGGCGGACGGCTCGCACCTGTACGTCTACAACGACGGCAAGGCGTGGAGCCGGATGTCGCTGCGCTACAGGGTCCAGCCGGCCGGCGGATCCTGGGGGACCGAACGGACGTTCTACGATGCCGGCGTGCGCAATTCGTACCCCACCCTGATCGAGACGTCGCCGGGGCAGTTCCGGGCGGTCTGGGACAGCGGCACGAAGGATCGGAACCGGACGAGGATCTGCTTCGGGAAATTCAGCCCGGCGAAGGAGTGAGGTCTACTTCTTCTCGATCAGGAACATCGGCTCGCCGAATTCGACCGCCTGGCCGTTCTTGACGAGAACGTCCCGGACCACGCCGCTCATCTCGGCCTTGATCTCGTTCATCACCTTCATGGCCTCGATGATGCACAGGACCTTTTCCGGACCCACCTCGTCACCGATGTTGACGAACGGGTCGGAGTCGGGCTTCGCCGAACGATAGAAGGTCCCCACGAGGGGCGACTTGAACTCGATCTGGTTGGCGGGCCTCGCAGGTTCTCCGGGCGTCCCCGTCCCCCCCGCTCCGGCAGCGGCGGCCATCGACAACGCCGAAGGCATGGCCATGGGGACGGCGGTCGTCACGATCCGATCCTCCGCCCTGCGGAGTTTCAGCCGTCGGCCGTCGTCCTCGTATTCGAACTCCACCAGCTTGTTGGCTTCCATCAGCTGGAGGATGCTTTTGATCTCGTCGAGATTCATCTGGAACCTTCAAGGATAGGTCGCTTCCCGGGGAGCGTCAAGGATGATGCGGTGGCCTGTAAAGGACCCCGGCCTCCCCTACTGGAGCAGGAACTTCTGGAGGGCCTGCACGAAGTCGCCGTTGATCTTGAACACGGCCAGGTTGTCCCTCAGCCGGGCGTAATACAGGGGCTGTCCGGCGGTGGTGCTCTGATCCTCGCTGATATAGAGCTCCATGTCCCCGGACTTCGCCGCCGGGCCCTGGCCGATGTCGTAGGAGAGCTTCAGGGTGGCCGGGGCCGTGCGCTCGTCCAGGCGGTACTGTTCGATGGTCTTCGAGTCGCGCCCCAGGAGCGACTCCGCCTTGATGTAGTTGACGCGCGTCAGGAGGTCGCTCAGCTTCGCGGCGTCGGGCGCCGTGCCCTGGTGGACCGGGTCGCTGAACGTCCAGAGCCGGGTGACCGGGTCCATCTTCATCCGGTACAGGATCGGCTGCAGCTGGGTCGTGACCTTGCTTTCGAAGCTGATCTCCCGGATCCCCTCGCGCGGCACGTTGTACATCTCCAGGCTGACGAAGTTCAGCTCCAGGCGCTGGAGCATCTTCACCAGATCCGACCTCACCTCGAAGATTTCGTTCACGCCCTCCTTGCGCAGATACCCGTGGGCCTTGACCGAGAACCAGCAGACATGGCGGTTTCCTTCCTTGGTGTCGACCGTCAGGGTCACCGGGGCCGCGTCGAGCCCGACGAGCTGGAAGTCCTGGTCCCCGTGGAATTCGACGATATCCTGGACGACGACCGCGGCGACGAAGGCCTCGAGACGCTCCGACTCCACCTTGATGTTCGTCGGCTCGACGACCTCCCACTTCCACGTCGAGACGGGGTCCCCCTCCTTCTTGACTTCCTTCCGTTCGAGGACGACCTTGCCCAGGTCCTTGGCCTCGATCTCGAGCCGCTTCACGAGCTCCGGAGAGAACGGGAAGATCCTGCGGATCCGCATCGCGCTGCGCTGAAGCGGGATGTCCTCGTAGTGGCCGGCGTCGAGCAGCGCGGCTTCGGCGCTTCCGGCGGCCCAGACCCAGCGCTTCCGGTCCCGTTCCGCGGGGAGTCCGAAGCGGACCTCCATCGGCTTGTCCTGCTGGTAGAAGTGAAGGGTGATCTTGACCTGCGGCTCGTCGAGGCCCTTCTCCTTCTGCGGCTCGGCCGGCTGGTAGTCGGAACACTGAAGGTCGGACATCCTCGTCACCAGCATCGCGACCGCGTGGTCGTCCATGCGCTCCTTGTGGGGCGACGTCAGGTACCACCCGCGCTCGGCCCCCTCCTCGAAGCGCTCCAGGATCGACTTCTCGTACTCGACGACGTCGGGCTTCCCCTTCCCCTGCGGGCGGAGGAACTTGTACTCCAGCGCCACCTTGTTGACCTTGTTGGGCATGAAGCGGACCAGGTTCTTGGCGCGGTACTGGAGCGACGGCTTCATGAAGGAGTCGAA
>DASQOM010000111.1:0-4558 GCA_035644495.1 Planctomycetota bacterium | reverse complement strand
ACCGGCCCGCGCTCCAGCTCGAACTCCTTGGGATCGAGGGTGCTGTTCCCGCAGGTGTCCGCGAGGATGTCCAGGACGTCGTCGAGGTGGCTCGAATCGACGTGGAACCAGTACCCCGTCATGTCGTGCGTGGTGTACGCGTTGTTCTCCCCGCCGCAGCGGTACGTGACGAGATCGATGTCCCCGCGCTTGTACTTCGCGCTGCCCTTGAACACCATATGCTCGAAGAAGTGGGAGACGCCGGTCAGGCCCTCCGGCTCATTGACCGATCCCACGCGGTAGGCCAGCATCGCGGTCAGCGTGGGGAGGCGATGGTCCTCCTTGACGACGATGGCCAGCCCGTTGGGCAGCACGCGGCGCTCGATCCCGGCGAGCAGGTCGACGGGATGCGAGGCCGGGCGCGTGGGCCCCGACGAGCAGCCGAGGGACAGCGATACCGCCAGAGTCAGAAGAACCAGGCCCCGGGCCCGGCGGACTTCAGTGCTGCCCACGCCGGTCCTCCCTCGTCATGACGGACGCCCGCAGCGCCTCGACCTCCTGCGGACTCAGGATGCGCGTCGCTCCGCTGGACAGCGATCCCAGCACCAGCGGACCCACGCGCAGCCGCTTGAGATGCTTCACCTTGAGCCCGAAGCGGGCGAAGACGCGGCGGACCTCCCGGTTCATGCCTTCATGGACCGTCACCTCGACCACCGCGCTCTCGCGATCGCGCTTCTTCACGAGGATCCGGATCGGTCCCGTCTTCCCCTCCGACAGCCAGACGCCGTGGTGAAGCTTCTCCAGGATCTCCGGCGAGAGGACGCCCTTCACCACCACGTGATACGTGCGGGCGACGCCGTAGCGCGGGTGCGTCAGCAGATTCGCCAGCTCGCCGTCGTTGGTCATCACGAGGAGCCCCTCGGATTCCCAGTCCAGGCGGCCGACCGGATACACGCGCTCCGGGATGTGCTGCACGAACTGCATCACCGTGCGCCGCCCGGCCTCGTCCTTCGTCGTGGTGACGACCTTCTTGGGCTTGTTCAGGACCAGCGTCACCGGACGCGGCGGCTTGATCCGCTGGCCGGCGAACATGATCTTGTTCTTGGCGGGGTCGACCTTGAACCCCATCTCCGTGACGACGACGCCGTCGACCGTGACCTGGCCCGCCGCGATCAGCTGTTCACAGCTGCGGCGCGACGCGACGCCCGAGTTGGCGAGCACCTTATGGAGCCGTTCTGTGGTCATCGGTGGTTCCGAGGGAAAGGGGATGGGTGGGACTGCGGACAGCGCGACGCGGTCGATCTCCCGGGCATAGTGTCACCGCCGTCTCGGCGGAAATCCTCTCCAAGGGGGGCTGACCCGGAGCGGCATTCTATCAGACGCGCCCGTGAATGCAAGAAGCAGCTGTCAGAGATGCGCGTTGACGATCTCTTTGAAGCGGGGCGTGTCGATGTTCGAGCCCGTGATCACGATGCAGATCCGCTTCATCCCTTTCGGGAGCAGGCCTTCGAGCACCGCCGCCGGCCCCACCGCCGCCGATCCCTCGATCGCCACCCGGTGGCGCCGCAGCATCTCGGCCACGGTCTTCTTGAGATGCGATTCCTTCACGACCACCATGTCGTCGATGTACTTCAGCCCGCGCTCGTAGGCGCGCTGCGACACGCCGCCCTCGAGGCCCTCCGCGATCGTCGGTTTCGAGTCGAGTTTGGTGCGCGCCGCCTTCTCCTCGCGGGAAAGCCACATCCCGGGCGACGCGTCCGTATTGACCCCGATGATCTTCGTGCGCGGCGAGATCTCGCGGGCCACCACGCCCATGCCGATGGCCAGCCCGCCGCCGCCCACCGGAACCACGATGGCGTCCGGCTTCTTCCGCAGGTCCTCGAAGATCTCGAGCGCCGTCGTGCCGCCATTCCCGGCCTGGATGTGGTCGTCGTCGTACGGCGAGACCCAGACGCGTCCGGTCTTTTTGGCCAGTTCGATCGCGTACTGCTCCGTCTCGTCGTAGCCCGTGAACGCGGTCTTCACGACCTGCGCCCCGTAGCGGCGGATGGCCTTCTCCTTGCTCTCGGGGATGCTCTTCGGCACGCAGACCGTGCAGTGGACGCCATAGTGCTTCGCCGCCCACGCCAGGCCCTTGCCGTGATTCCCTCCGCTGGCGCAGAGGACCCCCATCATCCGCTCCTCCTTGGAGAGCCACGGAAAACGGGCGAGCGGGCCGCGGATCTTGAACGAGCCGGTGTGCTGCAGGTTCTCGCACTTCAGCCAGACTTGGGCCCCGTACGCCTCCCCGAGCCAGTCGGACGGCACGACCGGCGTCCGGAGGGCCAGGCCGGTCACGTAGGCCCGGACATGCTCGACGAGCTTGAAATCAACCACCCTGTTTCCTTGAGAGGGACCAACGACGTCGTCCTTCTTCGCGTCCGATTCTATATGGTGGCACGGCCGCGGCGTCAACGTATAATGTGGCGAGCATGAAGCTGCTGGCCCTTCCCGCCCTGCTCCTCCTCGGGGCCGTCGCCCCCGACGGGGCCACCCTGGTCACCGCGGGAAACGCCACCATCAACACCCGGGAACTGACCCTGGCCGCCGAAGGCTCCGATCTGGTCGTCAAGTACGTCGACGTCGGCGGCGAGGCCGGCACGCTCAAGGCGGCCGACCTGGTCGAGGTCGCCTTCAACGGCGGACGCGCCACGACCACCGGCCGCCCAGCGCCGGACGACATCGAGATCATCCTCACCACCGGCGACACCATCACGGGAAAGGTCGGCGCGAAGTCCGACGACGGCGTCAACCTCGTCTCCCCCGTCTTCTCGAATCCCCTGGTGAAGTACGGGCAGATCCGCGCCGTCGTCTTCCCCATGAACCGGGCCTTCCTCCCGCTCCGCCTGCCCGAGAAGGCCGACACCGCGGACATCGTTCTGACCCAGTCGGGCGATCGCGCCGAGGGCACGCTGCTGACGATCTCCGACAGCGGCGTCGTTTACAAGTCCAAGAGGCTCGACAAGGACATCACCGTCCCCCTCGACAAGATCGCCGGCGTGTGGATGATCGAGACCGAGGCGGCTCCAAAGGAGCCCGCGGGTCTGCACGCGACGGTGCTCACGTCCGACGGCTCCTCCGTCCGGGGCGAGATCCAGGCCCTCAAGGAGGGCGCGCTCGTCCTGAAGGACTTCTACGGCACGGTCCACAAGATCCCCGCGAACCTGCTCTCCGGCATCTACATGAAAAACGGCCGCGTCGTCTACCTGTCGGACATGAAGCCCGAGCTCGTCGACGAGGACGCGAACTATATCCGCGGGCCCAAGAAGCTTTCCAGCGACCTCGACTTCCCCTTCCAGCGCGACCGCAGCGCGAAGGGCGGAAAGCTCGTGCTGGGCGGCGTCGAGCACCGGAAGGGCGTGGGCGTCCGTGCGCGTTCCCTGCTCGGGTACAACCTGGAGGGCGGCTTCAAGCGCTTCCAGGCCATGGTCGGGCTCGATGCCGCGTCGATGGGTCTGGGCGCCGTCCGTGCCGAGATCGAGGTCGACGGCAAGAAGATCAAGGAGATCGGGCTCAAGGGCACCGAGCCGCCGCAGCCCATCGATATCGACGTGTTGGGGGCGAAGGAGCTGCGGCTGCGCGTGAACTGGGCCGGATTCGGGCAGTCCGACTTCGTCGACTGGGGCTCCGCCCGGCTGATCCGATAAAGCGGGGAACGCGATGTTCATCCTCCTCCGCGCCTCCCTTCTGCTGCTGGCCCCCCTCGGATTCCTCGCGCTCTTCGTCGGGAACCGCATCAGCACGCAGGCCCTCAGCCGGGCGCGCCGCGCGGGCTCCCTCGCCGTGCGCTGCCTCCTCGTGCTCCTCCTCACCTGCGCGCTCGGCGGGCCCGTGTGGACCCACATCACCGATCTCCGTCGCCATACGGTGTTCCTGGTCGACGTCTCGGAGAGCGTCCCCGCCGCCGCGAGAGACCGCGCCCTCGCCGAACTCAAGCCCCAATGGGACCGCGAAGTGGCCGAGGGCAATCTCTGCTCGATGATGGCGTTCGCCGGCGCTTCCCGGGTCTTGATCCCGCCCGGCCGGGCTCCCCTGCAGATCCCCGCGATCCCGACGGACGACGGGCTCCGCCGCTCGGCCACCGACTTCAGCAGCGCCTTTGCCGCCGCGCGCACGCTGTTTCAGAGCCAGGCGGCGAACCGCATCGTCGTGCTCACGGACGGCCTCGAATCCACCCAGCCTGCAAACCGGGTCGAGATACCCCCGGACACCCTGGCCGTTCCGCTGACGGAGGACCGGGGGAACGACCTGGCCATCGTCGACGTCCAGGCCCCGCTCGCAGTGCGCTCGGGCGAGCCTTTCGACGTGCGCGTGTCCGTCGCCACCGAGCGCGCGGGCGAGTTCGGCCTGTCGGTCGTCTTGGACAACGAGGCGCTGCCCGGAGCCTCGAAGCGCTACTCTGCCCCGGGCCCCGGGCGGCATGTCGTGATGCTCCCGCCGCTGCAGCAGAAGACCTCGTTCGCGTCCGGCCTGCACAAGCTGCTCGTGATGGCGGAGGCCCCGGGCGACCGTGAGCCGCGCAACAACATCGGCCTGGCCA
>DASQOM010000110.1:0-10556 GCA_035644495.1 Planctomycetota bacterium | reverse complement strand
GATTCTGCTTTAATACCCGCCCTATGATCGTCATGAAATTCGGCGGCAGCTCGGTCGCCAACGCGGAAAAGATCCGCCAGGTCTTCGAAATCGTCAAGGGCCGGCTCCCGCGCAAGCCCCTGGTCATCGCCAGCGCCTTCCGGGGGGTCACCGACGACCTCTTCAAGCTGGGCGAGGAGGCGGTCAAAGGCGTCGCCCCCGGCATCGACGCCCTTCGCAAGCGCCATCAGGACGCCCTCCAGGAGATGGGGCTCGACACCGACCTGCTGAAGAACGAGCTGGCCGAGCTCGAGGTGCTCCTGAAAGGCATCTCACTCGTGAAGGAACTCAGCCCGCGCTCCCTGGACTACGTCGTCTCCTTCGGCGAGAGGCTCTCGACCCGCATCATCGCCGCCTACTTCACGAAGCTGGGCGTGCCCTCGCAGCAGCACGACGCCTTCGACCTGGGCCTCGTCACGACGGACGACTTCGGCGGCGCGCAGCCCCTGCCCGAGGCGGACGTCGTCATCAAGACCAACGTCTCGCGGCTCACGAAGCTGCCCATCGTCACGGGCTACATCGGCAAGACGAAGGGCGGCAGCATCACCACGCTGGGCCGGAACGGATCCGACTATTCCGCCACGATCTTCGGCGCCGCGATCGACGCCGAGGAGATCGAGATCTGGAGCGACGTGGACGGCATCATGACCGCCGACCCCCGCATCGCCCCGGCGGCCAAACCCATCGAGGCCCTGACCTTCGCCGAGGCCAGCGAGCTGGCGTACTACGGCGGCAAGGTGCTGCATCCGGCGACGATCATCCCCGCCGTCCGGAAGGGCATCACCGTCCGCTGCCTGAACACCTTCAAGCCCGACCACCCCGGGACGGTCATCGTCGCGCAGACGAAGCCGGGCGGGCCCGCGATCAAGTCGATCGCCCACAACCTGAAGAACCTCATCATCACCGTCTCGTCCGCCCGGATGCTCCAGGGCCACGGCTTCCTGGCGCGCATCTTCGAGGTCTTCGGCCGGCACAAGATCTCGATCGACATGGTCTCGACCAGCGAAGTCACCGTCTCCGTCACGCTCGACTCCAGCCGCAACCTGGACGCCGCCGTCGAAGACCTCCGCAAGTTCGCGGAGGTGAACATCGAGCAGGACAAGTGCATTGTCTGCGTGGTGGGCAGCGGGGTCGGCAGCACGCCGGGGGTGGCGGGCGACGTCTTCCAGGCGCTCAAGGAAGCCCAGGTAAATGTCTTGATGATCTCCCAGGGCGCCTCTAAGATCAACATCGCCTTCGTCGTGGAGGATGCCGACTGCGGCAAGGCGGTCCAGGCGCTCCACCGCAAGTTTTTCGGCGTCTAGGCCGTCCTCAATAAGAGGATATGATGAGACTCTGGGGGGCTGTTCCGGTTCTGATGCTGGCCGCGCTCGCGGGCTGCTTCCCCGAGAACACCTGGTCGGACCGCATCCCCCCCAAGGAAGAGGAGCCGGAACCGCCCGAGCACCTGCTGCGCAAGCAGGCCGACTTCCGTCTCTTCGACCCCTCCGTCCGCAAGGAGTTCTTCCTCTATTTCTACGAGGATGAGCTCGTCAACCAGGAGATCGTCACCGTCATCAACCACGCCCTCCCGATGAGCGACCGCCGGCCCCGGATGGCGACGCGGGAGGAGCACGACTACGCGGTCCGGATCTTCATGGAGGACTGGCGCGCGCGCGGCCAGACGGAGAAGATCCGCTACTTCAACGAGAAGTACTCCCAGGAAGTGTCCCGGATGAACACCCTCCTGGACGAGAAGATCGACTATAAGGAGCGCGAGATCCGGGAGCTCGAGAACCACCGGCTCGTCCTGCAGGCCGACGTCAAGTCGCGCCAGATGACGGGAGCCTATGCGGGCGGGGACGACAAGTTCAAGCTCGTGGAGGGCCCGGTGGCCGAGCGGGAGCTGGCGAGGGCCGAGCGCGCGCTGCTCCTGGCGCAGGGGCAGCTGATGCTCCTGCAGTATCTGCGCGACCAGCGGAACTCCGAATACGCCCGTCATTCGCTGGTGCTGACGGAGGACTCGATGTCGGTCCAGGACCTCCTGGAAATCTATCCCGCTCCGGAGCGGCTGGTCCAGGAGATCTGCCAGCGGGTTCAGCCCTCCTCCTGGCAGCGGCCCGGCGTCCGCATCAGCGTCGCCGCAGGCACCCTCAGTCTCACCCAGTCCCGGGACGTCGTCCTGAACGTCCGCGAATACGTCGAGCGACTCCGGGACGACCTGGAGTCGCGCAAGAAGGCCGCCAAGCAGTAGTCCGGCCTCCCGCCGGTCTCCCTCCCCTCCCTCGCCTATTTTCCAGATTTCGGTGGCTTTTATATAAGTTACAGATTATAAATTACATATCAAGTGGTCGACCGGCTCACCACTGGGAGAGAGAGGGGTTGATGTCCGACAGGTCGCCGTCCAAGCCCGGCTCCGCGACCGCCGCCGTCACGCCGCCCGCGGGCGTCAGCGGCTCCACCACGGCCGCCACCCCCCGCTCCATCACCCGCACCTCCTGCTCCGGCACCGACAAGCTCATCGGCCGCAGCGTCGGCAAGGCCCGCATCCTCAAGCGCCTCGGCCGCGGCGGCATGGGCGACGTCTACCTCTGCCAGCATCCGGACTACGACAAGGCCATCGCCATCAAGGTCCTGCCCTCCGACCTGACGCGGAACGACGAACTCCTCCAGCGCTTCCGCCGGGAAGCCGACTCCGCCGCGCGCCTCGATGACCCGAACCTGGTGGAGATCTACGACATCGGCGAGGAGAACGGCGTCCACTTCATCCTGATGGCCTACGTCGACGGCCTCAACCTCCAGGAGCTCCTCGACGATCAGGGCAAGCTGGACTTCAAGGAGGCCGCCCGCATCGCGTACGAGGTCGCGCTCGGCCTGCAGGCCGTGCACCGCGAAAACATCATCCACCGCGACATCAAGCCCGCCAATATCCTCATCTCGACCACGAAGGACGTGAAGATCGTCGACTTCGGCCTGGCCTACGACGCCGAGGACAAGACGACGCTGACCGTGGCCGGCGCCGTCATGGGCACGCCCTGGTACCTGTCCCCCGAGCAGGCCGAGGGGCGGCGGGCCGACGCGCGCAGCGACATCTACTCGCTCGGCGTCTGCCTCTACATGATGGTCTGCGGCGTCCGCCCGTTCCTGGGCGAGAGCCACATGGCGGTGCTCTACAAGCAGATCCACGAGCGGCCGCGCGACCCGCGCTTTCACCGCCCGGACATCCCCGACCATCTCGCCGACCTGATCCTGAAAGCCCTCGAGAAGAAGCCCGAACGGCGTTTTCAATCGAGCGTGGAGATCTGCCGCGCGCTCGACGTGTTCATCCGCGACGCCTATCCCCGCAAGGTCCTCGCCGCGCTGCCCCCGGCCGCCCCCGTCAGGCCGGCGGAGCCCGTCGCGGCAGCCGTCCCGGAGGCCCCGCGCGTGCGCTCGCCGTTCATCTCCTTCGCCTTTGCCGGCTGGGTCATCGTCGTCCTCGCCACCGTCCTCAGCATCTTCTTCGTCTCCTCGCGCCCGCCGGCCCCGGCTCCCGCCGCGGATCCGCAGGACGAGCCCGCCCCCGCGGTCGACCCCGTCGAGCCCGCCGTCTTCGCGGGTCTGCTCACCGACGCCGACCAGCGTCAGATTGCCGAGCGCAACTACGGGCCCGTGATCAAGCGGCTGATGGAGCGCCACCAGTCGGAGCATTCCGCCCCGGTGAAGGCGCTCCTGTCCCGCGTGGGACTCAAGCTGTCCTCCGCGGCCAAGGTCGCGTCCCAGTACCGCACGCTGGTCTCGGCCGACAAAGCGCCCACGATCAAGCTGCGCGACGGGCGCATCTCCGCTTATGCGCTGACCCCGCTGGCCTCCGTCCACGCCGACACGATCGTCGACTATGCCCGGAGAAGCCGCGAGGTCGGCCCGCTGGACCTCGCCTTCTTTCTGATCGTCGACGGCGAGGCGAAGACCGCGCTGGACCACGTCTTCTCCGGCCGCGAGATCCGTCCCGACTGCCGCCCCCACCTCGACGACCTCGTCGAGTCGATGCTGGCCCAGAAGCACGACGCGCGGGAGATCGCCGAGCGGCTCGCCGCCCTGAAGGACCGCCTCCCCGCGGCCCCGGCGGCCCGCGTGGACGCCGCCCTGAAAAAGTAGCTCCCCTCCGGCCCCCTGCTATAATGCGCCCGGTTGGGGACCTCGCACGACCGGGGATGTGATGGACATCGACAAGCAATCCCGCATCGGCCAGACCTTCGGCAAATGCAAGATCCTCCGCTACATCGGGCGCGGGGGCATGGGGACGGTCTGGCTGGGCGAGCACCTCTTCCTGCGCCGCCCCGTCGCGATCAAGATCCTCCACCACGACCTCAGCAACGACCCCGAGGAGATGGCCCGCTTCGAGCGCGAGGCCATCGCCGCCGCGCGGCTCGACCATGAGAACATCGTCCGAATCCACGACGTCGACGAAGACCACGGCCGGCCCTTCATCGTCAACGAGTTCATCGACGGCGAGGACCTCGAGGACGTGATCCGGAAGAAGTCCCCCCTGCCCGTGATGCGCGCGCTGAACATCACGCGCATCGTGGCCAAGGCGCTGGAGCATTCCCACGAGATGGGCGTCGTCCACCGCGACATCAAGCCCGGCAACATCCTCATCGGGAAGGACGGACGGATCAAGATCACCGACTTCGGCCTGGCGCGGGAGGTCGGTCACCAGGAGGTGCCCCTGCCCGACGGCACCGTTCTCGGCACGCCCTTCTTCGCGTCGCCCGAGCAGATCCAGGGCCTGCCGGCGGATGGACGCACCGACATCTACTCGCTCGGCGTGACGCTCTATACGATGCTGACGGGGAGGCGTCCCTTCGGCGGCCGGTCGCCGGACTCCGTCGTGAAGAAGCACCTGCACTCGCCCCGCCCCTCCCCTCGGTTGTGGCGGACGACCCTGTCGAGGCCGATCGAGCAGCTGGTGATGATGATGATGGCGGTCGATCCCCGGGACCGGCACCCGAGCGCGCGGGCCCTGAGGCACGAAATCGAGCAGATCCTCCGGGAGAAGGGCTTCCTGAGGGCGCGCGTCAGGAAGTAGCCGTCAGCAGAGCCGCAATTCCCACTGGCCGAGCGACGGCATGAAGGGATGGCTCCCCTGGAGCCGCTCGAGGCCGAAGTCGATCGCCAGGTTCAGCGCCAGTCCCGCCGCGACCACGATCGCCAGCTTGCCCTTGCGCCAGCGGGTCACCCGGTAGACGTGGACCGTCACGGCCGTCCAGATCGCCGCGCGCAGGATCCAGATCACGACGCTTCCCGCCGTCCGGTTCTGCTGCGGGGTCAGCCCGGCCATCCGAAAGACCATATAGAGGATCAGGCTGGCGATGGTGGCTCCCACGCCGAGCCAGGTGCGGTGAAAGCCCGCGCGAAGGGAATCGAGAGGGACCCCGATGTCGAGGATGAAACCGAGCAGGTAGAACAGCCCGCCGTAGAGGACGAACTTGACGGCGAGGAACGCGGCGACCACGAGACCCATGCGCAGATTCTACCGCGGACGCCCGCGAACGTTCAGTCCTTCTCGTCGGCCAGGCGCTTCATGTACTCCTTGAGCACCTGCTGGTACTCCGCCGGGAAGTCGTCGAGGGATCGCTTGTGGTTCAGCATCGCCTCCCGGATCCGCGGGGGGAGGTTGCCCCAGTTGCCGGTCCGATCCGCGTTCCCGCGGAACTTGTTGATGGGTTCGCTGTTCCGCCCCGGATCATAGGGGGCGGGCGCCGGACTCCCGGGCTGCTGGGCGGGCTTGGGCTGGCCGGGCTTCGGCGGCCCCTGCTGTTCGCCGGGCTTGTTGCAGCTGCCGCCGCCGCACTTCTTCGCCCGGCGGATGACTTCCTCGATCTTGTCGACCGATTCCTTCTGCTTGCCCTCGGTCTTCTCCATCAGTTTCGCGATCTTCTCGAGGATCTTCTTCTGGGAGGCCTCGGGATCATCCTTGAGCAGCTCGTTCACCCGCTTGAGGATCTCCGCCTCCGTCTCGGCCGCCTTGCCGCGGGAGGAGTCGTTGAGGAGGTCTTCCGACTTCACCATGAGGCCCTGGACCTCCTTGAGCATGGCGAGCGCCTCTTCCGGGGTCAGGTCCTTTTCATCGGCCTTGGGGGCCTGCTGGGCGTACGCCAGGCCACCGATCAGGAGGAACGCCGCCGTCATCCAGGTCTTCATCCTCATCAATCCTTCTCATCAGCCAGCCGCTTCATATACTCCTTGAGCACCTGCTGGTACTCCGCCGGGAAGTCGTCGATCGCGCGCTTGCCGGACAGCATCGCCTCGCGGACCCGCGGGGGCAGATCGCCCCAGCGGCCCGTCCGGTCGCCCCTGGAACGGAACTTGTTGATGGGCTCGCCGTTCCGGTTCGGGTCGTAGGGCTTGTCCGCCGGGTTCTGGGGCTGATCGGGCTTCTGCTGCTGCCCGGGCTTGGGCTGCTGCTGGGGCTGCCCCGGCTGGGGCTGTCCGGGACCCTGCGCGGCCTTGACGCGGCGGATCACTTCGGCCAGCTTGTCCGCGCTGTCGCCCTGCGATTTCTCGCCCTTCTGCATCAGCTTCTGGATCTTCTCCAGCACCTTCTTCTGGGTCTCGGCCGGATTCTCCTTCGGGTCCTCCTTCAGGAGCTTGTCGATCTTCTCCATGAGCTCCTTCTCCGTCTCCAGCGCCTTGCCGCGCGAGGCGTCGTTCAGGAGCTCCTCGGCCGAGTCCATCAGCTTGTTGCACTCCTTCAGCATCTTCATCGCTTCCTCGATGCTGAGCTCCGCCTCCTCCTTCGGCCGGGCGGGGGGCTTGTCCTGGGCATGGCCGGGGATCGCCAGGGCCAGAACCAGCGCGGCTGCGGCCGCGAGCTTACTCATTGCCGGGACCTTTCTTGTCGTAGGCCTTCTTCGCCTCCTCGAACTTCGAGACGAAGGTCTTCATCAGCTGGCCCAGCTTGCCCTGCTCGTCCGAGAGGCGCTGCAGCTGCGTCTTCTCGCCCGCCGAGAGATCCTCGCGGTCGGACTTGTAGCCGCGCTGGACGCCCTGCGTCTTCCGGAGCAGCGCCTCCTGCAGCTTCTTCATCATGTTGAGCTGGACTAGGTCGGGCACCAGCGGCGGCTTGCCTCCCGCGCCTCCGCCGCCCCCGCCCTGCTGGCGGTTCTGCTTGCGCTTCAGGTCGAAGGCCTCGACGAGCTCCTTCATCTTCCGCAGCGCGTCCGACTGCAGGTCCTGCGTCCGGTTTCCGGTCTCCGCCTCCTTGAGGTTGAGGGCCGCGTCCGACATGTCCCCGCCCGCGCTCTCCAGGACGTACATGAACACGTCGACGTTGTTCTCCTTGAGCTTGCGGCGGATCTCGTCGAGGCTCTTGCCCAGATCGTCCTGCGCCTTGCCGAGCGACTTGGCGCGGATGACCTCCTCGCGGTTGAGGGAACCCTTCTTCGTCCGGACCGCGTCCAGGTCGCGCGTGGCCTTGTTAAGGACGCCGTCCTGGGCCTCGATGATCTTCTTCAGCTCCTGCTGGAGCATCACGAACTTCTCCTCCTCGGCCTGGCGGCGGAGCTCCTCGAGCTGGTCCTTCAGGTCCTTCTCCGCCTCCTCGAGGTCCTTCAGGGCCTCCTCCTCGTCGGGCTGGGCCTCCTGGGGCTCGCTCTGCTGAAGGTTCTTCTTGGCCTTCTGCATGTTGCCCTTGGCCTGGTTGGCGCTGCGCTGGGCCTGCTGCTTCTGCATCTGCTCCAGCTGCTTCTCGAGCTCCTCGGTGAGGTTCTTGGCCTCCTCCTGCTTCTTGGCGAGCTCCTGCGCCTTCTTCTTCTCCTCCTCGGTCAGCGGGCGCTTGGCCAGGCCCTCCATCTTTTTCTGGGCCTGCTCCATCTTCTTCTGCGCCTGCTGCTGCTCCTTGGACGCCTGGCCGGCCTGGGGCTTGTCCTGCTGCATCTGCTGCTGGGCGTTCTTCATGTCGCCCTGGGCCTGCTGCGTGTCCTTCGCGGCCTCGTTCATCTGCTCGGCCTTCTTGGCGTCCGTCTCCTTCTTCGCCTTCTCCTCGAGGAACTTGGACACCTTGTTCTTCAGGTCCTCTTCGAGCTTCTTCTGCTCCTCGGCGAGCTTCTTGAAGTCGGGGTCCTCCTTCTTGCCCATCTCCCCCTTGGCCTTCTGAAGCATCTCCTTGGCCTGCTGCATGTTCTTCTGGGACTGCTGCTGCGACTGCTGCGCCTGGCTCGACTGCGCCTTCTTCATCTCGCCGGACGACTGCTTCAAGTTGTTCTCGGCGCTGCGCATCTCGGCGGCGGCGCCCTGGACGTTCTCCTGGGCCTCCGCCTCCTGCTTCTGCGACTGGGACGTCTTGGCCAGGTCGTTCAGCTTGTCGGCCACCTTCTCCGCCCGCTTCGACAGCTCGTCGGCCTTCTTCGCCGCGTCGTCGAACTTCGGCTGCTCCTTCTGCGCGAGCGCATTCTGCAGCTTCTCCATCTCCGCCCGCGCCTCCTTCAGGCGGTCCAGCGCCTGCTGCTGGTCCTTGCCGGCCTGCGGGTTCTGGCCCTTCTGCATGTTCTCCTGGGCCTGTTGCGCCTGCTGCGAGGCCTGGTCGGTCTTCTGGGCCGCCCCTTCCAGGGCCTTGGAGTTCGCGGGGCTCTCGTTGGACTTGGCCCCGTCCTTCATCGCGTCCGCCAGGTCCTTCGACTCCTTCTTGATCTGCTCCTGCTCCTTCTGGAGCTTCGCCGCCTCGCCGGGCCGCGCCTTCTCGTTCTCGTCCTTCACCTTCCGGAGCGCGTCGCGGGCCTTCTCCAGGTCCTTCACCGCGCGTTCCTGGTCGCCGCGGGCAAGATCGAGCGCGCCTTCCTCGAGCTCCTGCCGCGCCGCGTCCTGCGCGTTGTTGGCCTGGACGAGCGGCTCCAGAACGGCCTTCCGGGCCTCCTTCGGCAGCGCCTCCTGGTGGAAGAGGTCGTTGCCCAGCGCCCAGGTCCGGTCGTTCAGATCCTTCTGCTCCTTCTCCAGCGCCTTCGGATTCGCCTTCTCCGGCGACGCCTGGCCCTTCTTCGTGTTCTCGAGCGCCCTCTTCTGGTCCTCGAGGACCTTGTCCATCTCGGCCAGCGTCTTCTCGATCGCCTTCTCGGCCGTCGTCTGGTTCTCGGTCTCCTTCTTTGTCTTCTCCTGGCGGTCGATCAGCTCGTTGAGCTTCTTCGCCATCTCGGTGACGTCGCGGAGCTCCTTCGACTTGGCCGCGTCGAACTCCTTCTCCGCCTGTTTCTGGTCTCCCTGCAGCTTCTCGATCTCCTTGATCGCGTCGTCGATCTGCTGCATCAGGTCCTGGGGCTTGCCCGACTCGGTCTTGTCCTTCAGCTCCTGCTGCTTCTTGATCAGATCCTCGAGATCCTTCCGCGCCTGCTCGAACTCCTTCTCGCGCTCCTTGTTGAGGTCCTCGGTCTCCTTCTTGATCTTCTGCTCTTTCTGCTTGATCTCGTCGATCTTCTGCAGCAGCTGCTGGAGCGCCTCGATCTCCTTCTTGGTCTGCTCGGGATCGAAACGGTCCTCGAGCAGCATCAGCAGCGCCTCGAGGGCCTTCGTGACCTCCTCGCCGGCCTCGAGCGCCTTCTCGATGCGGCTCGCGTCGAGATGCTCGATCACCGCGCGGATGTTGACGCCGACGCGGTTCTGGCGGAGCTGCTTGAGCCCCTCCTCGAGTTTCTTGGCATAGTGCTCCTGGTCCTTCTTGCGGAGCTGGTCGATGAGCTCGGCCATCTTGGCCTCGAGCTTCTGGATCTCCGCCTCGACCCGGAGCTGACTCTCCTTGATCGGTTTCTTGCCGTCCCCCTGCTCCTGGGCAAGGACGAGGGACCCGAGCATGATCGCGAGGGCCGCCGAAAGGAAGGGGCGCATACTCATCTCCTATTTCCCGCCGCCGGTCTTCTTGATGTCGTTGTTGTTCCGTTCCTGCTGTTCCTTGATCTCGCGCGCAATGCGGATCACTTCCTGGTAGCTCGACCACTTGTCCAGGAAGTCGAGCGCCCGCTGGATCCCCGCCGCCACCGCGCTCTGCATCGCCTGCCCCTCGCGGAACGACGTGGTCCGGTCCGCCGCGCTCTTGAGGCGCGCGGCGCCGTCCAGCTTCGCCGCCGCCACGCGGGAGATGCCGTCGCGGGTCGCCTCGCCGGGCACGCCCACCAGGGGATCGAGCTCGTCGAGGGCGCCCTGCAGCTTGGAGGCGGCCGCCTCGTTGTAGATCTTGTTGTAGACGCCCCGGCGCTGGATCTGGCGGATGTCCTTGCGGGCGCCGTCCAGCTTCGACGTGATGTCGTTCTGCTCGAGGCCGGTCTGGCGGACCTCGCTCTGCTGCTCCGGCGTCAGCGCGTCCAGGCGGCCATAATTGGTGATCAGCCGCCCCGTCCGGCTCCACGCCGTCTCCTGCCGGAGCTTCTGGTTCTTGAGCAGGATCTTGATCTTCTCGATCGCGTCCTGCAGCTCCTTCTCCAGCGTGCCGATGCTGACGATGGACATCTTGTAGACCTTCGACGTCCGCACGTTGCGGCCGCCGACGTCCTTGTAGTCCTCCGCGCGGAAGC
>DASQOM010000109.1:0-5252 GCA_035644495.1 Planctomycetota bacterium | reverse complement strand
AAGCCGACGCCCAAGCCCGCGGCCCTGCCGCCCCAGAAGCCCAAGGCCCCCATCGATCCGACCGTCACCATCCTGCCCGTCTACGGCGACGAGACGATGCTCGATATGGGGGAGACGCCCAAATCGAAATCCATGAAGGCGGCGAAAGCAGCGCCGCCGCCGCCTCCTCCTCCGAAGCCCGCGCCGCTGCCCGACCAGACCATCAGCCCGTCGCATCTCGGCGACGAGACCATGCTCGACATGGGCGAAACGCCCAAGTCGAAGTCGATGCAGCCCGCGTCCCCCCAGGCTCCCGAGGAGCCGCCGCCGCCTCAGGTCGACCGCTCCGACGCCATCCTGTCCGACGTCATGGACACGATGCTGGACATGGGAACTCGAGCGACCGGCAAGCCCGCGCCGCTGCCGGGCGAGAAGTCCGCGTTTCCCGTGGTCCCCAAGGCCCCGATCCAGAACGTCGCGGACTTCACGACGTCGGTGATCCCCGGAAAAACCCAGAAGGGCACCCCGGGCGTCTCGACGACGAAGGACGCGACGATGAAGCTCAGCCCCGAGGTGACGCGGACAGGGCCGGCCATCGATCCGACGCTGATGGTTTCGCCCCCTCCGGGCGGGCCGACGAGCAGCGGGTCGATTTCGAGCGTCGACAAGACGCAGGTGGCGCAGCCGAAGACGGGCAGCGGCATGGGCTCGGCCGCGCTGTCCAACGCGAGGGCGATGCCCGAGGAGGCGAAGGCCGCCGCAAAGGACCCGAACCGCGTCTTCGGCAAGTACGTGCTCCTGAACGAGCTGGGCCGCGGCGGCGCCGGCGTGGTCTACAAGGCCTGGGACACGCTGCTCCTCCAGTACGTCGCGCTCAAGTTCATCCGGAACCAGGACGACAGCGACGCGGACTCCACGAGCGGCAGCAGCCAGATCGAGGAGTTCCAGCGCGAAGCGCGCATGTCCGTGCGCCTGCGGCATCCCAACATCGTGCGCATCTACGAAATGGGATGCATGTCCAACCGCTACTACCTGTCGATGGAGTACATCGAGGGCGGCACGCTGCTCGCGATGATCCACGGCGGGAAGGAGCGCAACCAGAAGACGAAGTTCAACGCGAATCCCGAGCAGTTCCTCAAGATCATGATCAACATCTCCCTCGCGGTGGACTACGCCCACCATGAGAAGCAGTCGGTCATCCACCGCGACCTGAAGCCGCACAACGTCCTGGTCGACAAGACCGGCAACCCGTATGTCGTGGACTTCGGCCTCGCCAAGGAAGTCGACTCGGGCGACGGCGCGACGCTGACCGGCGTCGTCAAGGGCACGCCCACCTATATGGCCCCCGAGCAGGCCGAGGGCCGCAACCGCGACGTCGACATCCGCACGGACGTCTACGCGCTGGGTGCCGTCCTCTATGAACTGCTGACGGGCCGTCCGCCGTTCCTCGGCGAGAGCGTCCCGGAGATCCTGCGCAAGATCGCGACGGAGCTGCCCGAGCGGCCGAACGACGTCATCCAGAAGGCCTTCGCCGCCGAGGCCGCCGCGACCACCGCGACGGCGACGGGCACGGGCAAGTCGAAGACGAAGGCGTTCCTGGTCCCGAAGGCCCTGGAGACGATCTGCCTCAAGGCCCTCGAGAAGAACAAGGCGGACCGGTATCAGACCGCGAAGGAGTTCGCGGAGGACATCGACCGCTACATGAAGGGCGAGGACATCCTCGCCTCCGAGCCCAACCTCTGGCGCCGCTTCCGCCGCACCGTCCGCGCGCATCCCATCATCAGCGCGGCCGCCGGCGCCATCCTGCTCGCCGCGGGCACGGGCCTGGTGGCCGTCAAATACGGCAACAAGGGCGACGGCGGCGAGTCGATCCGCCAGCAGATCGAGCTCAGCATCAAAACCGGCGAGGACGCCATCAAGTCGAAGGACTGGGTCCGCGTCAAGGTCGCGGCCGACAACCTGGGCAACCTCGACAAGCGCAATCCCAAGATCGACGAGTGGCTCAAGGCCATCCGCGAGCACGACGAGATGCTGGCCAAGTCGCAGCGCGACTGGAACTCCGCTCTGGAGCGCATCCGCCGCGAGCCGCTGGTGAAAGTGCTGCCGCCCCTGCGCGAGATCTACCGCCGGACCTCCGAGCTGCAGCCGAAGTTCAAGTCCGAGCTCCGCGACGACCTGGGCAAACTCAAGGCGAACCTGCTGACCGAGGAGCGCGGCGTCTACGGCAAGGACGGCAAGGAAGATCCCAAGTCCTGGGTGTCGGACGCGATCAAGAACATCGCGAAGTCCACCAAGGAGCAGCTCGAAACCCTCAAGGGCCTCGACAAGGACGCGGAGTTCGCGTTCCCCACGGACGAGGCCATGACGGACTCGCTCGGCCGGCTGGACCGCATCATCGCCTACCAGGGGACCTGGAACCTCCAGGTCAACGTCGCGCCGTTCGCCGAGGTCGCCGTGCTCCAGGCGGAGAAGACCCTGGCCACGGACTTCACGCCCGTGGGCCTGCGGGACATGGAGGTCGTGGGGACCTCCTATATAGTGGAACTGTGCTGGCCCTCGCGCGCGGACGCGAAGGTCCGGATGAAGCAGGAAGTGACGGATCTCCACAACGGTCAGACGGTGGTGATCCGGGGCGATCTCTCCAAGGAAACGCTGAAGCAGGAACGCAAATAGAGGGAAGGACATCCGAGGGACCGGGGTGGGGACATGGGACAGATCCGATCGGGATCCCCGCCCGTACCCTGTGGGGATGCTCCTTCCGGATCGAGGATAGGGTCGACCGGGGAGCGATAGGGACGTGATTGGACTGATCGAAGCAATCCTTCTGCTCGGCCTCGCGGCCGGTCCCAACGAGCCGGCTTCCCGGCCGCTCAACGTCCTCCAGGACGATGCGCTGGCCGACCTGGAGCGCCGCGCGGGGCCCGAGGCGTCCGCCCCCGGGAAGAAGCCGCAGCAGGAGGATCCCAAGCCCCAGCGCCCCGAAGCGCCGCTCGCGAATCCCGAACAGCCCTCCACGCCGATCATCGACTTCGACTGGCTGGAACTCCACGTCCGCGCCGGAATGGCGATCTTCAGCAAGGAGTTCCACATCGATCCCAGCCCGGCCTTCGTGATCGCGACCCGTGCGCCGATGCCCTGGCTGTCGCCTTCGTGGAACCCCGACGGCGACTACTTCGGCGCCTTCGCCCAGCTGGAAGTCGCGGTCATCAAGCGCACCATCGAGCCCCAGGTGGACAAGCCCAGCGGCGCGATGTTCGGCCTGGCCGTGGGCGTGGATTACACGATCCTTCGCAACACCACGTGGATGATCCTCGTGAAGGCGGGGGTGATGTACGTCTCCTACGGCGGCGTCACCGACCTCAACGACGGGATCGGACCGATGGCCGGCCTTCTGGTCGGCGTGACGGTCTCCCGCTCGGTCGCGATCACGCTCGCGCCCGAGTACATCATGGGGAAGTCGGGGGACAGCATCATTTCCGGAACGGTTGGCGTGGCGATCGATTTCTGACGGGGAACTCATGCTGTCGACACTAGTGGTCCTGGTCCTGGCGGGAGGCGACGCCGTCGCGGAAGCCGGCAGCGCCTATCGGCAGGCACGCGAGGCGCTCGCGTCGGAGAAGTACGAGCAGGCCGTGACCCTGCTCCGCGGGGCCATCCAGCAGGTCGGCGAAGAAAGCGACCAGCTGAAGTACCGCGACGACGAGTCCCGCCGCCGCCACTCCTACTATCCCTACTATGAATGGGGCCGCGCGCGGCTGCTCCAGGCGCAGATCGAGACCTCCATCTTCACGCAGCGCGACCTCCTTTCGGACGCCGTCGGCCGCCTCGGCCAGAGCCGGCACCCGGACGCGTCGGTCAAGCTCGAGGAGGCGAAGGCCAAGCTGGAGGACGTGGCGCAGGCCATCGCGCTCGACGGCTCCTTCAACGCCGTCAAGACGCGCATCGAGGTCCTGGGCAACGGCGAGCGCTTCGTCGAGGCCTATCAGGAGCACGGCGTGGCGGTGGGGAAGTTCAAGACGCGCCTCAAGGAGCTCGAGGAGGTGCACGTCGCGCTCAAGGCCAAGCAGCTCGCGGCCATCAAGCGCTGCGAGGTGCTCCTGGCGCAGCGCCTGAGCGACGTGGTCCTGATGGATCCGGTCACGCGCGGCGAGGCGATCGTTCCGATGCTCGCAGCCGCCATGGTGTCGGAGCAGATCAGCGGGGAGCCGGGGCCGAAGTTCGTCTGGGCCCGCGAGTTCATGACCCTCTGGACCCGGGAGGCCGAGACGTGCAAGAAGGCGTCCGCGCTGCCGGGGTCGAAGGTCATCGCCACGGCGGACGCGTTCGACGCTGCGGGCCTGGAGGCGCTCAAGGTCGAGCTCCCCTCGGGCTTCCGCGCCGCGCGGTTCCTGGCGCAAACGGTCCGGATGGGCAAGCTGCGCGACATCGCCGCGGGCAACGAAGACATGCTCGACACGAAGACCGCCGATGCGGTCGCGGTCTCCTCCGCGGCGGCGTTGAAACGGGGGAACCAGGCCGTTTCCTCGCTCGACAAGGACGTGAAGGACACGCTGGTGAACGACCTGGGCACGCAGGAGCGCCAGGGGAACGATCTGGCCAAGGCGATCCGGGACGGCGCGAAAGAGCGCGAGCGGCTGACGGCGCCCATCGTGAAGGCCGAGGCGCAGCTTGCGGACGGCGACACCCTGGGCGATCTGGCGGCGCTGACGCAGGTGAAGTCCGACCTGGGGACCCTGGAGTCGGACGGATCATTTGGGACGCTCACGCTGCGGCTGCGCGCCCGCTCGCTGTTCGCTCACGGCATGGTCGAGGCGATGCTCGCCTTTCTGGAAGGGAAGCCGGAGGCGGGAGCCATCGAGGTCGCGCGCGTGACGGCGTTCCGCGCCTTCGCGTTCGATCCCAAGATCGACGAGCGCTGGAACGCGCAGCTCTCGCCCAAGCTCAAGGGCGTGTTCGACAAGATCAAGCCGACGGGCGAAGACAAACCCAAGTGACGGGCCGGATGGGGTGGGATGTGAACGGGCTGGGGGCCGAGGTGGCGGCCGCCGGGTGACCGGCTCCGAGGTTCTCCGCAAGAGGTGATGAAAGTCATGTCCGACGGATCGCATCGCGGGTGGAGGCGGGTTTCGATTGCCGGGACGGCGATCCTGCTGCTGGCGCTCGGGATCTTCCTGGCCCTGCGCCGGCCGGGGGTCTCCGACCGCCCCGCGCGGGAGGCCCAGCCCTCGCCGTATGCCCGCACCCCCGACGACGCTCAGACGAGGCGCGCGGGC
>DASQOM010000108.1:0-5820 GCA_035644495.1 Planctomycetota bacterium | reverse complement strand
CCCCGTCTTTCCCGTCGCCAGCAGCGCCGTTTCCTCGAGGCTGAGGAGGGCGGGCGACGGCGCGACCTCCAGGCCGTCCCGGAGGTCGATTGCGAGCGGCGCCGCCGACTGGGCGACGTCGGCCGTCCCCTCCAGCCGATCGAGACGCGCGGGGCTGCCGTCCGCGTGGCGCCAGCGGAGCACGACGGCTTCGCGGTCTCCGGCCAGGCCGTCGTAGAGATCGACCTTATAGGCCCTTCCGGCCCGTTCGAGAAGGGCGCGCGACGCCGCCTTCGGGCTCAACGGGGCGCCGTCGTCGCGCCACACGCAGGGCACCGAGAGCTCGCGGCCGTCGACCTTGAGTCCGCTGCGCGAGGGATGCCCCTGGGCGTCCACGCCGGCCGCGCGACCCCGGACCAGGGCCAGCCCCTGGAACGAATCGAGCCTCGAGACGGAGCCGCGGACGAAGCGGCGTCCGAAGGGCTCCCAGACGGCATTCGCCTGGAGTAGCCGGAGCTCGATCGCCTTCTCGAGATCCCCGGCCGACGGGATCCCCGGCCCGACGGCGACGAAGCGGATCGGGATCTGATGGATGACGGAAGGCCCGACGCGGATCTCGGCGACGGCGGCGTCGCCGATCCGGATCTCGAGGCGGTCGCCCGGGACGGCCGCCAGGGCGCTTCCGGCGGCGGCCGCGTCTTCCTTATCCCCGAGAAGGAGGAAGGGCGGCGAGACGAGCCGGTCCGGAGGACCCGAGAGGGGAAGCATCAGAAGCGTTCCCGAGGACCGGACGACGATCGAGAGCGAGTCCGGGCCGCCGCCCTCCCGGTTCTCGACGAGCACCCGGAGCCGGTCGGGTGCGGCGGCGATGGCTTCGTCGCGAAGTCTGTTCTGGGGAGTGAAGGCGTCGCGGGTCAGGAGGGCCAGCCGGGCTTCCCGGAGCACCCGGTTCTCCGCGTCCACGACCACGATCCGGCGGCCGGCCGTCGCAGGCGCCGGGGCCGGTTTCAAGGGAAGAGCGGCGGTCGGCGAGGTGTTTCCGCGGGGGCAGCCGAGCAGGAGGGGAAGAATAAGGGCCGACAACGCCGCGAACGACCCCCTGTTCCCTCTTCTCGCCAAACGAACCCCCGATTGATAACCCCAGTGTAGCACGATCGGAGAACGGCGGTAGGGGGATTGAGGAAACGTCCGCCTAGGAGAAGTCGCTCAGGCTCCACTGGTCGGGATCGACCTTGGGGGGCGGCTCGCCCTGCCCGACGACGCGGGGCCGCACCGTGGTGATGGAGGTCTGGGGGTCCTTGCTCTTCTCCATCCTCATCAGCGCCCCGCACTCGGGGCACATCACCTTCTTCTCGAGGTGCTCCGCGAAGACCCGGAGATTCTCGCCGCACGCGCAGAGGATGTCCTGGGCGCCCGACGGGGCCTTGCGGCGGCGCGTGGTCCGTCCGAGCGGCTTCGCGGTGATGATCGCGGTCTCGCTCGCCTTGGGCACGGGGGTCTCGCCGGCGCGCCGGATCTTCGTCTCGAGCGTCTGCGGATCCTTATAGCTCTCGATGACCATCGCGGCGCCGCAGACGGGACACTTGACCTTCTTGCCGGCCTGGTCCTTCCTCGCGACGAGGACCTGGCCGCAGGCGCACACCAGCGGGTGGGAGCCGATCGGGATGCGGATGGCGTTGCCTTTCGCGGGGACCCGGGTCAGGATCTTCTCGCGGGATTTCGGGTCGACGGCCCAGACGACCTTGAACGTGGCCGTGCACGAGGGGCAGGCCTGCTCCCTCCCCACGGCGTCGGCAGGGATGCTGATCATCGCGCCGCAGCTGCAGCGGACCGAGCCCGCGGAGGCTCTCGATTCGTTCTTCTCGTCGCCCATAACCGCCCGTACAGTCTACACGCCCCCGCTGGTCCACATCTGAGGTTTCGGATAGCAGCGCAGGAGCTCCTTCTTCAGATGCTCGAAGGCCTCCTTGGGGCTGTCGCAGACCTTGAAGAGGTTGAGGTCCTTCGGGCTGACCGTGCCCCAGCGCACGAGGGCCTGGAGGTCCATGAAGTCGCTCCAGAACTTCTTCCCGTAGAGGACGATCGGCAGCGGCCGGCCGATCTTGCGCGTCTGCACGAGGGTGAGGATCTCGAAGAGCTCGTCCATCGTGCCGAAGCCGCCCGGAAAGACGACCAGGGCGCTGGCCAGATAGGCGAACCACAGCTTGCGCATGAAGAAGTAGTGGAACTCGAACAGAAGGTCGGGGGTGATGAACGGGTTGGGCCGCTCCTCGTTCGGCAGGCTGATCGCCAGGCCCACCGTCGAGCCCCCCGCGCGTTCCGTGGCGCCCCGGTTCGCCGCCTCCATGATGCCGGGCCCGCCGCCCGAGCAGACCACGAAGCGCTTCCCCTGGCCGAGCGACTTGGCCCAGGTGGTGATCGACGCCGACAGCTCCGCCGCCTCTTCGTAGTAGATCGACAGCTTCATGTCGGCTTCGACCTTCGCCAGCCGCGCGCGCAGATCCTTGGGAATCTTGGCGCCGGCCTTTTTCTTCTCCTCCAGCAGCGCCTCGTACTGGGTCTTGATCGCCACCGGGGGCTTCGCCCTCGCGGAGCCGAAGAAGACCACCGTCTCGCGGACGTCCAGCTTCTGGAACCGCTGCAGCGGCTCGAGATACTCGCACATCATGCGGACGATGCGGGCGTCCCGGCTCTTGAGGAACTGCGGGTTCAGGTACGCCTTCTGGGCCTTCTTCGGCGGGACGAATTCGGCCGCGCCGCCGTTGCCGTCGACGTTGATGGGATCAGGCATCCATTTTCTCCAGATCGGACAGGGCCGCCTCGACGAGGGGGCCGATCGTCTTCTCGCCGAAGTCGAACTTGAGCCCGGCCACGCGGAAGAGCTCCGGGAGCGGCCGGGTCCAGCCCAGCGACTCCCCCGCCCGGTATTTCGCGATCGCCTTCTTCCGGTCCTTCTTCGCGTTGCGCCAGACCTGCAGGGCGCCGGTCTGCGCAATTCCATACTCGATATAATAAAAAGGGACGGTGAACAGATGGAGCTGGCGGTGCCAGTTGTACGCCAGCGCGTCGTCGTAGCCGCTCCAGTCCTCGCCGCCGCCCAGCCGGCGCTTCAGGTCCAGCCACGCGCTCTTCCGGTCCATCCGCGAATGGCCGGGCTCGGTGTAGACCCAGTGCTGGAAGGCGTCGATCGTCGCCACCCACGTGTAGGTCGAGAGCAGCCCCTCCAGGTGCTCGGCCCGCGCGCGGTCCGCCTCCGCCTTCGGGTAGAACTCCTCGAGATAGGGCTGGCCCAGGAGCTCCATGCCCATCGACGCCACCTCGGCGAACTCGGTGGGATAGTCCCGGTTGAAGCGCGGATCGAGATGCCGGCACTGCAGCGAATGGAACGAGTGGCCGCCCTCGTGGAGCAGCGTCTCGACGTCGCGGTGCAGGCCCGCGGAGTTCGAGAAGATGAAGGGCACGCGCTCCACCTCGAACACCGTCTGGTAGCCGCCCGGCGCCTTCCCCTTCCGGCTTTCCAGGTCGAGGTAGCCCTTCGACCGGATGTAGTCGAACATCTTCGCGAAGTCGGGATGCACCTTGCGGAAGATGCGGCCGCAGCCGTCCATCAGCTCGTCCATCGTCTGGAACGGGCGAAGGGGCGCGCGGCCCTCGGGATCGACCCCGAGGTCCCAGGGGCGAAGGACGTCGACGCCCAGCTTCTGACGCCGCCGCTCGTGCCGCTTCCGCAGCGCCGGCGCGACGGACTTTTCATTCGCCTTCCGGAAGTCGTGGCAGTGCTTCGGCGTGTAATCGAAGCGCCCCTTGGCGCGGAAGGTGTAGTCGCGGTAGTCCTTGAAGCCCGCGTTCCGGCCGATCTTCGTGCGCAGCCTCACCATCTCGTCGTAGAGGTCCTCGAACGCGGCCACATCCTGGAGCCGCCGCTTCGCGATGAGCTCCCAGACCTCCTGGCGTCGCGCGCGGTCGGTCTCCTCGAGATACCGGCCCAGCTGCTGCAGCGTCTGCTCCCGGCCGTCGTAGGTCACCGTCATGGCGCCCGTCAGCTTCTGGTACTTCTGGCGCAGCTCGGCGTCCTTCGCCTCGAGCGGGATGTTCTCCTCGCGGTAGAGCTGGAACTCGTTGGCGATGAAGCGGTCCATCACGCCGTAGAGGTTTTTCGGCAGCGACTTCCTCTTCCGGTGGTCGAGGTAGAGCTTCTTCAGCTTCTGCCAGCGCGGCTTGGAGAGCGGCCCGATGACCGTCTCCAGGTGGAGGTACTTCTTCTCCTTTTCCGCGTTCTCGGTGTCGCAGGTCATCGCGACGTAGCGGCGGCTGGACTCCTCGTTCCACGCGCTCTCGAACTCGCTCCAGTCCTGCAGCCAGGCCCGGAGATCCTTGGTGCGCGCGGCCTTCTCGAGCTCGTCGAAGAGGGGTTCGAGCCGGGTCCAGTCGTCGAAGTCGAGGCCGGGGGGGATCCACTTCAGGGGAAAAGTCTGATGGAGCTTCATGACCGGGGGGCGTCCCTGATTCGTATGGTAGATGGGAGTATAACACGCTTGGTAGAATCCTCCGCATGAAACGACTCCTCGCCGCCGCGCTGCTGCTCGCCGGATGCGGATCCGCCGGGACCCCGCCCTCCCCGGCCCCCGCCGCCCCTCCCGTCCAGGCCCGCGTCCCGTTCCCGGGCGTCCCCGCGGCGATCGAGGCCGACGGCGTCCCGGCCGTCCCCGCGGAGGTCACGCGCCGGCTGGCGCAGTACCAGAGCGCGCGGAGCGCGGCGTTCGAGGACTGGGGGCCGAACGGGTCGATGCTCATCTCGACGCGCTTCGCCGAGACCGCGCAGCTGCACGTCGTGCCCTTCGCCGGAGGGCGCCGCGAACAGGTCACCTTCAGCGACGAACCGATCACGAACGCGATGTTCGTCCCGGGATCGAACGACCTGCTGTATTCCCAGGCCCGGGGCGGCAACGAGAACTGGCAGATCTACCGCCTCGACCGGAAGCAGGGACGCTCCGTCCTCCTGACCGACGGCAAGTCCCGCAACTCGCTGGGGCCGCTGAGCCGCAAAGGCGACCGCCTCGTCTACAGCTCCAATCGCGGCAACGGACGCGACATGGACCTCTATCTCCTCGATCTCGCTTCCGGGACGAGCACGCCGCTCTTCGAGGCCAGGGGCGCCTTCTGGAGCGTGTCCGACTGGTCGCCGGACGACCGGGCGCTCGTCATGCTCAAGGTGGTCTCCGTCACCGACAGCCGCCCGTATACCCTCGACCTGGCCGAGAAGAAGGCGATCCCGATGTTCCCGGAGGACAAGGACTCTCCGATCTCCTGCTCCAGCCCGAAGTACGACGCCGAAGCCCTCTATATGGCCTGCGATCAGCGCAGCGAGTTCCGTCAGCTCAGCCGCGACAGCGGCAAGACCAGCGCGGGCAGGCCTTTGCTCGACATCCTCGACAAGCCGTGGGATGTGACCGAGATCGAGATCCACCAGGATCAGATCGCCTACGTCAAGAACGAGGACGGCGCGTCGAGGTTGTATTTCTACGGGCAGGGACTGCCGATGGACATCCCGATCGGCGTGATCTCCGGGATCAAGTTCTCGACCGACGGCACCCAGCTCGGCTTCACGCTGTCGCGGCCCGACTCGCCTTCGGACGCCTATTCGTGGGACATCGCGGGCCGGCGTCTGGTGCGTTGGACGTACAGCGAGGTCGGCGGCCTGGATCCGTCGTCCTTCGTCGTCCCCCGGCGGATCTCCTACAAGTCGTTCGACGACCGCGAGATCCCCGCGTACCTGTACCTGCCGAAGAACGCCGCGAATGCTCCGGTCGTGATCTCCATCCACGGCGGCCCCGAGGCGCA
>DASQOM010000107.1:0-9821 GCA_035644495.1 Planctomycetota bacterium | reverse complement strand
CGCCGGACGCGCGCGCGCGAGCGCGGCCGAGGAGGGCTACCTGCGCTGCGGCCCCGTGGGCGCGGGACACTTCGTGAAGATGGTCCACAACGGCATCGAGTACGGCCTGATGCAGGCCTACGCCGAGGGCTTCGACATCCTGGAAGGCGCTTCGAAGCAGGACGTCCCCGCGGACCAGCGCTACGAGTTCGATCTCCCCGAGATCGCCGAGGTGTGGCGCCGCGGTAGTGTCGTCGGCTCCTGGCTCCTCGATCTCACCGCGTCGGCGCTTGCGGAGAGTCACAAGCTGACCAGCTTCAGCGGCTCCGTCGCCGACTCGGGCGAAGGTCGATGGACGATCCAGACCGCGATCGAGGAGGCGGTGCCGGTGCCGGTGCTGTCGGCGTCGCTCTACACCCGCTTCCGGTCGCGGGTTGACCACAGCTTCGGCGAGAAGGTGCTGTCCGCCATGAGGCACAAGTTCGGCGGGCACGTGGAGCGCGCGGCGGGCGGCTAGTCGTTCAGGCCGTCCAGCCGAAGTGCTCCGGCGGGACGGCGGCGAGGACCTTGCAGTCGCAGGCGCCGCCCATCGACTTGAGGGCGTCCACGAGCGCCTCCATGTCCACGCCCATGCGGCCGGCCCACTCCTCGGTGCGGGTGTGGGTGTGGTCGCAGGTGATCTTGAGCCCGAAGGTGCGGCCGTCGAGGAAGGCGCGCAGCTGCTTGAACTGGTCCTCGCTCAGCCCGAGTTTCGCGCGCGCGGCCGCGGGATCCTTGCCGGAATCGCTCATCGTGGTTCTCCCCTCCAGAGTGCCCCGTATTCTATCCTCTGACTTGCGGGATGCGAGGGGAGATCCGCCCGAGCGCGGGAGCCCGTCCCGCGAGGGGGAAGGGCTCCCGTCTCAGGGCTGCGCCTATTTCTTCGAGGGCTTGGACTCCGAAGGATTCGCCTCGCAGGCCTCGCACTTGGCCTGGAGCTTGTGGATCTCCTTCAGGGCCTTGTCCTTCTTTCCGGCATTGATGGCGGTTTCAAGGTCCTTGAAGCACGCGGAGCAGTCCGCCTTCGCCTTCTCGTTGCCCGCCGCGGCAGGCAGGGCGTCGACGTCCGTCCGGATGCGCGCCAGGGTCTCCTTGGCCTGGTCCATCTCGTCGGCCTGGACCTGCTTTTCCAGGGTCCTCAGGTCGTCGGAGATGCGATTGCAGGGCGCCTCGATGCTGCCGGATGAACAGCTGTAGCATTTCGTCTTCCGGTTCTCGCTGCGGATGGTCCAGACGATGGAGACGTCGGAGTACTGGCCCGCGGCCAGGTCTTTGATGTCCTGCTGGTTCAGGTAGGCCCGGTAATAACCGCAGCTCGCGAGCGCGGCGCTGCGCTTGTCGGGCTCCGATTTGGGATCCGGCTCGAGGGGCACCGCGAGCGGCTTCAGGAACGGCTTGTCATAGTGGGTGTTCCCGCCGGGCACGGAGGAGTCCGTGCAGGTCGCGTAGACGCCGAAGTGGTAGTCGGTCTTTTCGACGGCGAAGTAGCGGCAGTCGGGCGCGGCCTCGCGGCCTTCCTTCGGGCGGGTATACGCCATCGGGTAGGACCGGGTCTTGCCGTCGCTCGAGTCGAAGACGACGGTCGCCTTGACGTCGGTTGCGTCGCAGGCCTTGTCGTCCTTGTCGAGGAAGTAGGCGCGAATTTCGCAGGCGGTGGGCAGCGGTTGAACGGATTCTTTGTCCTTTTTCTCCTGGGCGGGCACGGAGGCGGGCAGGGCGGCCAGGAGGCACAGCGCGATCAGGCGGTTCATATAGAGGTTCTCCTTCAAGACTGGGTCGAGTTCACATCCCCAATGCACCCGAGGACGTCTCCTGCGGGGACACACGAGGGGATGAGCCGGTCGGAGAGCCCGCGTTATTGCCCGAAATCCATTCCCGTAAACAAGCCGGGCTGCATGGAGGGGATTCAGGGGATCCCGGCAAGGTCGCGGAGCACGGACTCGATCCCGTCCACCACCCGGGCGCAGCGGTCGAAATCGATCTTGTCGGGCGTATCGCCGGTCAGGTGATAGTGCGGGTAGCGGAAGGGGGCCGTGTCGGTCACCATCAGCGCGGAATACCCGTGCTCCCAGAAGGACTCGTGGTCGGACCAGCCGACGCCGGGCAGGAACCCGGGGACGGCGGCGCCCTCGGAGGGGAAGGCCGCCTGCTCGCGGAAGACGCGGATGCAGCGCCGGACGAGGGCGCGGGAGCCGACGTTCCCGACGAAGGCGATGAAGTTGCCCTCCGACGGGTAGAACAGGCCGAGCGGGGCGGGATAGTGCTGGCTCCCGTCGGCGTCGGAGAAGAAGCCGATGGTCTCGAGGCTCAACATGGCGACGATGTTTTCGCGGCGCTCCCTGCAGCGCTTCGCATAGACCCGGCTGCCCATCTCGTCGGTGCGGGAATGCGGCGGTTCCTCGTTGACGAAGCCGACGAAGCGCAGGGTCCGGGCGGGCGACGTCTTCGCGAGCGAGCGCGCCAGGGCCAGGACTCCCGCGGCGCCTGTGCCGTTGTCGTTCGCGCCGACGCAGCCGACGACGGAGTCATAGTGGCCGCCGACGACGACGATCTCGCCGGGCGTCGTCCTGCCCGGGATTTCGACCTCGATGTTGTCGCAGGTCTTGCCGCGCGCGGTGTAGGTATGGCGCGAGACTTTTCCAGCGACGGCAAGCTCGCGCTCCATATAGTCCGCGGCCTTCCGGAGCTCCGCGTAATGGAACGTGTTTCGTTCCCCGATCTTCTCGGCGAGTTCGATGACGTCGCGGCGAAGCTGGGCGGAGAGTTCGGCTTGCTTCGGCGTCATCGCCGGGAGCGGTCCCTGATGGGACTTCCCGGGCATCAGGATCATGCAGGAGTATAGCCAGAGGGGGAGGCCGAAGACGACGACGCCGCGCACGCTCCAGCGGAGGACCCTCTTCTGCCTGGGGTTCACCCTCCTTTGACGACCACGGCCGCGCCGTGGCCTGCAAAATACCCTCATGGCTATTGCGCGGCGCAGCCGGGTCGGGTTGCCTCCTCTGAGATGGCTGGTGCTCGTCGGGGTGAGCCGGGTCATCGTCGCGATCGGCATCGGCGGTCTCCGGAGTTCGCAGCGGGCTTCCAACGAACGCCACGCATCGACGATGCTCAAGACGCTGGCCTCCGCCGAGGCGGATTTCCGGGCGAACGACCGCGACTGGAATCTCGTCAATGATTTCTGGACCGGCGACGTTTCCGGCCTCTATTACGAGAAGGCAGCGAACACGAGGAATGAAATTCGGCTGATCGAGGAACTTCAAGCCGACTCCGATCCCAAGGCGCTGTTGACGCTGCCGTCGGGCAGCGGTCCTCTGAAGGGGTATCGGTATCAGGCGCTGGATCGGGATGAGGCGTTCAAAGGGGACGAAGCTCTATGCAAGAAGGATACCGACAAGAGCGGACGCAAGGTCCACCCTATGAACAAGTACGGGTTCTGCGCGTTTCCTGAAAAGTCCAGCGCCGGGAAGTTCATGTTCAAGCTCAACGAGAACAACACGATTTTCCGGGAGGATCCCTCGAAGCCCCGCGACCGGTTCCCGAACGATGATGAGTTGAAGTCGTACTGGAGCAAGATCGACTAGCTCTTCGGCGGCGGCTCGATCGGGGGATAGAGGTCGGGCAGGGGGGGGAGCGGGGGCGAGTCGATGTAGGGCATCTCGCCGTTCACCACCCGCTTGAGCTCATCGAGGCGACGCAGGCCCACGTTGATCTCGATGTCGATCGTGCCGATCTGCCGCTCCTTGACGCGCATCTCCTCCTCGAACTGCTTGCGGCGCGCGCGGCGCTCCTTCTCCTTCCGCTGGATCTCCTCGATCTCGCCTTCGGCCTTGAGCCGGTCGATCGCCTGGCGTTTCCTGCGGATGGTGTCCCGGAGGGTGGCGACCTCGTCCACTTTGGCGCCCACGCCGTCGTCGGGGACCTCGCGCTTGAGATCGCGCTCGAGGAAGAGCTGGCCGGTCCAGCAGTGGATGACGTCGAGCTCCTTGGTCAGGCTTTCGATGCGGCGGCCCAGCTCGCGGATGCGGTCGTCGGGGCGTTCGGAGGCCTCGAGACGGCCGAGCTCGTGCCGCTGGTCCTCCATCTCCGCCTGGCGGCGCTCGTTTTCGGTGAGGATCGAGTCGGCCGCGCCCTTGAGCTCGCGGACGGAGCCGAAGAGGTCGCGCAGGCCGCCGTCGGCGTGGCGCGCGAGATCGGTGTCGGCCACCTTGGCGCCCGCCGTCTCGAAGGCCGCGGCCTTCAGGCGATCGAGCCGGTTGATCTCCCCGCGGACCATGACCTTCCGGGCCTTGAGCTTGATCTTGTCGAAGAAGCCGCGGGAATTCTCCTGCTCCTGAAGGAGCTTGAGCTCGGCGTTCCGGCCCTCGACATCGCGGTCGAGCTTCAGCAGGTCTTCGAAAATCGGGCGGTAGACGGCGCCTTCCGGCAGCTTCCGGTAAAGGCCGAAGGCGCCGGCGCCCAGCTCCATGAAGCGCGCCTGCCGGTCCCGGAGGATCTGGTCGCGGCGCCGGAGGGCGTCCTCGTTCTCCTTCTGGAGGGCGACGAGGTTCTGCACCAGGGTCCGGATTCGTTCGATGTCCGCCTGCAGTCCCGTGATGGAGTTCTGGAGGGTGACCGCGGAGTTGAGATACTTCGCCAGTTCCTCGGTGTTGACGGCCGGCGGCGAGACCTGGGAGGCGAGGCGGCCGATTTCGACGCAGCCTGCGGTGATCTGGTGGTCCAATCGCCGGAGGTCGACGTCCAGCTTCTCGATCTCCTTCTTCCGGGCGTCCATTGATTGCGGGTCCCTTTCGGCGAACCGCGCAGGGTTCCTGCGGCGCGGCGCGTCTTATATACCGGGTAACCTAGCACGGGGAGTTCGGGGGAATCAATAGATCGCCGGATGTCCGGCACCCGGATCTTTCATCGATTTGTTGACAGCATCCGATGACAGCCCTAAAATCCGTAACTTACAATCGGGGGTGGGTAGACTCTCCGTCCATGGCTGCAGCGAAGGCGTCGCCTCACGACAAATACGCCGCCGGGCTCACGCCCGACGAAAAGACCCTGGTCACGCTCCGGGACGAGCTGTACGGCGGCTCCTGGGAGCAGATGCTCGGGGATCTTCGCGACCGGCTCAAGGGCAAGCCTTACATCTTCAAGCTCGTGAACCGGATCCAGGACGACATCGCCCGCATCGAAAAACTCAGCGACTACGAGAAAAAGCACAAGATCAATCTCGCCGAATACCTGAAGAAAAAGGAGGCCAAATGAGAGCCCTCGCCCTCATCCTGATGCTGGGCAGTCTGGCCGCCTGCGGCGAGCGACTCTCCCCGGAGCAGCAGTACAGCGACGGGAGCCTGCAGGAGACCTACGACCCCGGCGAGAACGCCGTCGTCCAGGAAGTCCGCACTCTGCCCTGGAAGCACGTCGAGTGGGAGTACAAGTTCAACAACCGGCCCATCAGCCGCCTCACGATGGGCGGCGACCAGCTCTTCATCGAGACCCCGGACAACTCCGTCGTCGCGATGAACCGCTTCACCGGCCAGACGTCGTGGATCTTCCGGGTCGACACCGACACGCCCCTGGACTGGCCGCCCGTGGTGGCCCAGGGCGTGCCCGAGGAGATCCGGGAGCTCGAGGCGTCGCTCCGCCTGGTGAACCGGCAGATCGACGACATGCTGAAGGAGAAGGGCGTCGGCAAGGAGACGCAGGCCCTCCAGAAGAAGCGCAACGAATTCCGCGAGCGGCTCCGCGTCGCCGCCTTCGGCGACAACGTGTATTTCATCTCGCACCAGATCATCTACTGCCTGGACCGCATCAGCGGCGGTCTTCGCTGGACGCACCGCCTCGGCTTCGTGCCGGCGGCCCGCCCGTTCGCGATCCGGAACTTCGTCTTCGTGCCGGGCGCGGATTCGGCGCGCGTCTGGGTCCTCAACGTCGAGAACAAGGGCCAGGAGATCACGTCCTTCCGGGCGTCGATCGCGGCCAAGGAAAACCAGATCCTGAACAGCCCGATCTACTCCGACCCGTCGCTGTACTTCGTCTGCCATGACGGCAACGTGTACTGCTACAAGGTGACGGACGGGACGCTCACGTGGACGTATCCCACCGAGCGCGCCCTGATGGCCGACCCGACGGTGTACGTGTACCGGTCGGACGAGGTCCCGAGCTCGGAGGGCGCGCCGAAGGCGCCTGCGCCCGGCGGGGACGCGCCGAAGCCCGGGGACGGCATGGCCCCGCCGCCGGCGATGGAGAAGAAGGGGGACGGCATGGCGCCCCCCGCGATGGGAGCCCCGGCCATGGGCGCGCCTGCGATGGGCGCCAAGCCCGACGACAAGGGCGGCAAGAAGCGCGCGCAGGTCACCACGCGCATCCTTTTCGTGGGCAGCACGGACAACGCCTTCTACGCGCTGGATGCCGACGGCGGCAACATGATCTGGAAGTACGAGACCGGCTCGGTGATCAAGTCGCCCGCGGTCGCGAAGGACAGCACGGTCTACGTCGCGACCGACGAAGGCGCGCTGCACGCGTTCGAGGTGATGCCCATGCACCGCGACCCCAAGACGAACGCCTCGCTGGGGAACCGGCGGAACGGCAGCCTGCGCTGGAAGCTTCCCCTGGCCGAGCGCTTCATCTTCAAGGGCAAGGAGCGCGTGTACGTGATGGGGCCGAAGAAGGAGATCTGGGCCGTCGACGAGATGACGGGCGCGACGCTGGGCCGCTATCCCACGCGTCTGCTCCAGTTCATCCTGACGAACACGGCCGACGACTTCATCTACGTCGCCAACTCCAGCGGGCACGTCTTCTGCCTCAAAGAGTCGCGCCAGGCGTACTAGACCTCGCCCGCGTTTCGGTGGCCGCCGCACGGGGACGGGAGGCGTCCCTGCGACGGGCGATCCGTGAGGCGCTCCGGGCGGGGACGCCGCCCGCGCGACTCGACGAAGCGCTGCTCCAGCTCGTGCCCTTTGCCGGCTACGCCCGCGCCATCAACGCCTTCTCCGTCCTCCGGGAGCTCTCCCCGCATCGCCCCCGGCCGGCGCGCGTCCGCGGAGGCCTCCGGCGCCGCGGCGAAGCCCTCTGCCGCCGCATTTACGGTCCCGTCTACGGCAGGCTCATGGCGAAGATGCGGAGCTTCCATCCCGACCTGGCCGCGTGGATCGTCGAGGACGGCTATGGGAAGGTGCTGTCCCGGCCGATCCTGACGGTCGTCGAACGCGAGCTGCTGGTCGTGGCCGTGCTCGCCGCGCTGAAGCTGCCCCTGCAGCTGGACTCCCACGTCCGGGGGGCGCTGAGGGTGGGGGCGTCGAAGGCCGACGTCGACGCGATGCGGAGGCTCTAGCGGGCGCGCGCTTCCTTGCGGGACTGCCCTGAAGCGGCGCCGTAGTAGTAATAATATTCTTCCGTCTCGGTCACCGCGCGGTTGAGCACCGCGCCGGCCATCCGCGTCCCGACGTTCGCCAGCAGGCGCTTCGCCCACGCCGCCTGCCGCTGCTCGGTCCGGCCCGCCTCCACCACGAAGAGCGACTGCTCGGCCACGGACGAGATCTTGAGCGCGTCGCCGGTCCGGAGGATGGGCGGCGAGTCGAAGACGATCACGTCGAACTGCTCGCGGAGCTGGGCGGTGACCGGTCCCAGGCGCGTCGGATCGAGGAGCTCGTAGGGGTTCTCGGGCTGGACGCCGCAGGGGAGCACGGTGAGGTTGGGGACTTCGCTGCCCTGAAGCACGCCCTCGTCCGTCACCTGCACGGTGCCCGCCAGGACCTCCGAGAGGCCGGGCGAGCTGGGGAGGGTGAGGGAGGTGTGGATCGACGGGACGCGCATGTCGCCGTCGACGAGGAGCGTCCGCTTGCCCTGGCGGGCGAACGCGACGGCGATATTGATCGAGGTGACGGTCTTGCCCTCCTGGGGATTCGTGCTGGTGATCATGAACACCCGGCTCGGGCGGTCCGACGGCGTCGAGAGGAGGACGGTGGCCAGGGTGTCGAAGATTTCGGACATGATGCTGGCCCGGGCGGATCGCACCGTGAGGACATCGCCTGAAACGACGCGCGGCACGACCGCGAGGACCGGGTAGTCCAGGTGGCGGCGGATGTCGTGGTCGGAGCGGAGCGTCGTGTCGACGAATTCGCGGAGGAAGGCGAAGGAGATGCCGACGATGATCGACGCGAGCAGCGCGACGGGCCAGGATTTCCGGAGACGCATCTCGATGCGGACGGTTTCATCGGCCTTGGCGAGGTCGGCGGGGAGGCGCTGGACGTAGCTGGCTTCGGGCGCGGAGGCGAGCTGGGCGAGGATGGTCTCGACCGTGGCGGCTCGGCCGCGGGCGTCCTGGGCGGCGCGCTCCTTGAGCCGGATGTCGTCCAGCACGGGGGTCAGCAGGGCCAGGCGGTCGCGCATCTCGCGGACCTCGGGCTCGAGGACGCGGACCTCGATCGCGATCAGCTCGTTGTCCGTGCGCAGGGAGAGCTCCTCGCGGTCGATGTCGCTGCCGAGGGCCTGGATCCTGGCTTTGGTGAGATCCAGCTCGGTCTGGCGGATGTCGGCGCGGAGATTCTTGACCTGGGGATGCTCCTCGGTGTGGCGGCGCAGTTCGACCAGGAGTTCGCGGTGCAGCGATTCGAGGCGATCGCTGACCTGCTTCACCACCGGGCTTTCCTGGATGCGGCTTTCGCCGGACGCGGTGGCCAGGCGGGGCACGCCCTCGCGCTGGAGGTGCTCGGCCACCGAGCGGTCGGAACGGATGCGCTCCAGCTTGAGGAGGTTGGTCGCGCCGCGCCGCTCGAGGTCGCGGCGGTGGCTGTCGTGGGAGAGGGTCTCCTCCTCGAGCTTGCGGACGTCGAGCTCGAGGTTGTCGCTGCCGAGGCGGGCGCGGGCGCCGTCGCGAAGCTTCCGGGCGGAGGCCTCCTCGGCCTGCTGGGCATCGCGCTCCTTGCGGAGGTTTTCCGCCGTGTTGGTGCGCGCCTTGCTCAGGTTCTGGCCGGCGATCTCCTTGCTGTAGATCTCGGCCTGCTCCGCGACGACGTTGGCGAGGTTGGCCGCGAGCTCGGGCGTGGGGGCGATGGCTTCGATCCACGCCAGCTGGCCGTCGGTGTCGAGGCTGGCGGAGACCGTGTTGAGCCACTCGGGGCGGAAGTCGACCTGGGGGAACTGCTTCCGGAAGGCGGCTTCGACGAATTTCCGGACCTGGGGCCCCGAGATGATGGAGATCCAGGTTTTGGGATCCATCTGGCTGACGGAAATCCACTGGGAGCCCTGGGTGGCGGTCAGGAGGATGGGGGGGGTGGTGATGAGCACGCGGGCGCGGGCACGGTACTGCGCGCGCTCGGTCACGTAGGAGAACCCCATGAAGCCGGTGAAGACGGCGGCGAAGACGAGGCCGGCCGTGAGCCAGCGGCGGCGGAGAAGTCGGACCAGGTCTTTGAAAGTCACGGTGTCCCCCGGAAGGGGGCGCCGACCGGACGCCCCGTCCCACCCTTATTATCGGCCCTGTGGGGGGGATTCGTGCAGCCGGAAGCGGGTTTCTCTCCCGTTGAACGCGGTTTCACTTGACTCTAAACATGAACATGTTCATAATTAGGAGAGACCGAGCGAAAGGAGATGCGCGATGGAGAAAATCCTGATCGTCCTGGCAGGCCTGGCCCACTTCGGCCTCGTCGCCGTCGGCTCGCAGGTCCCCCGCGTCTTCCGCTTCCGCGAACGGCTGGAGAGCGTGGGACCGGCGGCGCGGCGGCTGATCTGGACCTGGGGCGCCTTCATTGTATTGGCGAACCTCGGTTTCGGGGCGCTGTCGGTCGTCTACGCGGGCGAAATCGCGGCGGGGAAGG